>JAIPEL010000003.1 GCA_021737185.1 Desulfobacterales bacterium | reverse complement strand
GGGGCGCATCGCGCCCGGGTGGCCGGTTTATTTGGCCAGGATCGCCCGGTAGCGTTCGAGCGCATCGCGGTAGTATTCGATCTCTTCCTGGTTTTCGGATCCACGGACGCCCCGGTAGAGAAAGTAATCGACGGCGTTGCTGTAGTTGACTTTGGACAGGGCCTCTTTCAGGTCGATCTCCCGGCGCTTGTACATCTTGTTGCCGAGGGACTGTATCCGCTTGATGCGGTCTTTGGCGTTGATTTCGCCCTGGGGGTGGGCGCTGAAAAAATAGAGCACCACCCAGTAGGACTCTAGGTACGGCTTCAAAAAACGGGCAAAAAGCTTCAGTTTTCGAAATCCAGCCGAAGTGACGTTGTAGCGGTCCGGGAGGGTGGGATGGGGGATGATGATCGCATCGTCGATCAGGGCCTTGAGGGTCTTGCGCACGTAGGTTTCCGGAGACTTTTCAACGTCGTAGGCGAATTCGTTTTTAAACAGATCCTGCAGGAGGCTGTAAGAATCGCGCAGCTCGGCGGTAGAAAATTGGAAGGCATCGAGCTGCAGAATCGCCATGGCGGTATAGGCCGCCGGGACAAAAAACGCGATGCAGTTGTTCTTGTAGTATTCCAACAGCGGGCGCCGGTTTTCGTTGACCAAGAACACGGCGTCTTCGAACCCCGTTTCCTTGTCCCCGGCGACCTGTTCGATGAATTTGCGCTGAATATACGCCTCGATCACCTGTTCCATCGCCCGTTGGTGGTCCATGAGCAGCGTGTCGGAAAGCCGCGCCTGCTGGGTGGTCAGGTGAGTCATGAAGGTATAGACGGTCTCTGACAGCTCCTCGTAAGAAAACCGTTCCTTGGGCCAGGCCAGAACGGCAGAGGCGACCAGCGCGTACGGGGTCACCACCGACACTGAGTTGATCGCGTGGATGATCCGGTGCCCCAGGTTGCGGGTGAACGCATTAAAATCCTTGGGCGCCAGCTCCGAGATCGACAGATCCATTCGCGATTGGATTTCATTGAGCGACAGTGGTTCATGGAAATTGAGATATATCCGGCCGTAGCGCTTTTTGAGAAACTTGCGTGCCTTGAATACCTGCCGCAGGTTCTCCGGTTCTTTTTGCCCTCCTTCCAACTCATGCAGATAGGCGCTCTCCTCAAGAACCCGGTCATAGCCGATGAAGATCGGCACGAACATCAGATCTTCGCAGGCCCCGTCCTTGTATGCATTGAGAATGATCGACAGCAGGCCGAGCTTCGGCAGAATGAGCTTGCCGGTGCGGCTGCGTCCGCCCTCGATAAAGAATTCGAGGTTGAACCCTTCCTTGAGCAGGCGGAAGATGTATTCGGAAAACACCTTGGCGTAGAGGATCGCGCCCCGGAAGGTGCGGCGGATGAAAAACGCTCCGCTGCCTCGGAAAAACGGCCCCAGGGGCCAGAAGGAGAGATTTTTGCCGGCGGCGATCATAGGGCAGGGCATGTGGTTGTGAAACAGAATGTAGGAAATGATCAAGTAGTCGATGTGGCTTTTGTGGCAGGGAATGAAAACCAGCGGCGCTTTTTGCGCCGTCATCTTGACCTGTTCGACCTCCTGGCGGCTGTAAGAGACGCCTTCGAACATCCAGCGGATGAGCCATCGCACCCCCAACTCCCCGGCCCGGATCACGGCTATGTTGTATTTGGCCATGATTTCTTCCAGGTGGTTGTTGGCCTTTCGGTAGACGGTGTGAAGGGCGATGTTTTTGGATTTGGCGTGATCTTTCATGAACGCCTGGAGCCGTTCGGCGGTCAGGATGCTTTGTTTGAGTTCTTCGCGGGTCTTGAGCACCGGGCCGAGGATGCTCTGGCGGTGGCGGTTGGTCTGAAGGATCAGCTTCCGTCGAATTTCCCGGGCCTGTTCATCCAGGGACAGCCCGGCAAGTTCAGAAGAGGCCAGGGCCTCTTCGAGATTGAGGGGCTCCGAGACCTCGGCAAAAACTTCGCCGGGGTTTTTTAAGAGGGTAAACCATCGGCGCAGCCGCTTAGGCCGCTCTTCGGGCCCGAAGAGGATATCGATGATCGTGGGAATCGAGCGGTTCGGTTTTCGGCTGAAGAACATGGCGGTTGGAACGAGAAACACCGGCCGTCCGGCTTTTTTTTGCAGCTTGATCAAAAAACGGACCGGATCGACTTCCGATTTGACGAACCGGCGGTAAAACCCTTTTTTTTCGATGAGGGACAAAAGGGCGGACCGGCCCCCGAGGAGCTGGTCCTGAAGGTAGCCGTTTCGATACGGATCCGGGAAGGAAAAGCGGCGAAAGAGCGCCGCGGCGTGGGTGGTGAACATCCGGACCATATGAAGCAGCGGCTGAAGAAAGATAAACCGGTAATCGAAGCCGATGGTCGGAAAGGGCAGGCGAAGCTGCCGAAACCGCGTATAATAGAAAAGGAACTCGAAGTCGCTCTTGTACTTGGTGGTGTATACGACGATTCCCCGGTCCTTGAGCTGTTGAATCCGCTCGGTCTGGGCATCGTTGACATGAATCCCGCGGTAGAAGAGCTTCAGCAGAAGATCGAACAGAAAACCGATTTTCGCCGGAAGGATGCACGGGTAGTAGTGGCCGTCTCCGCGGAAAAACGCGGAGAGCTTTCCGGGTCGGACATCCGGCGGCGTTTCTTGGGGGTCTTCTTTCATGAGGCTATCGGTCGGAGCACGGCCGGCAATTTACGAGCTTCAACTCGGATGAGGATCTTGACGGCCGTATTGATCCTGAAAAAATAAAAGTCATGACCTCCGGCAAAACCGGGGCATGACTTGTGAACCTCGGAAAGCGGTTCTCTCGGGAGCCATTCTTTCGTATTTGTCTCGCGGAGCGAAACTCTCATAAAAACGCGCAAGCAATTTTATTACCAGAAGCCGATCGGCTTTTCAATCGGTTTATTTTCGTTGCCGGTCCTGCCGCCCTTCGGCGTGGCCAATGACGGGAAAAATTGGCTTGCGTTGTCCCATTTGATGTGGTATTTGCTCTCGAAGTTGTGTGGGTCACAGGGGTTGCGGGCTATCTTATCGATTTTCAAGGTAAATTTATAGTCTGCCGGGTAGGCGTTCGTCACGGTCAGCCGCGCCGACCGGAGATGATTTCAAGATACCGTCACCGATATTCAACAATACGGGTAAAGGAGGAGATTTTCCTATGAAAACGTTAATTGGAGGGGCTATCGCTGCGGTTTTAGGCCTCATCGGGCTTTCGGTATGGTGGAAACCTTTCTTGCAGCTGCTGGCCGGCGCAATTCCGATCATGCTGCTTCTCGGCGGCGGGCTGGCGCTTTACCTCGGCTTTGACGAGCTGAAAGACACCTGGAAAAAAGATGAAACCGCATTTGACACGGCAGACGCCGGCGAGGATGTGGACGAATACAAAAAAGAGATCGAAGATCTGAAAAAAGAAGTGGAAAGCCTGAAGTCGGAAAAGTCCTGATAAAATCGCTGGCGCGATTTTATAATGATTTCGCGTACCGCGAAAAGTATACAGAAAACCCCGTAGCGCTGCCGCGGGGTTTTTTTGTCACTATATCGACGGCACCCGGGAATCAGCCCCCGACCGAGCGCCGGATGGCGGCGGTCGCTAGATGGTCTGCCCGTTCGTTTCCGGGGTCTCCTGCGTGCCCCTTCACCTTGAGGATTTTTACGTCCGGAAAAGCGGCCAGCAGGCTGCGGATCTCTTCGACCTGCCGGGTGTTTTTTTTCGCCTTCCAGCCCAACTCCAGCAGGCCATAGGCATAACTGCTGTCGGTGTAGATCCGAACCGGCAGCTTCGGATTTTTTACCGCCTCCAGCGCCGCTCGGATCGCTTCGAGCTCTGCAATGTTGTTGGTTGCCTGTCCGATATGGCGCGAAATTTCCCGTTCGTGTTCGCCCCAGCGCAGGACGACCCCGATTCCTGAAGGGCCCGGATTTCCGGAAGAGGCGCCGTCGGTATAAATCACCACCGCGTTTTCCGGAATGTGGTTCCCGCCTGCCGGAGCCTTCTGCCTGGAGCGGGGGGGGGCAGGCTCCGGGGCCGGGTCGTCCAAGGAGCGAAGGTTTGCGGGGTTGACTCGGTACTCCCTTTCTTCATCTTCGCGTCGATAGCGGATGCGGGCGCGTCCATCGGCGATCACCGGCCGTCCGTCGGCGTCCACGGCAACCCAGACCTTGTTGTTCTTGAATTTCATCCGCTCCCAGCGGTCGGCCATGGGACTTTTTGGTTCAAAGTTCAAAGTTCAAGGTTCCACGTTCAGGTTGATGGTTTCGAAAAAAGTCCGAATTACCCTTTTTCGTCATTCCCGCGAAAGCGGGAATCCAGTATGTTTAAATACTTATAAAGGCCAAATCAAGCGCGACGAAGATTTCGGGTATTTTTTACGATTTCATCAATCTTGAATCTTGAATCTGGAATTTTGAATTCCGTCTCCGAGCGGCGGCGCCGCCGCCTCCGATAAAATCGCTGCGCGATTTTATTCGTACAGCAGATACGGCTTTCTCAGTTCTTCGAACGCGGCTTCGTCCGCATCCCAGCCGTCGACCAGTTCGGTAACACCGGCGCCCTCTTCGATTTTTTGGCGGAGACGGCCGTCACCGCAAATGAGATCGATGGGCATTTGATCGTATTCGTATTCATAGGGAGGCGTCTTCCACGCAAACCTTTTCGGGTAAAGGCCGCGGATCGCGGCCAGAAGCGCAGTCGAGCAGCGGCAGGGCCGGTACGCGGACCGGTCCAGCAGATGGATCTGAAAGCCGTTGCAAAGCCGCCCTGTCCATTTGTTCCAGGTCGGTTCAAATGCCGCGGGCCGAAGGGACACCCCGGAAAGCACCTGCTCCGGCAGCCGTTCAAGAACGGCCTCCGGTTCGATGAAAGGGGCCCCGAACAGCTCGAAGGGCTGTGTGGTCCCCCGGCCTTCGGAGACGTTGGTCCCTTCAAAGAGGACCTGTCCGGGATAGACCTGGGCCGATGCCGGAGAAGGCATGTTCGGCGAGGGAGCTACCCAGGGAAGACCGGTGTCGGAAAAGTGCATCCAACGCTTCCATCCGTCCATCGGGATGACTGAAAGGTCGCAGCCGATGCCGAAGTGTTCGTTGAACAACAGGGCGAGCTCGGCGATGGTCAGCCCGTGGCGCATCGGCAGCGGGTATTTGCCCACAAACGAGCGCAGGGCCGGGTCGAGGCAGCTGCCCTCCACGGCCAGACCGCCGATGGGGTTGGGCCGATCCAGAACCACGACCTTTCGGCCCCGGCGCTTTGCGGCTTCCATGCAAAGGGCCATGGTGGAGATGAAGGTATAGACCCGTGTGCCGACATCCTGCAGATCGACGACGAAGAGGTCGACGGCGTCCAGCATCTTCTCGGTGGGAACCCGCGTGCTGCCGTAAAGCGAATAAGCCGGAATCTTCAAGGCCGGGTCGAGGCGGTCTTCGGACTCGATCATGTTGTCCTGTTTTTCGGAGTAAAACCCGTGCTGGGGGGAGAACAGGGCGGTCAGCTTCATTTCCGCAATGCGGTCGATGCAAAACCGGGCGTGGACAAGGCGGCGGTCCACCGAGGCCGGATTGCACAAGAGGCCGATGCGCAGCCCCATCAGTTCCTGCGGTGGAGATTGAACGAATTTTTCCAGACCGGTTTTTACCTCGACCATGCCGTGATCGACCTCCTGGTGAGTAAACAATGGCTCTGGATACCCCAAACCCCCTGGAATTTCAACCGGTCATCGCCATTGACTTTCTTGACAAACCTGACATTAGGCAATACAAAGACGCTTTGCCCGAATTCCGGCCAGAACGGCTGGGCCGGACCGGCCGCGGCCGCCGCCATAAGACGCCAGCTTGAAAATTTCCCAGAATCCTTCAATCAGACGGCACGGGCACGATACACCAAAAGAGCCGCTAGCGAGTGAGAAGATGGAGATCCGACTCGACGGCATCGTCGTCATCGTGGGCAACTACGGCAGCGGAAAGACCGAGGTCGCAGTCAATCTGGCGGTCGTTCGGCGCAACGCCGGCATCGAAGTCCGGATTGCAGACCTGGACCTGGTCAATCCCTATTTCAGAACCCGGCAGGCGCGGAAGCAGTTGGAGGCCCGGGGGGTTGACGTGGTGCTTCCCGAAGACCAGTATCTCAACGCCGACCTGCCGATCCTAAGCCCTCGGATCGCCGGACTGATCCGAAGCCCGGCGCCGCTGACGATTATCGACGTCGGCGGAGACGACGTGGGCGCCACCGTGCTGGCGTCGTTGGCCGATGCCTTCGGCCGCCAGGACTTTCAGATGCTGCAGGTCGTCAATCCCTATCGGCCGTTTACCGAAACCATCGAAGGCTGCCTCAAGATCCAGGCGGAAATCGAAGCGTCTTCGAGGCAGGCCGTTACCGGATGGATCGCCAACCCGCACCTGCTCGATGAGACCGTGGCCGATGACGTCTACCAAGGGGCGGACTTCGTAAAAAATCTTGCCGAGCGGACCGGGCTTCCGCTGGAGTTTGTCACGGCACCGGTCGAACTCGTCGACGGGCTCGATGCCGAACGCATCGGGCGGCCCCTGCTGCCGATTCGGCGGCAGCTCGTTCCTCCCTGGAAGCAGGCGGTGCAGCTTCCGGGCATCATCTCAAAAGTGGCCGCGGCGGCCAAAACCGCTAAAGGAGCATAGAGAAATGGCTTTTTCCCACCATATCGACGAAAACCGCTGCAAAGGCTGCGGACTTTGCGTCACCGTCTGCCCCAAGAACGTCCTGGAGATTTCCGAGCAGGTCAGTCCCAAAGGATACTTCCCGGTCTTCCAGGCCCGCCCGGAAGACTGCATCTTCTGTGCCCTGTGCTGTGTCATGTGTCCGGATGTGGCCATCACCATCACCGAAGAGACCGAAGAAAAGACCCGATAAACGGAGGCAACTCATGGCCAAAGTTCTCATGAAAGGAAACGAAGCGATCGGAGAAGCGGCGATCCGGGCCGGTTGCCTGAACTACTTTGCCTACCCGATCACCCCCCAGTCCGAGGTGGCCGAATACCTCTCCCGGCGAATGCCGGAGGTGGGAGGCGTTTTTCTCCAGGGAGAAAGCGAAGTGGCCGTCTCCTACATGATCTTCGGGGCCGCGGCCTGCGGCGCCCGGGTTTTCACCACCTCTTCCAGCCCCGGCATCAGCCTGATGAGTGAAGCCATCAGCTACATTGCCGCAGCCCAGTGCCCGGCGGTCTTTGTCAACATCATGCGCGGCGGCCCGGGGCTGGGTGGAATTCTTCCTTCCCAGGCAGACTATTTTCAATCGGTCAAGGGGGGCGGCCACGGCGATTACCGACTTCTGGTCATGGCGCCGGCCAGCGTCCAGGAGGCAGTGGAAATGGTCATGCAAGCGTTTCCGCTTTCTGAAAAATATCGGAATCCGGTCATGATCTTGGGCGACGGGCTCATCGGACAGATGATGGAGCCGGTGGAGTTTCCCGACCACCTGCGCACCGAGCCGACCAACAAGGACGACTGGGCCACCAACGGCATGGCGTTTCGCAAGAGCGACAAGCGCAACCTGGTCAAGTCTCTCTTTCTCGATCCGGATCAGCTCAACAGCAACAATCTGACGCTCAAGGCCAAATACGAGCAGATGAAACAGGAAGAGATCCGCTTTGAAACCTACAATACCGACAGCGACTATCGAGTGCTGTTGGTCAGCTACGGGACCATGAGCCGGGTATGCCGAACCGCCATCGATCAGCTCAAGGAGGAGGGGGTCGAAGTGGGGATGGTCCGGCCCCAGACGCTGTTTCCATTTCCCGAAGAAGCGGTGCGCACGGCAGCCGGCAAAGCCGGCTGCCGTGCAGTAGCCAGTATCGAGATGAGCATGGGTCAGATGGTCGAAGATGTGGAGCGATCGGTCCGGGGCTCATTGCCGGTTCACTGGTACGGCAAGTGCGGCGGAGATGTTCCGACCCCGGAAGAGATCATCGATTTTACCCGCTCGCTTCTATAGAATTGCAACCATCTGCCGCATAAACGAGCCGGTGTGCACGGCAAGGAGTTCGAACCATGGCGAAAGGAAAAACGTTTGCAAAACCGGAGGCCCTGTCCGATGCGGTGACCCATTACTGCCCGGGATGCACCCACGGCGTCATTCACCGTCTCATTGCCGAGGTCATCGACGAGCTGGGGATTCGCGGAAAAACCGTGGGCATTGCGCCGGTGGGCTGTGCGGTGCTCGCCTACAATTATTTTACCTTCGACTTTCAGGAGGCCGCCCACGGCCGGGCCCCGGCCATGGCCACCGGCATCAAGCGGGTGCGGCCGGATCTGGTCGTCTTCACGTATCAGGGAGACGGCGACCTGGCCAGCATCGGCATGGGGGAGATCATCCACGCCGCCAACCGGGGCGAAAAATTTACCACCATATTCGTCAACAACGCCGTATACGGTATGACCGGCGGACAGATGGCCCCCACGACGATGCCGAATCAGCGGACCACCACGTCGCCCTTCGGAAGGGATGTGAACGATGTCGGCATGCCGATCCGGATGGCCGAACTTCTTTCCAGTCTTGCCACCCCTGCCTATGTCACCCGGCAGACGGTGCTCAAGCCCAAAACCATCAACAAGGCGAAAAAGGCGATCAAACGGGCTTTCGAGTACCAGCTGGCCGGACGATGCTTCAGCTTTGTCGAGGTGGTGAGCACCTGTCCGACCAACTGGGGGATGACCCCGGTGGAGGCGATCCAATGGGCCGAGCAGACCATGCTCCCCTATTATCCGCTCGGTGACTTCAAGACCCCGGAAGCGGACGGGCAGGCGGCCAAGGACAGCGTCTAGGCGCGGATTGGCTGCGCCCTTTCAAGCGGCAGGAAAACCAGCACCTAAAATCCGAATATCGAAGATCGAAATTCGGATTTGTGTCTTGCGGATGTTATCTTTTTGGTGATCGGACAGGAGTTGCCCATGCAAAGCGAAGTGATGTTTGCCGGATTCGGCGGCCAGGGGATACTGCTCAGCGCGAAGATCCTGGCCCAGACGGCCATGACCTCCGGTTTCGAGGTGGCCTGGATTCCCTCTTACGGGCCGGAAATGCGCGGCGGCACCGCCTACTGCACAGTGGTGATCAGCGATCGCCCCATCGGGTCGCCGATCATTCGAAATCCTTTGCACCTGGTGGCGATGAACCGCCCGTCCCTTGAAAAATTCGCCCCGGTGGTCAAGCCCGGCGGCGTCATCATCATCAACAGCTCCCTGATCCCGATCGGTGCCGGCCGGGAAGATGTGGACGCCGTGTCGATTCCGGTCACCGATATCGCCAAGGAGCTGGGAAGCGTGCGCTCGGCCAACATCGTGGCCCTGGCCGCCTTTGCGGCGCGCAGCAAACTGGTGGACAGGGAACTGCTCAAAGAGTGTGTGAAAGCCGAGTTTTCCAAAAAAGAGAAGCTGATCCCATTGAATTTGAAAGCCGTCGACGCGGGGTTTCAGGCAGCGCAAAAGAACTGACCGCGCCCTTTCGCCGGTTGCGGCAGCTTGCCGCGTCCTTTTCAGGAGCCGAACAGATGCCCTTTACGGTCGCCGAACACATCCGATCCATCGCACCCTATGTCCCGGGAAAACCCCTGGAGGAACTGGAGCGAGAATACGGGATTGCCGATTCGGTCAAGCTGGCCTCGAATGAAAACCCGCTCGGCCCGTCTCCCAAGGCCGTGGCGGCGATCGGCGAAGCGCTGGGCCGACTTCACCGATACCCGGACGGCAGCGCCTTTGCCCTGACCCGGAAGCTGGCCCGCCGTCTGCAGGTGGGTCCGGAGCAGATCGTCCTGGGAAACGGGTCGGATGAAATTTTGGGGATGCTCAGCCGGGTGCTCTTAGGGCCCGGAGACGAAGCGGTGATGCCCAGACCGTCGTTTCTGATGTATGAAATCTCCGTGCGCTCTTCCGGCGCCGTGCCGGTTTTCGTTCCCCTCAAGGATCTGGCCATCGACCTCGACCGAGTCGCCGACGCCGTCGGCGAGCGGACGCGGGTCGTGTTTTTGTGCAATCCGAACAATCCCACCGGGTCCGTGATCGATCAGAAGCGGATGTCGGATTTTCTATCGGCGCTTCCCGAGGGGATCGTGGTGGTCCTTGACGAGGCCTACATCGAATTCGTCAGGGATCCGGCAGCCGCCAGAGGGCTTGCGCTGATGGACATCGGCCGCCCCCTGGTGACCCTCCGGACTTTTTCCAAGGCATACGGGCTGGCCGGCTTGCGGGTCGGGTACGCGGTGATGCCTGCGGAGCTGGCCCAACTTCTTCATCGCGTCAGGATGCCTTTCAACGTCAGCAGCCTGGCCCAGGCCGGGGCGCTCGCCGCCCTGGACGATCAGGCCTTTTTGAACAAGACGCTGCGGCAGGTCCACAAGGGGATCGACGATCTTTTCGAGGCCCTGGCCGAAAGAGATATCGCCTGCTTTCCGACCCAGGCTAATTTCTTTCTGATTGAAGTCAAAAAAAGCGCGGATGCCGTGTTCGAAGAGATGCTCAAAAAAGGGGTGATCGTCCGCTCGATGTCCGCCTATGGGTATCCGACGTACATCCGGGTCAACGCCGGCGCGGACGAGGAAAACCGACGGCTGATCCACGCCCTGGAGCAGGTGCTGTGAACCGGGAAAAGGGGCTGCTCATAACCATCGACGGGCCGGCCGGCGCCGGCAAGACCACTGTTAGCCGGAACCTGGCCGCCCGGCTGGGATACACCTACGTCGACACCGGAGCGCTCTACCGCGGCGTCGCCCTGGCTGCCGTGCGAAGCGGGATCGAACCGGACGATGACGAGGGGCTTGCGCGGCTCTGCGACGGTCTGAGCATCGGTTTTTCCCAACAGGGGGGGCAATCGCGCCTTTTGGTCAACGGAGAGGATGTGACCGACCTGATCCGCACACCGGAAATTTCCATGACGGCATCGGCTGTCAGCGCGCGGCCCGTCGTGCGCACCTTTTTGCTCGACGTGCAGCGCGATCTGGGAAGCCGCCGGGCTGCGGTCTTCGAGGGCAGGGACATGGGGTCGGTGGTCTTTCCCGACGCCGACGTGAAGTTTTTCCTTGCTGCGGACTTGAAGACCCGTGCCCTGCGCCGCTACCAGGAACTGGGAGCGGCGGCAAGCCTCGAGCAGGTGGAAAAGGACATGGCCAGACGGGACGAAAACGACACGAATCGAGCCTTGGCTCCGCTGGCGCCGGCGCCGGATGCCGTGCGGATCGACTCCACCGAGTTTAGCGCCGAGGCGGTGGTAGAAAAGATGTTGGAGGTGATCCGTTCGACAACGGGCGAAAATTAAGCATTGTGTTTTTCAATGATTATGATAAAGAAGCATATTTGTGTCGCCTGGATAACGTCTCGGCGGACAAAAATCGGCTAAGGGGGAATGTGTTGAATGGAAAACAATTTTAAGAACAACGAAAACAAACAGGAAATGCCGGAGCAAACTCCGGAAACGGATCCGGTCGAGGCCGAAGCAGCGGCCGAAGACACGGGGGCGGCAAAGCTGCCCGAAAAGACCGAGGCGGAAAGAGTCGCCGAGGAGATCGAGGCCGAATCCGGCGAAGAAGAGCGCATGCCCGAGGACCTGATGGGCATGTATGAAGAAAGCTTCAAGCAGTTCGAGGAAGGGGAGGTCGTCCTGGGACGGATCATCTCGGTGGACCGAGACTTTGTTCTGGTCGACATCGGATACAAGTCCGAAGGCCAGATCCCGATCCGGGAGTTCAGGGACGAAAACGGGGAAGTGGCCGCCGCCGAGGGCGATACCGTGGAGGTGATGGTCGAGTTCTGGGACGACGACGAGGAAGTCGTCGTTCTGTCCAAGGAAAAAGCGGCCACCATCAAGGTATGGGAAGAGATCAAACGGTGTTACGACGCCGAAGAAACCATCTCCGGAACCATCACAAACCGGGTCAAGGGCGGATTTTCCGTGGATATCGGCGTGCAGGCCTTTTTGCCCGGGTCCCAGGCCGATCTGCGGCCGATCAGAAACCTGGACGAGATGGTCGGAAAGACCTTCGAATTCAAGGTTCTCAAATACAACCGGAAGCGATCCAACATCGTCCTTTCCCGCCGGGTTCTTCTGGAAGAAGAACGGGAAAAGAAGCGGACCGAGACCCTGGCCACCATTCACGAGGGAAAGGTCATCGACGGCGTGGTCAAGAACATCACCGAGTACGGGGTGTTCGTCGACCTGGGCGGCGTCGATGGTCTGCTGCATATCACCGACATCTCCTGGGGGCGGGTCAAACACCCTTCCGAGCTGTTTTCCATCGGCGACGAGATCCAGGTGAAGATTCTCAACCTCGACCTGGAGCGGGAGCGGGTGTCGCTCGGCATGAAGCAGCTCACCCCGGACCCGTGGGAGGCCGCCGCCGAAAAGTATCCGGTCGGCTCCCGGGTCAACGGCCGGGTTGTCAGCCTCACCGATTACGGCGCCTTTGTCGAGCTGGAAGAAGGGATCGAGGGTCTCATCCACGTGTCGGAGATGTCATGGACCCGAAAAATCCGACATCCTTCCAAGGTCGTTTCCGTCGGAGAATCCATCGAGGCGGTGGTGCTCGACATCAAGCCGGATGCCCGGCGCATTTCCCTGGGGATGAAGCAGGTCAAGCCGAATCCGTGGGATGTGATCAGCGAAAAGTACCCGGTGGGAACCACCATCGAGGGCAAAATAAAGAACATCACGGACTTCGGCATCTTCATCGGCATCGACGAGGGGATCGACGGACTGGTCCATATTTCCGACATCTCCTGGACCAAGCGGATCAAACACCCTTCCGAGCTCTACAAAAAGGGTGACATCGTTCAAGCCATCGTCTTGGACATCGACAAAGAAAGCGAACGGTTTTCCCTGGGCATCAAGCAGCTTCAGTCCGATCCTTGGGAAACCGTGGAACAGCGCTACGAGGTGGGCAAGAAGATCACCGGAACGGTGACCAACGTGACCGACTTCGGCGTTTTTGTCGAGCTCGAAGAGGGGATCGAAGGGCTGATCCACGTCTCGGAGATCAGCAAGGAAAAGATCAAAACCCCGGTGGGGATGTTCAACGTGGGCGACATCATCACCGCCAAGGTGATGAATATCAACAGCGACGAGCGCCGCATCGGGCTTTCGATCAAGCGCCTGGAGATGGAAGACGAACAGAGTCTGCTCAACGAGTACATCAACAACATCGGGCCGGCCACGTCAACCTTCGGCGAAATCCTGAGGGAAAACCTGCAGGATAAACTCAACGACGAATAGAAAACCGGCGCCGGTGGCGTGGCAACGCCGCCCCCGGCGCCGGTTCTTTCCAAAGACTCGCCCGATGGGGGCTGACACCGCATGTTTTCCCGCCGCCATCCCATCCTTTTCTTCATTCTGGTCTTTTCCGCCATTGCAGGCGCCACCCTCGCTGCGTTGACGATCACCCTGTCCGTCGCCCTTCGCGGCGACGATATTTCCTTCACTGATGTGCACAAAGTGGGGATCATCGAAATCGAGGGGGTGATCCTCGACGCCCGGACCGTGCTGGAGGACCTGAAGCGGTTCCGGGAGGAGGATTCCGTTCGAGCCATCGTGCTCCGGATCGATTCTCCGGGCGGCGTTGTCGGCCCGGCCCAGGAAATCTACCGGGAGGTCCGCAAGACGCGAGATGAAAAAACGGTGATCGCCTCGATGGGGTCCATTGCCGCCTCCGGAGGCTATTATGTGGCGGCGGCAGCCGAAGGCGTCATGGCCAATCCCGGCACCATCACCGGCAGCATCGGGGTCATCATCGAATATACCAATTTTAAAAGCCTGCTCGACAAAATCGGGCTCGTGCCCGTGGTCATCAAAAGCGGCGAATACAAGGATCTCGCCTCGCCGGTCAAACCGATGTCCGAAGAAGAACGCGAAATTCTGCAGACCTTCGCCGACCAGACCCACACCCAGTTCATCCGGGCGGTGGCGCAAGGACGGGGCATGGATGACGGAGCCGTGGCCCGGCTGGCCGACGGTCGGATCTTCAACGGGGAGCAGGCCCGGGAGCTGGGATTGGTGGACCGGCTCGGCAACCTCCAGGACGCTGTCGACTGGGCCGCAGAGCTTGCCGGAATCGAAGGCGATGTGAAGACCGTCTACTCCCGCACCGAAAAGTATTCCCTGCTGGGCTTGCTCACCGAAGGGGCCGCCGCATTTCTCTCCCGGCACTTGAAGGCGACAGACCTGTTTGCCGGATACCTCTATAAACCGTAGTCTTCATCAAGCACATGGGTGGCAGTGTATTCGAACTATTAGCCCCGCCTCAGCATAAATCCGAAGCACGAAATTCGAAACCCGAAACAAACCGCAATGACCCAAATTCGAATGATCGAAACCGCGCACGCAGTTTTTTTTGATTCCTACTTTCCTGTTTTGGCCATTTGAAAATTCGTTATGCGCTTATCCAGAATCCTCCAGCCTTGAGCCGCCAAAGGCCGACGAGTATCAGCTCTCCAGCCGGCCAAAACTCGCCATCAAGGCCGCGTAAAGACAGCCGCTGGTTAGGGCGCAAACAAGTGACAGGGGATAGTGGGAATTGCTCGATAGATCCCGCTTTTGCGTTCCGGCTGTCTTAACGCGGCCTAAATGGCTCAAACAGTTGCCCTGCTTCCGATCTGACACCCGTTGGCCTCCGGCGAAGGTCACCTGGAGCTTTCTGGAGAACCGCAATTCGTTATTCGGATTTTGGTAATTGGGCCGGGTTGGGAGCAGCCGGTTAAAATCCGCGCCAGCGGATTTATTCAAAAAGGGAAATATCCCCGATGCCGGCGCGGATCACCTGCGGTTCGTCGTCGATGAGGGAGATGACCGAGGAGGGCAGGGCCGGCACCGGACCGCCGTCCACGACCAAATCCAGCCTTCCCTTGTAGTGGTCGTGGATCAGCGAGGCGTCGAAATGAAAGGATTCGTCGGGGGCCTCGACGCTGGTGGAGATCACCGGGTTTCCCAAGATTTTGACCAGCTCCAGGCAGATGGCGTTTTCCGGCACCCGGATTCCCGCTGTTTTGCGTTTGGTGAGCATGATCTTGGGCACCAGCTTGGATCCTTCCAGAATGAAGGTGTAAGGTCCCGGCAGCAGCCGCCTCATGGTCTTGTAGGCGTAGTTGGAAACCTTGGCGTAGTCGCTGATATGCTTCAGGTCCGCACAGATGAAGCTGAACGGCTTGCTTTTGGGCCGCTGCTTGATTTGGTAGACCCGCTCGATCGCCTTCTTGTTTAAGATATCGCAGCCGATGCCGTAGTAGGTATCGGTCGGATATGCGATCACACCGCCGTTTTTAAGGACGTCCACCACCTGTTCGATCAGGCGCGGCTGGGGATTTTCCGGATTGATCTCGATGATCATAGCGTGGCATTTTCACAAAATTTTCTTTGCTGCGCAAAGAAATTATAGCGGCGTAGCCGCGTTTTATAAAAGCGCGAAGCGATTTTATCCTTCATACTTGAGCGAAACAAGGACAATCCCTATATTCGGTTCCGACACTTGTCAAGCCGCCAAATAAGCCATTGCGAAAGGGGGGTGGATTTGTTATCGAAAGCCTCAAATTTTCAACCGACATCCGGAGGAACCCTCATGGTCAAGATACCACCCGAAGAAGGCTTTTCCTTTGACGACGTACTGCTGCTGCCGAACTATTCCGACATTCTGCCCCGGGAGGTGAACACGGCCACCCGGCTGACCCGAAACCTGGCCCTGAACATTCCCATCTGCAGCGCGGCCATGGACACGGTCACCGAGTCCAGGGCAGCCATCACCATGGCCCGGGAGGGCGGCATCGGCTTCATTCACCGCAATATGGACATCGAAGACCAGGTTCGGGAGGTGGACCAGGTCAAAAAGTCGGAAAGCGGGATGATCATCGACCCGGTGACCATCCATCCGGACCGGCCCGTGCGCGAGGTCCTCAGCCTGATGGAGCAGTATCGCATTTCAGGAGTGCCGGTGATCAAAAACAATGCTCTGGTGGGGATTGTCACCAACCGGGACCTCCGGTTCGAGACCAATCTGGATCGGCCGGTTTCCGAGGTGATGACCAAGGACAACCTGGTCACGGTGTCCGAGGGGATCACCCTGGAGGAATCGAAAAAGCTTCTCCACCAGCACCGGATCGAAAAGCTGCTCGTGGTCGACAAGGAAGGGCGGCTGACCGGCATGATCACCATCAAGGACATCGAAAAGATCAAGAAATACCCTTACGCCTGCAAGGACCGGATGGGTCGGCTCCGGGTGGGCGCCGCCGTCGGGGTCGGAGAGGACATGCTTGCCCGGGCCGAGGCGCTGCTCAAGGCCGGGGCCGATGTCATCGTGATCGACACCTCCCACGGACACAGCAAAAATGTCATCGAAGCCGTGGAGGCGCTCAAAGAGACCTTTGACGACATCGAGTTGATCGCCGGCAATGTGGGCACCGGCAAAGGGGCCGAAGACCTGATCAAGGCCGGGGTGGACGGAGTGAAGATCGGCATCGGCCCGGGCTCCATCTGCACCACCCGCATCGTTGCCGGCATCGGGGTGCCCCAGGTGACGGCCATCATGAGCTGCCGGGCCGTGGCCAAGAAAACCGGGGTGCCGCTCATCGCCGACGGCGGAATCAAATTTTCAGGCGATATCACCAAAGCCCTGGGCGCAGGCGCCCACTGCGTGATGATCGGCGGGCTCTTCGCCGGCACCGAGGAAAGCCCGGGCGAAACCATCTTCTATCAGGGGCGCAGCTACAAGGTCTACCGCGGCATGGGATCGTTGGAGGCGATGAAAAAGGGAAGCAAGGACCGCTACGCCCAACACGAAGAGGCCGAGGACGACAAACTGGTACCCGAGGGAATCGTGGGCCGCGTGCCCTACCGCGGTTCTCTTTCCGGCAACATTCTGCAGCTGGTGGGCGGATTGAAGGCGGGGATGGGCTACTGCGGCTGCCGTACGATCGAGGAACTGCGTGAAAAAGCCCGGTTCATGCGAATATCCGCGGCCGGCATGCGGGAAAGCCACGTTCACGACGTCATTATCACCAAGGAGGCGCCCAATTACCGCCTCGATTAGACAGTTTCGCCAGTTTCGCCAGTTGCCAGTTTCACCAGTCACGTCTATAGTCCAGATTTGGTTCGGGCAGAGACACCCTTTTCACCGCAAGACTACCCCGATGCAAGAATGCAAAAATGGACCAACTTTCCAAAGGCTGTCGAAAACATGCAGTAGCCCAACTGGCCAACTGGCAACTGGCGAAACTGGCCAACTCACCATGCCCCCCTTGCCCGATGCTGGCTCCATGGCCTACTATGAAAAACGCGAAAAGAACCGCCTATGCCATCGGAAGCCATGAACAACCCACCTGCTGAATTCGTCCATCTCCATGTGCACACCCAATACAGCCTTTTGGACGGTGCCATCCGGATCGATCCCCTGCTGAAGCGGGCCGCCGACTACGGCATGGATGCGGTGGCCATCACAGACCATGGCACCATGTTCGGGGCGGTGGAGTTTTTCGAAAAGGCGGTTAAAGCCGGCATCAAGCCGATCATCGGCTGCGAGGCCTACCTGTCTCCCCGGAAGATGACCGACAAGACGCCGCTGGACAGCAAGGGGATGTCTCATCTGATCCTGCTGGCCGAGACCATGGAGGGCTACCGGAATCTTTGCAAGCTGGCCACTGCCGCTCAGCTGACGGGGTTTTACTACAAGCCCCGCATCGACAAGGAGATGCTTCGTGCCCACAGCCGGGGGTTGATCGCCCTGTCGGCCTGCCTTCACGGCGAGATTCCCATGCTCATCAAGTCCGGGCGCATCGAGCAGGCTGACGCGGCAGCCCGGGAATATCAACAGATTTTCGGTGAAGACGGATTCTTTTTGGAGCTGCAGCAAAACGGGATCGAAATCCAGGAGCTGGTCAACCGCCACCTGGTCGAAATGGGCCAAAGGCTTTCCATACCGCTTGTCGCCAGCAACGACTGCCACTATCTCGACAGCGCTGACGTGCAAGCCCACGATGTATTGCTTTGCATCCAGACCGGGAAAACGACCCAGGATTCGGATCGATTCCGGTTCCGGACCGATCAGCTCTATTTCAAAAGCCCCGAAGAGATGAAGACCGCCTTCGGCCATGTGCAAGGCGCGCTGGAAAATACGCGGCGGATCGCAGACCGCTGCGATGTGACCCTCGATTTTCACACCTACCATTTCCCGAAGTTTGCCGTCGATGCGGAGAAATCCGTCGAAGATCTCTTTGAAGAGGCGGCCCGTGCAGGGTTTGCCCAAATCATGGAGCGGGTTCGCCGAAAGCGCCCGGGAGTGGATGAAACCGCCTATCAGGACCGTCTCGACTACGAAATGTCGGTGATCCGGAAGATGGGGTTTTGCGGGTATTTTCTGATCGTTTCGGATTTTATCCGTTATGGAAAGGCAAACGGGATTCCGGTGGGACCCGGCCGAGGGTCGGCCGCCGGCAGCATCGTCGCCTATGCCCTGGGCATCACCGATCTCGATCCTCTCGAACACGGGCTGATTTTTGAACGGTTTCTCAATCCCGCCCGAAAGAGCATGCCCGATATCGATGTCGATTTTTGCATCAACGGCCGGGAGCGGGTTTTCCGGTACGTTTCTGAAAAATACGGAGGCAGCGACTATGTGGCTCAGATCATCACCTTCGGAAAGCTCAAGACCCGTGCCGTGATCCGGGATGTGGGAAGAGCCTTGGACATCCCCCTGGCTGAGGTGGACGCCATCGCCAAGCTCGTGCCCGACGTGCTCAACATCAGCCTGGACGACGCCCTGAAGCAGGAACCCCGGCTGGCCGAAATGGAAAGGCAAAATGCCCGGTATGCCGAGCTCATCCAGATCTGTCGGATCCTGGAGGGCCTGCCCCGCCATGCATCGACCCATGCCGCCGGTGTGGTGATCGGAGACCGCCCTTTGAGCGAATACCTTCCCCTGTATCGCGGCAAAAAGGGGGAGGTGGTCACCCAGTACGACATGAAGTGCGTGGAGAAGATCGGGCTGGTGAAGTTTGATTTTCTCGGGCTGCGGAACCTGACGGTGATTGCCGACACCTTGAAGCTGATCGCCGACGGCGGCCGCGAAGTCCCGGATCTGTCCGAACTCGACCTCGACGACGAACAGACTTACCGGCTGCTGTCATCCGGCGACACCACCGGCGTGTTTCAGCTGGAGAGCAGCGGCATGAAGGACTTGCTGGTCCGGCTCATGCCGGCCCGGTTCGAAGACGTGATCGCCCTGGTGGCCCTGTATCGTCCCGGCCCCATGGAAAGCGGGATGATCGACGACTACGTGGAGCGAAAGCACGGTCGGAAGCCGGTTTCCTACCTGGTAGACGAGCTGGAGTCGATCCTGAAAGAAACCCACGGGGTGATCGTCTACCAGGAGCAGGTCATGAAGATCGCAGGCGCCCTGGCCAGCTACTCCATGGCCGAGGCCGACGATCTTCGAAAAGCCATGGGAAAGAAAATCGCTCAAATCATGGCCAAGCACCGGGAGCGTTTCATCCAGGGTGCGGTGGAAAACGGCATCGACCGGCAAAAGGCCGAGCAGATTTTCAATCTGATGGAAAAGTTCGGCGGCTATGGGTTCAACAAATCCCACAGTGCGGCCTATGCCCTGATCGCCTATCAGACCGCTTACCTGAAAGCCCATTTCCCGGTGGAATTCATGGCGTCGCTGCTCACCAGCGAGATGCACTCCACCGACGGCGTGGTCAAGTACATCGCCGAGTGCCGAAGCCATGACATCCAAGTGCTGCCGCCGGACATCAACGAAAGCGAAAAAAAATTCACCGTCAGCCATGGAAAGATCCGATACGGACTGGTGGCGGTCAAAAACATCGGAGAAGGGGCCGTGGAGGCCATCGCCGAGGCAAGAGCAGAATCCGGGCCCTTCACCGACCTGTTCGACTTCTGCGAGCGGGTCGATTTGCGGCGGGTCAACAAAAGGGTGATCGAGAGCCTCATCCGCTGCGGTGCGTTCGACTGCACCGGGGCCGCCCGGGCGGCGATGATGGCGGCCCTGGAAGACACCCTGGAGCACGGGCAGCTGGTCCAGCGGGAGCGCTGTGATCCCCAGATGGGGCTTTTCGACGGGGGAGGTGCCACCCCGGCGCCCAACACGCCCTCTTTGCCCGACATCCAGGAGTGGGGAGAAAAACAACTGCTGACCCACGAAAAGGAGGCGCTCGGATTCTACATGTCCGGCCATCCCCTGACACGGCACGAAGACCTGCTGGAAAAGTTCACCACCGCCGACAGCATTTCGTTTCAGGAAAAAAGCGACGGCGAGGTGGTTCGGATCGGCGGCGTCGTGACCCACGTCAAGACCATTCACACGAAAAAGGGGGATCTGATGGCCTTTGTCACCGTGGAGGACCTTCACGGCGGCGTCGAGGCGACGGTGTTTTCTTCGGTATACAACGAGGCGCGGGAGGTGCTGGTCGACGATGCAGCAGTGCTGATCCAGGGCCGCATCCAGCGCGACGAAAATGCCGTCAAGCTTCTGGCCGATACGGTCATTCCCATGGGCCGGGCCGAGGAGCTGTGGAGCGCCAGCGTTCATTTCAACTTGGAGATTAACCGGACCCGCCGGGAAACCCTCGAGCGGCTCAAGGAAATATTGCAGCGGCACCCGGGCTCCTGCAGGACCTTTATCAATCTGCGGCTGGGAGGAAAGAGCCAGACCGTCGTCGAACTGCCGGAGCCGATGCGGATCTGCCCCGGCGCTTCCCTGCGAAAGGAAGTCGCCGGCTGCGTCGGCTACGACGCGGTCGAGACCCGGTGCGAGGCCAATCTGGCGGGAAGCAACGGCCCGGCTATCCGGCACTTTCGAAGAAAGAAGGCCGTGGGAAATGGCTGAAAAGGAAACGATCATCGCGGTGCTGCTGGCCGGGGGCAGCGGAACCCGGCTCTGGCCGGTATCCCGGACCCTTTTTCCCAAGCAGCTGGTCCATTTCCTGGGAAAAGACTCTCTGGTGCAGCGTACCGTAAAACGCCTGCTTCCGATGGTGGCCCCCGGGCAGATCTTTGTGGTGTGCGGACAGGATCATGCCCATGAAATCGCCAGGCACATGGCCGAAGTGGGGGTCGACGCCGAGGGCAGGATCCTGGCCGAGCCGTGCGGAAGAAACACCGCCCCGGCGATCCTTCTGGCGGTGAATCATGTGCTGCAGCGGTTCGAAGACCCCGTGGTTTTGGTGTTTCCGGCAGACCATGTCATTGCCGATATCGAGCGGTTTCACGAAAAGCTCGGCGCCGCCGCGGCCCTGGCCAAGGAGGGCAGAATCGTCACCTTCGGCATCCAGCCGCACTATCCCGAGACCGGATACGGCTACATCGAAGGCGGCGGCGCCCTGGCCCACGGGGCGCTTGCCATCCGCCGTTTCGTCGAAAAGCCGGACCTGGCCACGGCCCGATCCTACCTTGCCGCGGGAAATTTCTTCTGGAACAGCGGCATGTTCGCTTTCCGGGCGACGGTCATGGCCGAAGAGTTCGCCCGCCACTGCCCGGAGCTGGCCGAACAGATGGCGTCGATCACGGCCGGAGGCGGACCGGTGGAGCAAAGTGAATACGAAAAGCTGCCCAATATTTCGATCGACTACGCCATCATGGAAAACACCGCCCTGGGCGCGGTGCTTCCTTCGGATTTCGGCTGGAGCGACATCGGCTCCTGGAAGTCCTTGTACGACTTTCTGCCCAAAGACGAGGCCGGCAACGTCGTCGACGGCAACGTGGTCACCCGCAGGACCAAGGATTCGTTTATCATGGGCTATGAGCGGCTGATCGCGGTCAATAAAATGGACCACGTGGTCGTGGTCGAAACTCCGGATTCGGTTTTTGTCTCGGACCTGGAAGAAAGCCGGGACGTCAAGGAGATCGTCGATCAACTCAAGCGCCAGGGGCGAAGGGAGGTTCAGCAGCACCGAACGCTTCACGCCGACTGGGGCCGGCGGACGGTTCTGGACGAAAAGCCCGATTACACGGTGGAGCGGCTCGTGCTTTTTCCGGGCCAGTCCCTGACCCTGGCAACCGGCCGGGGAAGGATTCAGCACCTGATCGTCGTCCGCGGCACCGGCGCCATCGCCGTCGACGCCGACCGCCGCAGCCTGGGAGCGGGGGACAATGCCGTCATCCCTGAAAACGATTCGGCCGACATGACCAATGATACAGAATCGCCGCTGGTGATTCTGAGAATCGAAACCCCGTACTAAAGGAACAAGAACCGATGAACGTACCCCTTCTCGATCTCAAAGCGCAGTACCAGGGCATCAAAAACGAGGTCCTGGCCGCTGCAGAAGAGATTTTTGAACGTCAGCAGTTCATTCTCGGCCCGCGGGTGGAAAAGCTGGAAAAAGAGATCGCCCAATACTGCAGAAGCCGGTTTGCGGTCGGCGTCTCTTCCGGAAGCGATGCGCTGCTGATCTGCCTGATGGCCGACGGCATCGGCCCCGGCGACCGGGTGCTCACCACGCCGTATACGTTTTTTGCCACCGCCGGGGCCATCGCCCGGACCGGGGCGACGCCGGTGTTCGCCGACATCGAGGAAGACACCTACAACCTGTCTCCCGCTGACGTGAAGCGGGTGATGGAGGAGTTGGACGAGGCAGAACGGTCCTCGGTCAAGGCTCTCATACCGGTCCACCTCTACGGCCAATGCGCGGAAATGGAACCGCTGCTGGCGATCGCCCGTCAGTACAAGATGACGGTGATCGAAGATGCGGCCCAGGCCATCGGTGCCGAGTATCGTGGGAACCGGGCAGGGGCCATGGGCGATTTCGGATGCTTCTCCTTTTTTCCGTCCAAGAACCTCGGGGCGTTCGGAGACGGAGGTATCGTCACCGTCCAGTCCGAGGCGCTCTATGAGCGGCTTCGCATTTTACGCGGCCACGGGGCCCATCCCAAGTACGTGCATCACCTGGTCGGCGGCAATTTCAGGCTCGACGCGCTGCAGGCGGCCATTGTTTCCATCAAGCTGCCGCACCTGGACCGCTGGACGGAGGCGCGGCGCCATAACGCGCGGCGCTATCGCCGGCTTTTCGCCGAGGCCAGCCTGGAGGATCGAATCCGCCTTCCGGTGGACCGCCAGGACCGCCACATCTACAATCAGTTCGTCATCGCGGTGGACAGCGGCAGAGACGAACTCAGGCAGGTCCTGGCCGAAGCCGGCGTCGGTTCGGAAGTGTATTACCCGATTCCGCTTCACCTGCAGGAGTGCTTTTCCTATCTGGGATACAAGCCGGGGCAATTTCCGGTGGCCGAAAAGGCGGCCCTGCACACCCTGGCCCTTCCGGTCTATCCGGAGCTTTCCGAGTCCCAGCAGCACTACGTGGTGGAAACCATCGCCAGGTACATGGGGGAGGACGGTTGATTGGCGGATTGGTTGATGGGTTCAATGCAGTCTCACAATCCTGGTCCTCAGGACCAGGTCAGAGGCAATTGGCTCTGCCTTTCAGCCCGAAGCGTGGAAATTCGAAGCACGAAATCCGAAATACGAAACAAATTCGAATTTCGGATTTAAGACAACCATAGGGATTCATGCCCTCCGAGCTTAACTCAAAACCGGGTCCTCCGGGCCCGGATCTTTACTAAAATCAACGGACCTCATCAAGGAAGCTGGAACGCCGATTTGACGAATCGACCATTCAACGAATCATCCGATCTACTATGCCGGAGACCGGCAAACGGACAACCCGAGACGTCATTTTTTTTTCTTCCAGAAAGCCAGACGGAAGCGGTGGGGGGGGTTGCCTCCTCCCCGGTTCTCCTTCCATGCGTTGAACCGGCGCATGAAATCCGAGGACGCCCGATCCGCTTCGAGCCCCAGAAAGTCGGCATAGCCGGAAACAAACCCCCGCGTATACACTGGCGGCGGAAACGCCGCAAAATCTTCCTGTTCGATGCGCTCCAGATTCAAAACCGGTATTCTCGTCTCTGCGGCCACCTCCTCCGGCACAAACCCCTGCATTTTTCTCACGGTCTTGAGTACGGCCCCGGTGATCTCCTCGACATCGGCGAGATACCGTGCGATTTCATCGGGCGCCGACCGCTGCACGGAAAGGTCCCGACCGCGTTCGTCTTCAAAAAACCGGATCAGCGCCTCGTAGGCGGCGTCGATTTTTTCGATGATCTGCTGCCGGTCTTTTGTGCTGATTTCCCCGCTCACCGGAAGGGTGGCGATCGATTCACCGCCGTATAGATCCTTCAAAAACCGGTAGGACTGGCGGATCTGGGTGAGAGTCGCTTCTGCGGGAAGCTCCAGAACCTGCAGGGCCTCGATGATTTCAGCGGGTTTTCCGGCAGGCGGGGTCATCCAAAGGCCTTTTGTTGCAGCAGATTTTCTGCGACGACTTCGATTTGGCCGCTGCAGCGCGATCCGGTGTGGGTCTGCAGATAGGGCTGCCGTTTGTTGATGGACCGTGAGACCAGCTCGTCGTGTTCGATGTAGCCGGCATAGCGGGCGTCGAGGCCGAAGTACTTCATGCAGATGCTTTTCACCCCCAGACCCACCTTGATCTCCTGGCGCCGCCGGACCTTGTTGACGACGATGTGAAACAGAAAGTCGGACAATGCCTCGTCGATCACGCCGCTGATTTCCCCGGATTGGGTTCGGAGGTAATCGGTCAGCTCTTTTACGTTTCGTATTCCCAAGTTCCGCCGGTTTTTCCAGGTTTCGAAGATGATGGTTTTCCAGCCGTTTTCGCTCATGGCGCGAAGCAGCTTCCGGTAAAAAACGCTCTTTAAAAAATAGTAGAGATTTTCCACGGAGATGAGCTCGGGGACGACGGCGGCAATGAGGGTGTCGGCCAGCAGAAAGGAATCGACGGTGTGAAAGTGGGTTCCGGCCCCGATGTCGATCAGGACGTAATCGGCCGGGAGCGTTCGAATATGGCGAAACAGCTTCATTTTTTGCGAGTAGCGGATGTGGTCTGCCGCCAGGGTGTCCAGAGCGCCGATGAGCAACCCCAGATTGGGCACGCCGGTCTCGCAGACCAGAGAGGACAGAGGAATCTGTCTTTCGAAAAACTCGGTCAGGGTCGTACGGGGTCGATCAACGCCGAAGAAGGTATGCAGGTTGGCGCCGCCTAAGTCCGCGTCGAGTAAAACGATGCGATGACCCTTCCGGGCAAGACACTGGGCCACGCTGCTGATGATAAAACTCTTGCCGATGCCGCCTTTGCCTCCTCCGACGGCCCAGATTTTCGTCTCCTTCGTGCGGCGGTCCGGCGCCGGACGGATCTGCTTTGGTGCAGGCGCCGCACCGGAAGCCGGATTTTCGGCGGCAAATGCTTCGTAGGACATTTCTCCGGCAACTTTCATGCGAACCAAATATCATCTCCAAAACCCGGAAAAGGCGTGGGATGGGATTTTAATCATCAAGCCGTCGTTTCCGTCATGATCCGACCGGTTTGCGGACTCAGGAGCCAGTAATCTGAAATCATTTCACGAATTCTTTTCGGAGTCAATTTCCAAAAAGACCCTTTCCACGGCGGATTTTTGGGGAGGGGCGTTGACAGGCCGGTGCCCTTATTTTACCGTTGATACAATTGGTGGTGCAATTTTATGACATTTTTGTGCTTCGATTGATTCAACCGTAAGGGAAAGTCTCATGGTCGAAGAACGCTTGCCCCTGATCCCCGCAGAACGCGCTGATGACCTCCATCATTTAGAAGACGCCAAAGACGCCGATCTGGTATTGTTCATGGCCGGCAACCAGTTCATGGCCATGGAGGAGCTGTTGGCGGCGTTTCAGCGAAGGCATCCAGCGGTCAAAAAAATCTTCTATGAAACCCTTCCGCCGGGTCTGGAATTGAAGCAGATCCTCGCCGGAGGCGCCCGCTTCGCCGGAGAGGTTCTGGCGATCCAACCGGATGTCTACACCTCGGTCCGGCGCCGGGCCATGGAAACCCTGGTCCGAAAGGGGCTTCTTACGCCGGAGTCCTATCGCCCCTACCTCCGGAATCGTCTTACCCTCATGATTCCGGCCGGAAACCCCGCCAAAATCACCGCCGTGAGCGATCTGGCAAAGCCCGAGGTGCGCATCTCCCAGCCGGATCCGGAAAACGAAGACATCGCGCGGCACATCCTGCGCATGTACGAGGACGCCGGCGGCCCCGCCCTGGTGCGGCGAATCATGGAAGAAAAGCGAGCCGAAGGGACCACGGTGCCGACCGTGGTTCACCACCGGGAAACGCCGCTGCGGATCGGCATGAAAACCGTCGATGTCGGCCCGGTGTGGGCCACCGAGGCGGTCCACGCCCGGAGCACCGGTCTTGCCTTTGAGGTGGTCGAACCGGGCGGCAGACTGGATCAGCGGGACCGAATCCAATACTATGCCTGCCGGCTCGACCGGGCTCCTCACCGGCAAGCGGCGGCCGCCTTCGTTGACTTTCTTCTCGACCCCGAAGCCCAGGATATTTTCGAGCGGTACGGTTTCGTCAGATACGGAGACGGATGACGACATGGTGTCAGGTGCCAGCACCGCCGTTGAACGGCGAGATTCAAAATTCCAAATTCAAGATTCAAGATTCTCCGGCGGGAGATTTATATGAATCTTTTGGTCTTAACCGACCAGTTTGATCAAGGGTGAAACTTCTCAGGCCGTCATTCCGGACTTGACAAGCCTGCCCCGGACTCCGATCCGGGGGAATCCAGGTATTTCTGGATGCCGGATCAAGTCCGGCATGACGAACCTTATATGTCGAAGTTTCATACGAGGTTCCCCGCTGCCACCCCGGTTCAGGACAACTGCCGGCCGGAAAAAGCCTCTTCGGCCTCCCGGTAGAGCTGGTCCTCCCGCCCCCGGTACCTGGGTGAAAAATGAAAGATCGTCATTCGGCGGGCCCGGCTGAGGCGCGCGATTCGTCCGGCCTGGCGGGCGGTGAGGTGGGCTTTTTCTTCGGCGGCGGCGCGGTCTTCTTCCAGAAAAGCGGCCTCGATAAACAGGTGGTCGGCATCCTCGGCCAGCGAAACGATTCTTTGCTGGTTTTCCGGAGTGTATGCGGTATCGGTGATGTAGGCGATCTTCTGGCCGGGGGTGATCCGGGCAATCTGCTTTTGAAGGGCTTCGAGGGTGAATCGGGTTTCGCCGCTGCCGCCGGCGCGGGGAACCTGGAACACGGTGTCCGGTGCACGTCCGCCGTAGACGGCGGCCTTGAATTGTCCGAGCCAAGGCCCCGGCGCTGCGCCCATGGAGGCTACCCTGTCCTTTAAGATGTGGATGTGGAACCGTTCTTTGAGGGCCAGCCCCAGGCAGGGAATCCGATGATCGAGTACGGACGCTGAGACCGTCAAGGAGGGCTCCGCCAAAAGGGTCCGGGCAAAGCTCGATTCGGTCGGATCGCCGGCGGGTCGAAACCGGTCCCGGCACTGATACCGCCGGCTTTTCATGCGGCCGGCGCTCACCTCGGTGACCTTCAGCACCAGGGGATAGGCGTCGTTTCCGACCAGATTCCAGGCGTATCCGCCCAGCTTTCCCTCGACGTTGTCCATGAATCCTTCCGGACCGAACAGATGAAGGTCCTTCTGCCTTCCGAGCATGAGCCGCAGCATCCGGTCAAAGCCGATAAAGTGGTCCATGTGGGTGTGAGTGACGAAGACATGGCTGACCTTGAGCAGATCGCGGGGGGAAAGAGTCGAATTTTCGCCAAGATCGAACAGCATGGCCCGCCCCTTGAGCAGAAAGGGGATATACAGGCCGGGGTCTTTAAACGGATCATTGATGAGGCGGGGTAAGAAAGACGGGCGCATCGATCATGGAAGGAACTTTCTCACCTGTTGATTGATGCACAGGTAGATGTCCTCGTCCGAGCCGAAGATGTCCACGACCTCTTTGTCGTCAATGAGCTTCTCGATGACAAAGGAGGTGACAAAGAGACTGACCACATGGGGCTGGGGGACCAGGTTGCGCAGCGGTGCGATCTGATAGTCGATATCGAAGTCATCTGCGTGGCTGATCTTGTCGAGGCATTTGCCGATGCGCTCCTCCAGCCGGTTTTTGTTGGTGGTTTCCACGAGTTTGTTTTCCACCAGCTTCGATGCAATGGCGTTTGCCAGGGGTTCTAGACAGTCCTTGATGCCGTTGATGGCCATTCTCCGGGCATATTCCTTCGAAGACTCGATTTTCGAAAGGATGCTTGCTTCCCGGGTGCTGGGCCTGAACACTTTTCCCATGGGCGGTTTCCTCTATCGGTGTTGGATCTTGGCAATGGTCCTTGGTTGCGGTTAGCGATCATACTGGCAGAGTTGGTGCTTTGCAAGAAAAAATCTATTCTTCATCGACGGCCCGAATTACCAACTGGAGCCTTCGGCGGCCCTGCCACCGATTCCACCGAAGCTGGAATGCGATTCGTTCAAAACGGTTTCGTCGAAGAAGGCTGCCGGCTCCGAAACGGATCGCCTCGAAAGTGCGGCCGCCGGCCTCGTTGTTCTGCCGCAGCTGGAGCCTCAGGTGGTCGGTGCCGGCCGGCTTGGCAGAAACCACATCGATGGACCGGGCCATGAGCAGCGGCTGCGGGTTTCCCTCCCCGAAGGGGCGAAGCGCATCGATTTCTTCCATCAACGGCTCGGAGATTTCGGAAAAGGACACCTCTGCGTCGATGGGCAGGGTTTTGACGAATGCCGCCGGATCGGCCGATCGGCAGACGGCCTCTTCCAGCCGGCGTTCGAACTCTTCGATTCGCCCGGCGGCAATCGTGATCCCCGCGGCCATGGCATGGCCGCCGAATCGATCGAGGCTGTCTGAGACCCGCGCAAGCGCGCCGTGCAGATCGATGCCCGGAATGCTCCTGGCCGAACCCTTGCCGGTTCCGCTCCGCGTGGAGATCAGCACGACGGGGCGGTGGAATTTTCGGACCAGGCGGGAGGCGACGATCCCTAAAATCCCTTCCGGCCACTGAGAATGACTGAGCACAAGGGTTCGACGCCTGCCGAGCTCCGGTTTTCGTTCGAGGGTCTCCTGGGCCTGGGCCAGCATTTGCGCCTCTTTTTCACGGCGCCGATCGTTGAGCCGGTCGAGCAGGGCGGTGATCCTTCGGGCCGAAGACCGGTCCGTTGCCGTCAGCAGCCGGAAGGCGGCCATGGCGTGGGCCATTCTGCCGGCAGCGTTGATTCGCGGCGCAAGACGAAAGGCCAGATCCTCTGCGTCGGCCCAGGGACGGCCGACGCCGGCAGCCGACATGAGTCCTGCCATGCCGGGCCGCGGCGCAGCGTTGAGCACATCCAGGCCGGCCCGAACCAGGATCCGGTTCTCCTGTTGAAGGGGCACCATGTCCGCGACGGTGCCCAGGGCCACCAAATCGCAGTAATCCCGAAGGTTGGGTTCGATCCGCCCCTTCCAAAACCCCGTTTCCCGGAGCTGTTGGCGCAGGGCAATGAGTAGATAAAAGCAAACCCCCGCTCCGGAGAGAAAGGCCATCTTCGAAGGGCAGTCCGGCCGGCATGGATTGACCACGGCCACGGCCTCCGGAAGGGGATCGGAGACCTGATGGTGGTCGGTGACGATGACGTCGATCCCGGCCGATTTTGCCGCCGTAAGTGCCCGGTGGCTGGTGCAACCGCAGTCGACCGTGACGATCAGTCCGATCCGGTTGGAAAGCGCCGGCCGCCCGATGTGGATTTCCTGAAGGCCGTACCCTTCGCGGATGCGGTGGGGCAGATGAACCCTGACGTCTGCGCCGCAATGAACCAGGAAGGTATGCAACAAGGCGGCGGCGGTGACGCCGTCTGCATCGTAGTCGCCGAAAATGAGAATCGGCTCTTTTCCGATGACAGCCCGGGCGAGCCTTTGAACGGCGGGCGCCATGTCCCGGAGCACCGCGGGCGGCCGCAGGGAGGAAAGCGCCGGCGCCATAAACGCCCGGGCCTCTTCGGGCGCCAGGATGCCCCGGTTGACCAGCAGCCGCGCTGTCAGCCGATGGCATCGAAGGGCGCTTTCCAGCGTCGACACCTGTTTTAAATCCGCTGCTTTCATGGCCCAATCGATTCGCATGGGGCATGGCTATAGACCATCTTCGTGCCATGGACAAGACGATTTTGACGGCCGCCGGCGTTTTTGCCGGGGTTTTCATTTGCCCCAAAAAGGGTTATATTTGCTCATGCAAGAGATCAAGCGCCACTATCGAATGGATCGCCGACAGATCGCCTATTTTCGATTCATTCTGGAAGGCTATGACGGGCTTGCGGTTCTTCGCACGGTGGATCCGGCGCAGGGCCGTGTGGTTCTGTACCTGAGCTCGTCATGCGAACCGGAACTCGACGAACTGCTGGAAGGGATTTCAGACCAACTCAGACTGGAGGCGGCGCCTGTCCCCGGCGGACAAAGCGCCGATTCCTTTGAACCGAATCATGGCTGAACGACAGTGCTACATTCATACCCTCGGATGCCAGATGAATGTTTACGACTCCGAGCAAATCCTGCAGCGGCTCCAGACGATCGGATACCGCCAATGTGATTCTCCGGACAAGGCCGATCTGATCGTGCTCAATACCTGTGCCATCCGGGAAAAGGCAGAGCAGAAGGTCTACAGTTTCCTCGGGCGCCAGGCCAAGCGCAAACAGCACCGGCCGGAGCTGCTGGTGGCCGTCGGAGGCTGTGTGGCCCAGCAGGAGGGAGGGCGGCTTCTGGAGCGGATCCCTCACCTGGATCTGGTCTTCGGCACCCACGCGGTGGGTCGATTGGCCGGGCATGTCGAACGCATACGAAAAAACGGGGGGCGCATCGTCGATGTGGATATGGACGGCGGCAGGGCGATCTTCGATGGTCTTGAGCCGCTTGAGGCGCCGGCGGGCCCGTCCCGCTTTGTTACGATCATGCAGGGGTGCGACAATTTCTGCACCTACTGCGTGGTGCCTTACGTCCGCGGCCGAGAGGTCAGCCGGCCGCCGTCGCAGATTCTTTCCGAAATCCGGGTCCTGGTTGGAAGCGGCGTCCGGGAGGTGACTCTCCTGGGCCAGAATGTAAACAGCTATGGCGCCAAAGAAGGCTATGGCAGTTTTGCCGACTTGCTGAAAAAGGTCAGCGGCATCGACGGGCTGGCTCGAATCCGGTTCACCACGTCTCATCCCAAGGACCTTTCCGATGAACTGATCGACTGCTTTGCCGCGCTGGACAGACTTTGCCGGCATATCCACTTGCCGGTCCAGTCCGGATCCGACCGGGTCCTGAAGCGGATGAACCGCCGCTACCGCCGGGCCGACTATCTGGACAAGGTCGGCCGGCTGCGATCGGTGTGCCCGGATATCGGCATTACCTCCGATTTTATTGTCGGGTTTCCAGGTGAATCCGATGAGGATTTCGCCGACACCATCGACCTGATGCGGTCCGTCCAATTTGACGGCGTGTTCGCCTTCCAGTACTCGGATCGTCCCAGCGCGCCGGCCTCCGGTTTTGCCGGCAAAATCGACGAAACGGTGAAAAAACGACGGCTTGCCGAGCTGCTGGACCTGCAGGAAACGATCACGCTTTGCAAAAACCGGGCGCTGGTCGGCAGCGTCCAGCAGGTGATGGCCGAAGGCCCCAGCAAGAAAAACTATTTCCAGGAGACGAATCGGACGGCGCTATGGACCGGGAGAACGCCCCAGAACCGCATCGTCCATTTTGCCCTCGACACACCGACCCCTGGCGAGGGGATGATGGCGCCCGGAACGATTTTAAATGTTCGGATCGAGGAGGCCTTTTCCCACAGCCTCCGCGGAATACCGGAACTTGAACGTCCGAATCAACATGGACGGAAAGGAGTCGATTCCCATGCTGCATAAAGCAAGCATTGCGGGGATGACCATGGACCCGGCCTCAAATACGCCGATTATCATATTGAAGATCGAGGAGCAGGAAAAAACCGTCCCGATCTGGATCGGGCTGCTGGAGGCGACGTCCATTGCATCGGCGCTTCAGGAAATCAAGTTCGATCGGCCGATGACCCACGATCTGTTCAAAAATTTTTTGGAGACGCTTCAGATTTCGGTTTCCAAGATCGAAGTCTGCGATTTGCGGGAAAACACCTTTTTTGCCCGAATCCATTTTTCCTCTGAAAGCGGCGCCTTTGACATGGACGCCCGACCCAGCGATGCGATCGCGATCGCGCTCAGATTCAAGGCTCCGATCTACGTCGACGAAAAAGTGATCGAAAAGTCCAAGCCGACAGACGACAAAGGCGAACCGGTCGACCAGAGCAAAGAAGGAAAAAAGTGGACCGATTATTTGGAGAACCTGTCTCCGGAGGATTTCGGCAAATACAAAGTATAAAAGCGCTGTCGCGCTTTTATAAAAGTTTCGCTTAGCGCGAAACGTAAAAAAAAGAGCGATTCGGCCGGATTCAGACGGCAGCCGGATAGAAACTCAACTTTCGGGTTTCGTCTCCAGTGGAGCGAAATGGGTGATTTGATGGCGGTATACGCTGTCTGAGCGCCTTAGGATACCTTACATCAGCGCCCACTGTGCGATCTTATATTGCCGATGCCATTCAAGCACCTCATTGATTTTGAAGATATTTTGGCCTGCGCTGATGTTAGGTATACTTTGGGGCGAGTTCGTATACCGGCATCAAATTATTCATTTCGCGGAGTCATGAATCTCGAAAGTTGAGTAAAAATCCTTAGAAAAGAAATTCCCCGTTTTCGTAGATCGTTCTTGCCCGGCCGCCGGGTCCGATCGCCTGGACCCGCTTTTTTTCCGTGTTGACCAAGTCCCAGTGAAGCGCAGAGTCGTTGAACCCCAGCTCCCGCTTTCGTTGCGGCGTCAGGTCGGCCTGCCGGCCGCGGTAGGTATTCTCATAGGACGAGCCCAGCGCCACGTGGCAGTTGCCGTACCGGCCCCCGAAGTTTTCATCATACAGCGTGTTGGCCATGAACCGGCCGATTCTGGAAAACCGGCGGTCGGTAAGGGAAAACTCTCCGATCTTGTCTGCGCCGTTGTCGAGCCGGATCTGGGAGCGGACGAACTCCTCCCCCCGATCCGCAGATGCCTTGACGACCCGCCCCCGGGAAAACTCCAGGCGGATTCCCTTGACGAAGTTGCCGCTTCGAAATGACGGCTGGTCTGCATAAAAAACGCCTCGGGTCTGCCGCCAATCCGGCGAGGTGAACAGCTCGAAGCTCGGAATGTTCCTGCCCGAAATCCCGACCCATTTGCGTTTTTCTCCTGCCGAAATATAAAGATCGATGTTTTCAGACTCCACCCGGTAGCCTGTCGTTTTCATCCGGTTCAGCCGCTGTTTCATCGATCGGGCCCGGAGATACAGCTGCTGCCAGTGCTCGACCGGATCGACCCGATTCAGAAAACAGGCCCGGACCACCTGGCGGGTGTACTCCTGAAGGGACAGGCCGGCTTGCCGCGCGAGCTCCTCTGTGGGAAACAGGCAGAGCGTCCAGCTCAAACGGCCGGACGACTCCCGCTCGGTCATGATGTCCCTCAAGAATTTTTTTCCGGCGGCAGCCCTGCCGATTTTTTTCGGATCAACGCCGCTCAAGTGGGTCAGGGACTCGGGGGCGTGAAGAAAAATGCTGCCGTTTAGCTGCCGATACAGCGGCTCTTCGCCGGGGGAGGTAAAAAGGAGCTGGGGGTCGGTTGCGCATTGGAAAAACGACTGCTCCATAGCGGCTGTCGGGTTCATTCGGATGACCGGATGCATCCCCTTTTCCAGGATGCAGCGATAGAGGATCTCTGCGAGTCTGACGGCAGGAGGGTCGAACCGGAGCAGAATCACGTCCCTGGGGCGAAACCGCTGCCGTCGAGCGACGCCGAGACCCCACAGGAGCACTTCTGCGTAGCGCGTAAGCTGCAGCTCACTGAACATGGAATCCAACCCGCACTGAAATCGTGGTCACGGATGGTCCTCTTTGAGAAACAGCCGGTGATATTCCCCGTCTTTCAGGTGTCTTTTCATCAACCTGTTGAGCAAAGAAAAGAGTTGCTCCAGCTCTTCGTCGCTCATTCGTTCGACCAGGGTTTTCGCCAGGGCATCGTCTGAAACCTTCTGGAGGTAGTAGATCAGGGTGTGTTCGTCGGTCTTCCGATCGAGGCCGAAGCCGACCAATCCGTCGTACTGCTCCACAAAACGGTGAGCGTGGGCCGCAGGTTCTGTCGTGCGTTTCGGGGTCGACATTTATTGGGCCAGGGTCACTGAGAGAATCGCGTGGTAGGGGATGATGGCAAGCTTGCCGAGCTTGTTGACGATGATGACTTCGTAGCCGGCGTCGCTTTTTTCCAGCTGCATGACCTTTCCTTCGAAGGTTTTGCCGTTGAGAAGCTCGATGCGGATGTCGACGTCTTCGGTGATCAGATAGTGAAAGTTGATCTTCTGGGTCCCGGTGATTTCCAGGCCCCAGCGGACCGCATCCCGGTATGCCTCGTTGGTTCTCCGGAGGCGCTCGACCACGATGCCCAGAAGGTTTTGAAACAGTTTTGCACCGGTATCGGGATTATTCCGGATAAAGGCGTCAAAATCGGCCCGCTTCAGGCTGAGGACGTCGGTTTCCTCTTCGGCCGTGGCCGAAGCCGAGCGCTCTCCTTTATCCATGAAACTGAATTCACCGAAGATGCTGCCGGGCCGGGCAGAAAAAAGCTTTTTGTCGACCTCCGGGGTGATGTGTTTGGAAAGGGTGACCAGCCCCCGCTTGACGATGTAAATCGTCTCGCCGTGCCCCCCCTCTTGGAAGATGTACTGCCGGGGTGCGTAGGTTTCCGCCTTGAAATGCTGCAGAAAAAGCCGGGTTTCCTGCTCTTTTAGCCCATTGAGGAGACGGGTTTTTTCTGCCTGCTCAGCGCCGTTCATGCCGACCCTCCTTTCGGATACTCTTGGCACTTGATGTTTTTGATACGTTGAAACCGTCGAAAAATCAAGAAAAATTTATAGAGGTCCTCCTGCGCTGCCGCCAAGTAAGGCTGATGCGAGGCAGATGGTTTCGGAAATACCGGCGGGGTGCGGCATCCCGGACGGGGAGCTGTTTCAGGTCTTTGCTATCGGCCGGCGCTTCCCATCCAGACCTCGATTCTTCCGACAGCCGCTGCGCAGCTCAGGGTCAGCAGCAGGTAAAGCCCGGTGATGGTGATCCAAATTTCGAAGGTCAGATGCGTGGACGCCATCAACTCCAACCCCTGAAAAGTCAATTCCTGGATCGAAATGACCGAGACGATGGCCGAATCCTTGATGGTGGAGATGAACTGGCCTGCCAGCGGAGGCAGTATCCGGCGGATCGCTCGGGGCAGAATGATGTGGCGCAGTGACTGGCCCCGGGTAAAGCCCAGGGCGGAAGCCGCCTCCCACTGCCCTCTGCCGATGGACTGAATGCCGGCGCGAACGATCTCCGTGATGTAGGCCCCCTCGAATATGGCCAGGGCGGCCAACCCGGCCAGAAATGGAGACAGCAGCCGGGCAGGGGCAAACAAAGCGGCGATCAACGAGCGCGTTTCTTCTGATGCGCTGCGCACAAAGCCTTCGATTCCCAGGGACGGCAGCATCTGGGCGCTGATGAAATAATAAAAAATAAACACCAGCACCAGGGGCGGCATGTTTCGGGTCAGCTCCACGTAGCTTCGGGCCACCATCCGGCGAAAAATGACGGGACTGACCCGAAACATCCCCATGACGACGCCGATGATCGTCGCCAGCACCGTGGCCCAGAGGCTGAGGCGGATCGTGGTCAGCAGTCCCTGGAGAAGCACATTCGGGACCCATCTTGCCGATTCGGCATCGAAGCGGACCAGAAACTGTGGAATCGCCCCCCAGTTCCAGGAGTAGTTGAGGCCGATACGAATTCGGTAAACCAGGTATCCGCCGGCGGCCGCAAGCATCAGCAGCAGGACGACATCCAGCAGGGTCGGCCGGTAACGGCTTGTCTTCAATCTGTCTCCGTACATATGCCCTGTATCTTATCAATTTCCCGCCGGAGAATCTTGAACCTCGAATGCAGTTTCGCAATCCTGATCCTCAGGACCAGGTCAGAGGCAATTGGCTCTGCCTTTCAGCCCGAAGCGAAAAAATTCGAATTTCGGATTTAAGACAACCACAGTGATTCCTGCCCTCCGGGCTTAGCTCAAAGCCGGGTCCTCCGGGCCCGGATCTTTACTCCCGCCGCGGCAGGCGGCGCCCCTTACTGGATTCGAGACGCCCAGTCCCGGGTTTCGAACCAGTAGTGCTTGCGCTCCTTGAGCCAGCCCTCGGCCTGCACCACTCGGATCCAGTTGTTGAGAAAATTGAGGCTGTCTACGTCGCCTTTCCGGACGGCGAACCCGATCGGCTCCCGGGTGAAGGTATCCTTCAGGGGAAGAAAAAGCCGGTCCGGATACCGCAGCGCATAAAATGCCGGCGTGGGGGCGCTGGCTACCACCGCGTGCGCCTTTCCGTTGAGCAATTCCTGATACGCTTGGGACTCGTCGTCGAACTGCCGCAGCTCGGCCTCGGGCAGGTATTTTTTGGCGGCCATGGCCGGCGTTGCGCCCAGCCTGACGGCGACGACCACATTTTTTTGGTTGAAATCGTCCAGGCTGTCGAATCCGGAGGCCAGGTCGTTGTGGGCCACGATGGACATGCCGGTGGTGTCGTAGGGGATGCTGAAGTTGACTTTCAGATTGCGCTGGGGCAGGATCCCCATGCCGCCGATGATGATGTCGAACTTGCCGGTCAGCAGTGCGGGAATGATCCCCGCCCATTTGATCGGGACAAACTCGACGGCGACCCCCATGTCCTTGGCGAGGCGGGTGGCTACGTCGATTTCAAAACCGACGAGCTCGCCTTTTTTGTCTTTCATGGCCCAGGGAACGAAAGTGGACATCCCGACCCGCAGCGCCCCCCGCTGAAGAACCTGCTCCAGCATGCTTTCCCGGGCCAACTGACGCTGAAGATTGCTGCCGAAGGCCGTTGCCACCAAGAGCGCCGTCGCCAGCAAGACGACGACCACAACCTTTATCCAACGTTGATTCTTCATATTTCTTCTCCTTTTCAGATTACATTCTGAGCCGGTTTTCCAGGAAATTGACGCCGATGGAAAGACTGACGGTAACGAGCAGATACAATGCGGCCACGATGAACCAAATTTCAAAGGTCAGGTAGGTCTCGGCGATGACCGCCTGACCGCGCATGGTCAGGTCGTAGATCGCAATGGTGCTCACCAGGGCCGAGTCTTTGATCAGGGAAATGGCCTGGCTGGTCAGCGGGGGGAGCATCCGCCTCAGCGCCTGGGGCAGAATGACATACCGGTAGGCGGCCATTTTGCCGAACCCGAGGCTGTCGGCGGCCTCCCATTGACCTCGCCCGATGGACAGGATGCCGGCCCGCACGATCTCCGAGGCGTAGGCGCCCTCGAACAGACTCAGCGCCAGAATGGCGGCAGTCCACCGGTGAATGCCGAGAATCGGCGAAAGCACGAAGTAGAGGAAAAACAGCTGCACCAGAAGGGGGGTGTTGCGAACGATCTCAAGGTAGATTCGAGCCAGCGCCCGGGCGACCGCCGAGTGCGAAAGCCGGAAGGCCGCGGTCAGCAGCCCGAAGGCAAAGGCCAGCACCAAGCTGACCAGGGTGATTTTGATCGTGACCCAAAGGCCGGCCATCAGCGGGCCGGCGGTCCACTCCCCCCCGCGGACCTGGACCAGGTAGCGCCAGGCCCGGTACCACTGCCAGTTGTATCCGAGCGCCTCTGTTCCTCGGCCCAGCAGCCAGATGGCCGCAGAAACCAGCGCCGCGAATTTGATCAGGTCCCAGGCGGGCACCCGGGACATCGTCTCAAGGATTCTATTCTTTTCAGTCGAAGGCATCTACGACGGTCCGGTGGGGGCTGGCAGAACTTCGGTACGGGCCGACAATCGATTCGACCCAGGCCATACCAGTGTTGCCTATGATTGTAAAGACCGGCAATTTTCGGTACACTATAGGCAGAGCGTCGGCATTTCACCGGACACGATGGGGCTTCGAGGCGGCGGACAACACCTTTCCCCGCTCCCGATCATTCGGCGGTGTCAAACGATTTTAACCTCCGCTGCCGTAGATTGCGCCCTAAGCGGCAAGCGCAAGCCCCGGGAGAAACCAACAATGGTTCCGCTTAAAACCATTCAACGTGCAGCGGAGACGATCCGCGGGCGGATTCTGCACACGCCGCTGGTCGAGACCTCTTCTTTGAGCGAGCGGTTTTCCGCCGATATCCGGCTGAAGCTTGAAAACCTTCAGGTTACCGGCTCGTTCAAGATTCGCGGCGCCTCCTATAAAATGGCGGTCAGGCGCGGGTCGTTCGGACCCTCGGGGGTGGTAGCGGCCTCGGCCGGGAACCATGCCCAGGGGGTGGCCCTGGCCGCCCGGCAGGCAGGGCTTCCGGCAGTGATCGTGATGCCGGAGTGGGTCTCAATCAGCAAGCAGGAAGCGACGCGGCAATACGGTGGGGAGGTGGAAATCTACGGCACCAGCATCGCCGATTGCCTGGAGCGGGCGCGGGCGCTTTCCCGGCAGGGGAAAACATTCATCCACCCCTTTGACGATTTGGATATCATTGCCGGCCAGGGGACCATCGGACTTGAAATCGTCGAGGATTTTCCCGAGGTCGACACCGTTCTTGTCCCGGTGGGCGGAGGCGGACTGATTGCCGGGATTGCATCGGCGCTCAAGGCGTGCCGGCCGAAGGTGAGAATCATCGGGGTGGAGGCTGCGGCATGCCCATCGGCTTTCGAATCCCGCCGAAGGGCGAGGTTGGTGGAGGTGCCCTCGGAAGGCTCCATTGCAGACGGCATCAGCGTCAAGCGGATCGGAGAACTGAACTTTGCGATCATGCAGGAGGCCGTGGATGACATCGTCACCGTGGGCGAAGAACCGATCGCCGCCGCCATGCTCCTGTTGCTGGAGAGAAAGAAGATCCTCGCCGAGGGATCCGGGGCGGTTCCTCTGGCGGCGCTTCTGGACGGCGGCGTGAAGATCCGGGCCGGAAGCCGGGTGGCGCTGGTCATCAGCGGCGGCAATGTCGACAGCCCGCTTCTGGGGCGGATTTTGACCAAGGGAATGATCAAAAACGGACGGATCATGCGAATCCGCGTCCAGATCGAGGACATTCCCGGCGCCCTGGCCTGCCTGCTCACCGCCGTCGCCCGCCTCAAGGCCAATGTGCTTCACATCTACCACGACCGCCATACGAGGGACATCCCGATCTACGTCACCGAGGTGGAGCTGGAGATGGAGACCCGGGGTCCGGAGCATGTGGCGCAGATCGAAAAGAAGCTGCGGGCCCAAGGATACCGGCTGATCGCCAAGTAATCAAATCGCTTCGCGATTTGATTACAAAAACGCGTTCCGCGAAAGAAAGAATCACCGTTTCCATATCGTTCATCCGCCTCCGCTGCTCCAGTGCCGGCGGCGGGTGGCTGAGATGCCCGTGAGTATGTTTCCGATGAAAAGGAAGGAGAGTGTGACATGAACATCAACGATGCGGCCCGGGAGGCCAAAAAAGCTTCGATTCGGCTGGCCGCGACTCCCGCTGCGGAAAGAAACCGGGCCCTTGAGGAAATCGCACGCGCGCTCAAAGACCGGAGCGGGGAAATTGTCCGGGCCAACAAGAGCGATCTGGAGCGAAGCCGGCACGAGAAGCTGGCCGATCCCCTTATCAAGCGGCTCCGGTTCGATGAACAGAAAATCGCCGAGGCCGTTAAAGGCCTGCAGAGCCTGGCGGACCTGCCCGATCCGGTCGGCCGGACGCTGGAGGCCCGGGAGCTCGATGAGGGCCTGACGCTCTACAAGGTCAGCTGCCCGATCGGGGTGATCGGGGTGATTTTCGAATCCCGCCCGGATGCCCTGGTTCAGATTTCAGGCCTCTGCTTGAAGAGCGGAAACGCGGTTTTGCTCAAAGGCGGCAGCGAGGCCCGGGAGACCAACCGCGTGCTTGCGCGGATCATCGACGGGGCCGCCCGGCAGACGGGGGTCTGTGATGGATGGATGCACCTGCTCGAGACCCGTTCCCACGTGGAGGATCTTTTGGGTCTGGATCAATGGGTGGATCTGATCATTCCCCGGGGATCCAACGAGTTTGTCCGGTATATCATGGACCACTCCCGGATTCCCGTGCTTGGCCATGCCGACGGCATCTGCCATTGCTATGTGGATGCAGAGGCGGATCCGCAGATGGCGCTTGGCATCGTCGTCGACGCCAAGACCCAGTACGTGGCCGTCTGCAATGCGGCAGAGACCCTGCTGGTTCATGAAAAAATCGCCCCTGCGATCCTGCCGCAGCTCAAAGAGGCCCTTGCCGATCGCGGCGTGGTTCTGTTCGGCTGCGAAAAGACCCGGGCGTTGATCGACGCCGAGCCGGCGGGCGATGCCCAGTGGCAGACCGAGTACCTCGATTTGAAAATGTCGGTCAAAGTCGTGGCCGACGCAAATGAGGCCGTCGATCACATCAACACGTGGGGATCGGGTCACACCGACGCCATTGTCACGGCAAACCGGGAAACCGCCCGCCGTTTTCTGGACGAGGTCGATTCGGGCAACGTCTTTTGGAACTGCTCGACCCGGTTCTCCGACGGGTACCGCTACGGCCTGGGGGCGGAAGTGGGGATCAGCACCAACAAGATTCACGCCCGGGGCCCGGTCGGACTCGAAGGGCTGATGATTTACAAGTACAAATTGATCGGCGGGGGAAATGTGGTGGAAGATTACGACAAAGGCCGCCGGCGGTTCACCCACCGGGATCTGGATGAAGACTGTCCGCTGTGAGCGGGTTGATTGGTCAATTCGTTGATTGGTCAAATGGGGAGAAAACCCATCTTTGCTCCTGCGCGCTGCCCATCATAGGCGCCCTCCATCAACCATTCAACGAGTCGACCAATGAACCAGTCAACCCTTCATCCCCGCACCCCCCGCGCATAGAAGGGGGCGTCGAAATCCTGGCGGTGGACGAAGCCAAGCTCGGCATCCACGTACCAGGCCGAGATGAAGCTGCACCGGTCGCAGCTCCAGAGCCAGCGCTGGGTCGAATCGAACACCGGATCGAGGCAAAAGTCTGCCCCGTGCGGCGTCGTCGAAAGCAGGGTGGTCAACTCGTCGACGGTCGGCAGGCGCCACGGCGCTTTGCCTGGCGGTTTTCGCCGGTTCAGTTCGGCAACGTGGCGCTTTGCCCCCTTCCATGTCACTGGATAGGGGCTGCCGGCCTGCTCCCATAAAAGGCCGGTGGCCTCGTCGAAAATGGCCCCGTCTGCCGCAGACCGAAGCCGGTTGGCTCGAAACCGGCGGGGCCGCCATAACGGGTCCAGGGAAAAAAAAGTTCTCGCAGCCGAAGGCCTGACCTTGACCGCAATCCGCCGGCAGCGTAGGCGGTTCTGCGAAACGGCGTGGGCGGGCTTTGGCTCCGGCAGTTTGCAGATTCTCTCCTGGCGGATTTTCCAGTCTTCATAGAGGGCCTCCAAGGCAGTTTTCATCTGTCCGGCGCTGCTGAACCGGTCGACCGGGCCTTGTGCCGCGGCTTTTTCAAAAAAGGCATCCCACGCCGGATTCAGGTCCGGGTTGGACTGGCTCGGCGGATCGGCGCCGGACGACGAGAGCTTTCCGGTCAACATGCGCCGGAGCATCACGCCCACTGAAAACAGGTCGGCTTCCGGCCCGACGGCATCCGGGGCGGTTTCCTGCTCCGGGGCGGCGTAGAAGGGCGAGCCGACTTTCAGATTGCCGGGGGCGTCGAAGCGTTCGCCGCGAAGCGTGGACAGGCCGAAATCTCCGATACGGACCCGGCCGCCGGCGGTGAGCAGCAGATTGAAGGGTTTGATGTCCCGGTGGATCACGTTGTCGAAATGAAGCCTGGCCAGGCCGTCCAAGGTCTGGAAGGCGTATTGCACCGCGCGGTCAAGGCGAAGAATGCGGGAGGGTCGGTCCGGCCGGTAGGCCTCGCCGATGAGGTCGCCGAGGTTGACCGCGTGAAACTCCATGACATAAAACGGGGCGCCTCCGGCGGTGTCGAAGTCGAGAATCGAGACCAAATTCGGATGCCGAAGGCCGGCCATGGTCCGCGCCTCCTGGACGAACAGATCCTGCAGGCGGGCCTCGCCCATGAGAGCGGCAAGCGAGGGGTGGGGCTCCAAACGCTTTAAAGCGCCGATTTTTCCGATCACCGGTTCGGCCACTTTATAGACCCGCGCCATCTGGCCGCGCCCTAAAAACCCCCGCACTTCGTATTTTCCGATTCGCCTCATGAGCCGATTCTCTACCTGAGCCTCCGCGCGTGGGCCCGGGGAAGACCTGCCTTCAGTATTTTTCTCACCACCGAGGCGATATCGTATTCGACGAAGCGGATCTCCAGACTATGATTTTCGGTGTCCCAGAGGGCGTATTTGGCCCGGTTGTCTCCGTCCCGCGGCTGACCGACGCTGCCGACATTCACGATGTAGCGCAAATCGGGCGAAAGCCGCCGGGGGCCTTGCGTCAGCCGGTCCCATTGGATGCGAATTCCGTCAAACGAGACAATATCCAGATCGTGGGTGTGGCCGACAAAGCAGATGGATTCTTCGAGGGTTTCGAGGCTTTTCTTCATCTGCTTTTCCGATACCTGGAAAAGATAGATCAGCGGTGAGTCGGGGGGGAACCCATGGACGAACCGGGCGCCGGCCTTTACCATGGACGCGGGAAGTCCGGCCGCGTAGTGCAGGCTGGCATCGTCCATCATTTCGGCGGTTTTGAGCAGGGACTCCCGGGCCGTTGGATTGAACAAGGAAAGGTACCGTCGGTGGGTGAGGGCCAGTTCGTGGTTTCCGATGACCGAGGCGATTTTTCTTCGCTGGAGGGCTTCAATCGCGCCCACCGGTTCGGGGCCGTAGCCGATGTTGTCTCCCAGGCAGTAGATGCGGTCGATCCCGACATTGTCGATGTCCCGGAGAACCGATTCGAAGGCATCCAGGTTGCCGTGGATATCGGAAACGACGGCGATTTTCACGGGCGCGCTCCTGCCGGCGCCTCACCGGCCGGAATTCGGCCCGAGACCCGGTAGTTGAATTCATAGGAAAGGGAACGGCTCCAGTCCTCGTCGAACATGGTTCGATATCGGGTGCCGTCTTCGGGGCCGACCGGTTTTCCATAGGAGAAAAACCAATTGGCAATGGGGGCGCCGGTGAATCCCAAAGCGATCCAGTAGCGCCCCGGAGAAAGAACCACCGGCGAACGGGAAAAATCGAATTCTACCCAGTCGTAGCCGGGGGTAAACGGAATCTGGGAAAGAGGACGGATGTCGCTGGTTGCAATCACTTCGGCAGGAGCGCCCCCGCCGTCCTTGAAAAGTTCGACCCAGAGCTGACCGTCCTGGTTGAAGCAATGAAGGGCCAAAGAAACGCTTTCCAGCAGCATGGGGCGCTCCAGCAAAAAGGTCTGGGCGTACTGCTGGCCTTTGGTGGTGACGTATTCGGCGGTTTCCACCAGGAAATTGCGGCGGATTTCCTGTTTTTGCGCATCTTCCGGCGGCTGAAAACCGGAAAGAAAATCGACCCCCCGGGGAAATTCGAGATTGCCGAAAGCGTGCGCCACCCGATAGGAAAGGTCCTGCAGTCGCGCCGGAGGAATCTCTTCCGGCGGCGGGGGAGGCTCAGGGCGCTTGATTTGCGTAAAGGCGGCCTCCAGCTGGGGGCAGAGAAGAATTTCCCGGGGGCCGTAATCCGCTTTGACCGCTGACACTTCCACCCGGTCCTGATCGAAGCGGGCGTCGATTTCTTCGGCGAACTCAGGCCGGCCCGAGGACCCTTTGACCCGGGTCCAGCGCAGGAGCCCATCTTGAATCGTCTCTGCGTTGTCCATGCCGATTTCGACCCGGATAAATCGATTGCTGACGAACAGTTCCGACCCCTGGGGATCGAAGGGGACCCAGCCCAGGTCGGGAAAGTAGACTTCGATCCAGCTGTGGCGGCCCTGTGCCATCTTCATGGTCAGGGTCGCGCCGCCGAGATGGATATCGTAGGGCTTTTTCAGTGTGAATCCGTTGACGATCCGGGTTGCAATGCCCGACGCCCGCAGCAGGGAGGCGGCCAGGTGCGAGTAGTTCTGGCAGTTGCCCCGGCCGTTTTCAAGAGCGTACAGCGCATCGGGGGCCTCGGGCGTGAGGACGTAGCGCAGGTGATCGACCATCCAGGTGAGAATCTTCTGGACGGCGTCGAATTGGGTGCTGGATTCTCCGGTCAGCTCGCGGGAGAGCGCAACGATCCGGGGATCTTGGGCGGGAACCTGCGCCGTGGATGCCAGATAGCGCCCGACTTCGGACGGAAGGTCGCCGACCGGAAACGGTGCGTCGGTGCGCAGATCGTTCATGGAAACCGACGTTTCCAGGTCGAAGCTCAACTGGGCGGACACCGGCCCGCCTTCACTGGGCCAGGTCAGCTCCAGGATTCGATTGCCGTGGGCGTCGGTTTTTTCGGAAGTTTGTGCGGGCTGCGGCTGGCAGTCGACGGTGGGAGGGCCCACGTCCTGGCGAACCGTGGTCGAATGAAAAGAATGCGGGATGACATAGGTCAGGGTGATGGACCGGACATCGTCGGACGGCCGGATCCGGTGGGTCGAGCGGTATCGGATTTGCGAATACTGCTCACCGGTGAGAAGATAATTTTCCGCTTTTGCGGCCGCTGCGGCCATCAGCAGAAAAATCAGCGCGGCGATCACAGGCGAGTTCAGGTTTCGCATGCCGCCCTCTGGAGGTTTCATGGTGTTACTCCAACCTGCCTCAAAACTGCTCTACACCTCCTCTTCATTTTTGAGACGGCTTCTCATCACCCAAACTGACGCAGGTAGAGCACGATCAGCTCCGGGCCGAAAAATAGGTAGGTGATGGCCCCGACAGCCAAAAAGGGGCCGAAAGGAAGGGCCATTTTCATCCCTTTTTTCGCACGGAGCATCATGGCAAGGCCGACTGCGGTCCCCACGGCCGAGGAGACGAATACCGTGAACAAAACCCCCTGCCATCCGACAAACGCACCGATCATCGCCAGAAGTTTGATGTCGCCGCCGCCCATGCCTTCTTTACCGGTCAGGGCCGAATAGCCCCAGGCGATCAGCAGCAGGGAGCCGCCGCCGGCCAAAATCCCCAGCGCTGCGTTGAAAAGGCCGACGGAGGGAATGAACAGCGCTGCCAAAAAAAACAGCGGAATTCCGGCCAGGGTGATGCGATCCGGTATGATGCGATGATCGATGTCGATGAAGGCGATCACCTCCAGGGTGGCGGCAAACAAAAAAGACGCCCCGGCTTGGAAGCTGAGGCCGAATTTGAAATAGGCGGCAAGTGCGGTGAGCCCCGCCAGAAGTTCGATCAGCGGATACCGCACCGAGATGCGGGCGCCGCAGCGGCGGCATTTTCCCCTGAGCCATAAATAGCTCAGGAGCGGAATGTTGTCGTAGGCGCGAATGGGGGTTTCGCATGCCGGGCATGCCGATGCCGGCCGGACGATGGACCGACCTGCCGGAAGCCGGTAGATGCAGACGTTCATGAAGCTTCCAATGCAGAGGCCGAGGATGAACACGTAGAGCAAAAGGAGCATGGATCACAGTCCAGCATGGGTTCGGATAAAGAGGCCCACCGAGGCAGCCGCAGTGCAAGGCTTCTGACTCAACTTTCGGGATTCATGATGCCGCGAAATGGATAATTTGCTCCACTGGAGACGAAACCCGAAAGTTGAGTTCTGACTTGAGGAACAATTCATACCGGCAAGGTATAGAAAAATCAATACGGATGTTGTAATGATCGCTTCTGTTTTTATATTATCAGTACCGTAAACGAAGCCGATCGACAAAGGGCTTCAAATCCAACCAGGAGGAAAGCAAGGACCTGCTATGGCGGAAACCGACAAGGACGATCTGATCAGCCTCATCGACGACGAGGAAGGAGAGGGCGAAATCCCGCGGATTCTTCCTTTGCTTCCGGTGCGCGACGTGGTGATTTTTACCGATATGCTCCTGCCGCTGTTTGTCGGCAGGAAACGGTCGATTCTGGCCGTCGAAGAATCGTTGACCCAGGACCGGTTCATTTTGCTGGCGACCCAGCGCGACCCGGTGGTCGAAAACCCGTCTCCGGAAGAGATTTATGCGGTCGGCACGGTGGGACGAATCCTTCGGATGCTCAAGCTTCCCGACGGCCGGGTCAAAGCCCTGGTACAGGGGATCTCCAAAGCCAGAATCTCCCGCTACGTGCGGAAAAAATCATTTTACCGGGTGCGGATCGAACTCGTCCCCGAGCCGGAGAACGAGCCGCTCGACATCGAAGTCGAAGCGCTGATGCGAAACGTCCGCGAGCAGTCTGAAAAAATTCTCTCCCTGAGGGGGGAGTATTCCAGCGACGTCAGCAACATCCTGGACAACATCGAAGAGCCGGGAAAGCTCGCAGACCTGGTGGCCTCCAATCTGAAGCTAAAGATCGAGGAGGCCCAGGAGCTTTTGGAACTGGACAATCCCGTGGAGAGGCTAAGGCGGGTCAACGATTTTCTCCACCGGGAGCTGGAGCTTTCGGCCATGCAGGCCAAAATCCAGTCCGACGTCAAGGATGAGATTTCCAAAAGTCAGCGAGACTACTTTCTCCGGGAGCAGGTTCGGGCGATTCATCGGGAGCTGGGCGAGCAGGACGAAAAGACCCAGGAGATCGAAGACTACCGCAAGCGGATCAAGAAGGCACGAATTCCCGGGCCGGCCAGGGAGGAAGCCGAAAAACAGCTCCGGCGCATGGAGCAGATGCATCCGGATTCAGCTGAGGCGTCGGTGGTTCGCAACTACCTCGACTGGATCGTGGAGATGCCATGGAGCAAATCCAGCCGGGAAATGATCGACATCCCGGCGGCCAAGAAGGTGCTGGACAAAGACCATTACGGTCTGGAAAAGATCAAGGACCGGATTCTGGAGTACCTCAGCGTTCGAAAGCTCAACCCGAACATGAAAGGACCGATTCTTTGCTTTGTCGGTCCGCCGGGAGTGGGCAAAACCTCCCTGGGGCAGGCGATCGCCAAAGCGATCCGGCGTCGGTTTATCCGGATTTCGTTGGGGGGGATTCGGGACGAAGCCGAGATTCGGGGGCATCGGCGCACCTACATCGGCGCCATGCCTGGGCGGATTCTCCAAGGGTTGAAACAGTGCGGCGTTAACAACCCGGTGTTCATGATGGATGAGATCGACAAGCTCGGGGCAGATTTCAGGGGCGATCCGTCTTCTGCCTTGTTGGAGGCCCTGGATCCCGAACAAAACGCCGCCTTCAGCGACCATTATCTGAATCTGCCGTTTGACCTGTCCAACGTGATGTTCATCCTGACGGCAAACTATACCGACACCATCCCCTCGGCGCTGCTGGACCGCATGGAGGTGATTTCCCTGGCGGGGTACACTGAAGAGGAAAAAAGCCACATCGCCCGGCGGCACCTGATCCCCCGCCAGATGAAGGAAAACGGCCTGAAAAGCGGGCAGGTCCGGATCAGCGACGGCGCCCTGGCGCAGATCATCACCGAGTACACCGCAGAGGCTGGGGTGCGGAACCTGGAGCGGGAGATCGGCAGCATCTGCCGGAAAATCGCCCGGAAGGTGGCCGAAAAGAAAAAAGGACCGTTTCAGGTGACCCGGGCAAATCTTCACACCTACCTGGGGATCGCCAAATATCAGCCGGAGATGGATAAGGAAGAAAGCCAGATCGGCTTGGCCACGGGGCTGGCCTGGACCCAGGCCGGTGGGGAGGTTCTTTATGTGGAGGCTTCTCTGATCAGCGGCAAGGGAGAACTGATCATTACCGGCCAGCTCGGGGAAATCATGCAGGAATCGGCCCGTGCCGCCCTGAGCTATGTAAGGGGCAATCTTTCCCTGTTCGGCGCCAAAGAGAATTTTTTTGAAAACCTGGACGTGCACATCCACGTGCCGGCCGGGGCCATTCCCAAGGACGGCCCGTCGGCGGGGGTTGCCATGGCCACGGCTCTGGCGTCTGTGGTTTGCCGGACGCCGGTCTGCACGGATGTGGCCATGACCGGGGAGATCTCCTTGAGAGGGCGGGTCCTTCCCATCGGTGGTTTGAAGGAAAAGTCCCTCGGGGCGCTTCGGGCCGGAATCCGAACCATCCTGTTGCCGGATAAAAACCGAAAAGAGCTTGTGGAGCTTCCGAAAAACGTCCGCCGGAAGATTCGTTTCGTGCCGGTTCGGCACATGGATGAAGTGCTCCCCGCGGCGTTGGAGTCGTTTCCACCGCGAAAATCGAAGCGGCGCAAGAAGACCGGAAAGTGATTCTGCTCGCACTCGATACCGCGACCCCCAGCTGCAGCGTGGCCCTGGTCCAAGACGAGCGGGTGATGGGGGAGCTTCGGCGGCATGGCGGTGAAACCCATTCGCGGCATCTGATGACCATGGTCGACGACCTTTTGGGAAAGTGCCAAGCGGCGCTTTCCAATGTCGACGCGCTTGCCGTCACCCGGGGCCCGGGAAGCTTCACGGGAATTCGCATCGGGATGGCTACGGCAAAGGGGCTCTCTGCGGCACTGGGTATCCCTCTGGTGGGGGTTTCCAGCCTCGACGCCCTGGCGCTGCAGACTCCGGAATCGGCGGGACTGCGCTGCTGTCTGGTCGATGCCCGAAAACAGGAAGTCTACTGCGGCATCTATCGGTCCGATGGGCAGGGAGCGATCCGGCAGGTCCAAGAGCCCTTTGTTGCCGGCCCGGATCAGGTGGCGGCACTCATCAAAGAGCCCTGCGTGCTGATCGGAGACGGGGCGCTGTTGTACCGGCAGCGGATCCAGGAGCGGCTCGGGCCTCTGGCTCGCTTTGCACCGGAGGCGGATCACCAGATCCGGGCCGCCACTGTCGCCCGAATCGGCTTGCAGCGCATGGCACTCCTTACAGACGAGGCCGGCAACGATCTCGTCCCGCTGTACATCCGAAAATCCGATGCCGAGCTCTCGTTGGGTTCAGCTTGACAAGAAGAGTCGGTTCTTGTAAATAAATTCGATTTGGGTGTTTTAAAGGGCAGGGGGCTGATGGGACCGGAAAAAAGCGATTCAAAATACCAATGGCCTGAGACGCAGCGGTTTACGACCCTGCCGCTTGCCGCCGAAGGCGTGCCGATTCTTGCCGCGGCCGCATTTATCACGCTTGTCCTTGCTCTTCTTGAGCTGACGATTCCGGCACTGATTGGACTTGCGGCCGCCGTGTTTCTGGGGTTCTTTTTCCGGGATCCGGACCGGGTGGTGCCCCGGGATGAAAAGGTGGTGGTATCGCCGGCAGACGGACGGGTTCTGGCTGCCGAGATCATAGAGGACGGCGGCGGGTTTTACGAAGGAAAATGCTTGAAAATCAGCATTTTTATGTCGATTTTCAACGTACATATAAACCGGATTCCGGCCTCGGCGACGGTTCGCCGAATCGAATATCATCCCGGCCGATTTTTCAGTGCGAACCTGGACAAGGCCTCGGCGGAAAACGAACGCAACGCCGTGTTCATGGAGACCGAAGACGGGCAAAGGTTTACCACCGTTCAGATCGCAGGGCTTGTCGCCCGGCGGATCATCTGCCGCATTCTGCCGGGAGATTCGGTATCGCGGGGCAGGCGATTCGGCCTGATCTGCTTCGGATCCAGGCTCGATGTCTATCTTCCGCCGGAGGTTGAAAGTGCGGTTCGGAAGGGGCAGAAAGTCCAGGCGGGCACCTCGATTATCGGCTATTTTCCCTGAATCAAAACCGGGGCAGTGCACCAAGCGCGATCGTAGGCATCGGGCCGGGATCGCTTTTACGATCCCGCGATGTGAGAATCGCATGTTCATCAGTCATGGCTCGCTTTGCCGGGGCGGACTTGACGGAAAGATCCGGCAAATGGTGATATGGACACGAAAAAACAGTATCAGATCGCGGTGATCCCGGGGGACGGAACCGGGCCTGAAGTCGTGGCCGAGGGGATCAAGGTCCTTCAACAGGCGGCCAAGCAGTGCGGGTTTGCACTTTCATTGACCGAATATCCCTTCGGAGGAGCGCATTATCGGGAAACCGGCGAAACGCTGCCGGAAGATGCGCTGGCTTCGCTGGCGGCTGCAGATGCCATCTACCTTGGCGCCATCGGACATCCGGAGGTCAAACCCGGCATTCTGGAAAAAGGGATTCTCCTTGCGCTCCGGTTTCATCTGGACCTGTACGTGAACCTCAGGCCGGTGAAGCTCTATGAGGGCGTAGAGACGCCGCTGAAGGGCAAGACCCCTAAAGACATCGACTTTGTTGTTGTCCGGGAAAACACCGAAGGCCTCTACGCCGGGGCCGGAGGCTGGCTGAAGCGGGGAACCGCCGACGAGGTGGCGGTTCAAGAATCGATCAACACCCGCAAAGGGGTGGAGCGCTGCATTCGCTTCGCCTTCGAGTACTGCCGGAAGCGAAATCAGAAAAAGAAGTTGACCCTTTGCGGCAAGACCAATGTGCTGACTTACGCGTTCGACCTCTGGGAACGGACCTTTGCCGAGGTCGCCGCCGAGTACCCGGACATCGAAACCGACTATGCCCACGTGGACGCCATCTGCATGTGGATGGTCAAGAATCCGGAATGGTTCGACGTGATCGTCACCGACAACATGTTCGGCGATATCATTACCGATCTTGCCGCCATGATCCAGGGCGGCATGGGGGTTGCCGCAGGCGGCAACATCAACCCTGCCGGGGTTTCCATGTTCGAGCCCATCGGCGGGTCGGCGCCCAAGTACACCGGCAAGGGCGTCATCAACCCGATTGCGGCCATCTCAGCGGCCCAGCTGCTGCTGGAGACCCTGGGCGAAGACAGGGCGGCGGCCATGATCGAAGCCGGAGTGATCAAAGTACTCAAACACGATCTGAAGAGTCTCTCCGCCGGCCGGATGGGATACAGCACCTCCGAGGTCGGCGATCTGGTGGTTCAGCATATCGAAACGATCGAATCGGCGGACACCGCCGAAAAGATAAGGAGCCGATGAATCGTGGAACGCGTACCGATTACCAGGGATGGATACGAAGCCCTGAAAAAGGAGCTGGAACGGCTCAAGAGCGTGGAACGGCCTCAGAACATCCAGGCCATCGAAGAGGCCCGGGGCCACGGAGACCTGTCCGAAAATGCCGAATTCGAGGCGGCCAAAGATCGCCAGAGCTTTATCGAGGGCCGTGTCAGCGAACTTGAATTCAAACTGGCCAACGCCGACATCATCGATCCCGGCACGCTGCCCAAGGATCGAGCCGTGTTCGGAAGCCGGGTGCTGGTCGAGAATATCGATACCGGTGAAAACCTAGAGTACCAGTTGGTGGGCCCGGACGAGTCGGATATCGGAAAGGGGCGGATTTCGGTGGCCTCGCCGCTGGGCCGGTCTTTGATCGGGAAAAAGACCGGCGACGAGATCACCATTCAGGTGCCCGGCGGAAAGCGGGTATATGAACTGGTGGAAATACTCTAGAAGTGGTTTCAAAACCCCATCTCGCACCGAATCTCTGCATTGCGGGCCGCCGAAAAATGCTCACATACTCCCGTGTATGCTCCGCTTTTTCGACGGTCCGCGCCTTGACCTTCGGCGCGATTCGAGGTTTTAAAACCACTTCTGGTGTCGAGCGCGCCGTTGGAGACGGCGGCACGGGTCGGGCGCTTTTTTGACATGAAAACAACCATTTACCTTTTGACGGCGGTTCGGCCGTCTAAGGAGGACAGCCGTGGCACGGATTACGATCGAAGATTGTCTCAAGCGGGTTTCCAACCGGTTCTTGCTGGTCCACATGGCCGCCCGCCGGGTTCGTCAGATTCGGGAGGGTTCCGAGTATCTGGTCAGCGCCCCCAAAAATGAAGATATCGTGGTCTCTTTGAGAGAAATCGCCGCCGGAAAGATTCGTCTTCACACGGAAAGCCCCGAATCTGAAGAGGCCGAAGCCTAACGCCGATCCTCCGCTGCACGCTTTGCTCTTTTTGCGGCAGCCCATGGCAGCCGCTGCCTGCCGGCTTCCGGAGCTTTTGCATTGGCCAACATCAGCAGCACATACCGGAACCTGAACCGGGCCGTCGGCCGGGCGATCCATGCCTACGATATGATCTCCGACGGGGATAAGATCCTTGTGGGGCTTTCCGGCGGCAAGGACAGCATGGTGCTCACCTGGATTCTTGCCGAAAGACGCCTGCGGGTGCCTGTTGCATACGAGCTTTATCCGGTGTATATCGACCCGGGATTCGCCGGCGGCATCGCAGAACCCCTGGCCGTTTTCGCCCGCCGGTGCGGCGCCGAGCTGCGGGTCGAACAGACCGACTTCGGTATCCGGGCCCACGGTCCGGAAAACAGGGAAAATCCTTGTTTTCTCTGCTCGCGGCGCCGGCGTCAGCGGCTGTTCGAGGTCGCCGATGAACTTGGATGCGGGAAAATTGCCCTCGGCCACCACCAGGACGATATCATCGAAACCCTGTTCTTGAATATGTTCTACGCAGGGGAGATGAGCACCATGAAACCGGTTCAGCCGTTTTTCAAGGGCCGGTTCAAAGTGATTCGGCCGCTGGCGTTTGCCGGCGAGCAGCTCATCGGACGGATGGCCCGGACGCTCGATTTCCCGGCTTTTGGAAATCCGTGCCCGAGCGCCGCTGCTTCCAAGCGCCGCGAGGTCAAGGAGATGCTCCGGGGCCTGTATCGGAGCAACCGCAAGATCCGCGGCAATATTTTCCGCGCCATGCGCCATGTCAGGCCCGAATACCTGCTGTGATCGTAAGGAGGCGTTGTGAGAAACGGCTTCGACCTCACCATGAGAGACATCCAGAACGAACGAGATTACCGCCACATTCCGATCGACAAAGTCGGCATCAAAAACATCCGCTATCCGATCACCGTCCTGGACCGGCGCAATCACACCCAGAACACCGTGGCCAACATCAACATGTACGTGGATCTTCCCCACAAGAACCGGGGGACCCACATGAGCCGGTTTGTGGAGCTGCTGCATCTGTTTCGTCCTGAAATCTCCTTGAAGAAATTTTCGGAAATTTTAGAGGAGATGAAAAAGCATCTCAACGCGGCCTCTGCCCACGTGGAGATCACCTTTCCCTACTTCATTGAAAAAAACGCTCCGATCAGCTTCGCCCCGGGATTGATGGACTACACTTGTCGTCTGATCGGCTCCAGCGATCCGGAAGGAAAGACGGACCTGGTGTCGGAGGTGATCGTGCCGATCACTTCTGTCTGTCCCTGTTCCAAGGAGATCAGCGATGCGGGCGCCCACAACCAGCGCGGAGAGGTGCGCCTGGCCGTCCGTTTCCGCAAGTTCGTCTGGCTCGAGGACATGATCGAATTGGTGGAGCATTCCGCTTCCTGCGACGTATTTTCGGTGCTCAAACGGGTGGATGAAAAGCAGGTCACAGAGCGGGGGTACAACAACCCCAAGTTTGTCGAAGACATCGTCCGCGATGTCGCCGTCAGCCTCAAATCCGACGCCAATATCACGTGGTTTTCCGTGAGCGCGGAAAATTTCGAATCCATCCACAACCACAGCGCCTACGCCCACATCACCAGCGAACCGACTCCTCCAAGATAGCCGATATCCCGGCTTGCTATCTTTCCCATAGCGTTAAATTCGAAATCCGTAGCACGAAATCCGAAACGGTTTGACAGATTCGACAAGCTCGCTGCAGGCAGGCTCACCATCCTGCTTGTCCTGAGCGCAGTCGAAGGGAGTCCCGCCGAGGCGGGATCGAAGGGCAAATTCAAAATTCAAATATTGATGAAATCGTAAAAAGTACCCGAAGCGTCCTGCCGGACCCCGGATCGAGTCCGGGGCAAGCTTTTTTGATCCGACATCCAGAAGTTCTATAAATTACTGGATTCCCGCTTTCGCGGGAATGACGAAAAAAGGAAAATTCGGATTTCGGATTTCGAATTTCTGGTGTTTACGGCAGGGCGGCGGAAATCTCTTGCAGGATTCGATCTGCGGATCGGCCCCGGGTGTTGATCAGGATGACGAACCGATAGAGACCGGAAGCGGCTTCGATATAGCCTGCCCGGGTTTGAATCCCTGCCAGGGTGCCGGTCTTTGTGCGGATGCGATTTTCTTCGACGATCAGATGGCGGTAGGGGACGAAGGAATCAAGAACGGCCAGCAGCCCTTGGGCCGTGATCCGGTTTTGACGCGAAATGCCGGAACCCTCGGTCAATTTCAGACCGCGAATCCCCAGCTTCTCCTCGGCAAATGCCGCAAGGGCCCGAACCCCTTTTTCGAGGGTGCCGGGCGGACCGTAGCGTTTGGCGCCGGCCGCGATCAGGATCTGATTGGCCGTAAAGTTGTTGGAATGGGTCATCAGCCGTTCGACCACGGCCGTCAAGGCAAAAGCAGAGCGATGTCGGTGGAGGCGGCGGTCCCGGTCCGGTTCGACCCGGCCGAAGCGAACCCGGCCCTGCACCGTCACGCCCGCTTTTTTCAGAAAATAGGCGAAAAGATAACCGGCATACCGGAGCCCTTCGCGGTTGCCGTCGGCGAGCACGATCCGGCCCCGGGTCATTCCGGCGCTCTGGATTTTTTGGATCGCCAGGGGAAGCAGGGGCGTCTGAGGCTCTGCGCTGACCAGGCGGCCGTCGGGAGCCGTCTTGAAAAAAACCGTGTTGAAATTGACGCACAGCGCGCCGTTTGGGGCGTCGTAAGGCTCGAAAGAGTCGCTTACGCCGGGGATCGTAAGCGGCTGGGCAAAGAAAGCGTCGTCGAGAACCAGGTCGCCCACGGTCTTTTTCCCGGGCAGCGCTGCGGCCACCTCCGACGCGATGGCCGCAACGGCTTCGGATACGAGCATCGGATCGCCGTATCCCTTGATTTTCAGATTGCCCTCGGGATCGAGGAAAAAGTCGGTGGGAAAGCGGTACGATTCTCCCAGAATCTCGAATCCGGCCAAGGCGGTGAGCAGCTTTAGGGTCGATGCAGGAATGCGGGGGGTTTCGGTGTGCTTTGCCAAAAGAATACTTCCATCGGGGCCGGCCAGAACCAATGCGTCCCTCGGTCCCACCAGTGCCGCGGCTCGGGCAAGCCGGACACGGTCGGGTGCGGCCGCGTCGGCCGCCGGCGCTGCCGTCCAGAAAAAAAGGGCGGCGGCGATCATGGGAAGCGTGGCAATCCATGATTTTTTAGCGTCGTAAAACAGAAAAGGCCCCCTTGGCGCTATGGTCAAGGCGATTCTACAATGAGGGTGACCGGTCCATCGTTGACCAGGGATACGGCCATTTTGGCGCCGAACCGGCCGGTTTCGACGATAAGACCCCATTTTCTGAGGGCGGCGGCAAATTCCCGGTACAGATCCCGTGCCATAGTTGGATCAGCGGCCTGTTGATACGAGGGTCTTCTGCCTTTGCGGCAGTCGCCGAACAGGGTGAACTGGGAGATGACCAGCACCTGTCCGCCGACGTCGAGGACCGATCGGTTCATTTTTCCGTCGTCGTCTTCAAAGATCCGAAGATGGGCGATTTTTTCCGAAAGCCAGTCCGCGGCTTCTGCGTCGTCACCTCGACCCACCGCCAGAAGCACAACCAGTCCCTGGCCGATCCGGCCCACCGTCTCATCTTCCACGATCACCGACGCGCTGCTGACTCGCTGGGCCACGGCGCGCATACAAAACTCCTTGACTATTTTGCAAGTTCGGAAAACGCGATTCTGGCTGTATTCGACACCGTTACAGGGCGAATGCCTAAAATGAGCTAAAATGCCTAGAATGCCTAAAATAGATGGATACTGGCGGATTCGGGGCATTTCAAGGCAAGTAATCTCCCGCGCATGCAAGCAAATGAGAGGGACGAAAGACCTCGATCAATTTAGGCATTTTAGCTCATTTCAGGCATTTTAGGCATTATCTTTTTTACCCAACAGTTCGGCAAACGGATTGTGAAACGGCGTCCGTTGCTTTTTTCCGTTTCCGTTGTTCTTCTTCCGGTCTGCGCTTTTTTTGCGGGGCCGGCTTTCGGCCGGAGGCGTCCGCCGCTCGACCTGGTCCGGATTTTTTTTCATGGAAAGAGAGATTCTCCTCCGTTCCAGGTCGACGTCGAGCACGGTCACTGTTACCCGCTGCTGGACCCGGACCACCTCGGCCGGGTTTCGGACGAACCGGTCGGCCAGTTGGCTGATGTGAACCAGGCCGTCCTGGTGGACGCCCACATCGACAAAGGCGCCAAAGGCGGTGACGTTGGTCACCACTCCGGCAAGGCGCATTCCCGGCTGCAGGTCTTCGAGCTTGTCGATGCCGTCTGCAAACGAGACGGTTTCGAATTCCTGCCGCGGATCCCTTCCGGGCTTGGAAAGCTCCTGCAAAATGTCTCGCAGGGTCGGCAGGCCGACGCCGTCTCCGGCATACCGGTTCATGTCGATTTTTTTGCGAAGATCCGCGTCTGCCATCAGCTCCGATACGGTGCACGCAAGATCGTCTGCCATGGCCTGGACCACCGGGTAGCTTTCCGGGTGCACGGCGCTCGCGTCAAGCGGGTTTTCTCCGCCTCGGATCCGCAAAAAACCGGCGCACTGTTCGAAGGCCTTTGGCCCGAGCCTCGGGACCTTGCGCAGCGTCGCCCGGCTCGGGAAAGATCTGTGTTCGTCCCGATAGGCCACGATGTTTTTGGCAAGCTGGGGACCGAGTCCCGAGACGTATGTCAGCAATTGGGCGCTGGCGCGGTTGACATCGACCCCAACGGCGTTGACGCAGCTGACCACGACATCATCGAGCGCCTCCCGCAGCGAGGTCGGATCGACGTCATGCTGGTACTGTCCGACGCCGATGGATTTGGGGTCGATTTTGACCAGTTCCGCCAGCGGATCCATCAGCCGCCGTCCGATGGATATCGCCCCGCGGATCGTCAGGTCCAGCTCCGGAAACTCTTCTCGGGCCGCTTCTGAGGCCGAGTAGACCGAGGCCCCGCTTTCATTGACGAGCATGACCGGAAGCGGACTTGAAAAAGCAATTCCGCGGACCAGCGCCTCGGTTTCCCGGCCGGCGGTGCCGTTTCCCACGGCCACGGCTTCGATCCCGTAGTCGCTGCAAAGTTCGGCGATGCGGCGGGCCGCCTCTTGGTCCTGTCTCTCGGAACGGTGAAGAAATACCGTTTCGTAGTGCAGGAGCTTTCCCTGTCGGTCGAGGCAAATGAGCTTGCATCCGGTTCGAAACCCCGGGTCGATTCCCATGACCCGGCGGGGACCCAGCGGCGGGGCCAGGAGCAATTCCCGGAGATTTTCGGCAAAAATGCGGATCGCTTCGGCATCGGCCCTGTCCTTGGCAGACAGTCTCATCTCGGTTTCCATGGAGCGGGAAATCAGACGCCGATAGCTGTCGGCCGCTGCTTCGGCCACCTGCGCGGCGTCGGCGCCGCCGCCTTTGACAAATCGGCTCCGCAACAGATTCAGTGCTTCGTCTTCCGGCGGCGCGATCGACAGGGTCAGTATGTCTTCGCGCTCTGCTCGGCGCATGGCCAGCACGCGATGGGAGGGGGCGTCTTTGAGCGGTTCGGACCAGTCGAAGTAATCCCGGTATTTGGCGCCGTCGGTCTCTTTGCCGGCCGCCACCCGGCTGCTGAGAATTCCCTTTTCCGTGAACAGGCGGCGCATCAGCGACCGGGCTTCGGCGTCTTCGTTGATCCATTCGGCGATGATGTCCCGGGCACCGGCCAGTGCTTCCTGGATCGTGGGAACCTTTTGCTCCGGATCGACGAAGGCGGCGGCCGCGGTCTCCGGATCCGTCCCGCTTTGTGCGAAAATGGCTTCAGCCAGCGGCTCGAGGCCCTTCTCCCGGGCGATGGAAGCCCGGGTGCGCCTTTTGGGCCGAAACGGAAGATAGAGGTCTTCGAGTTCGGCCAAACTGGCGGCGGCAAGCACCTGTGCCTCGAGTTCTTCTGTCAGGTGGCCGTGCTCTTGAAGGGATTTTAAAACGGCCTTCTTCCTGGACTCGAGCTCCCGGACTTGGCGGAGCCGGTCCCGGATGCGGGTGACGGCGACCTCGTCCAGGCTGCCGGTGGCTTCCTTGCGGTAGCGGGCGATAAAAGGAATCGTCGCCCCGTCATCGAGAAGATCGGCCACCGCTGACACCTGAGACTCGTTCAGGTACAGCTCTGCCGCGATGGTCTCCACGTGGGTGTTGCTCATCTGAAGATTCTCCTTGGATCAAGATGTGCGACCGCTGTCTTCGGCAGGCAACGGACCACCGTGATAAGGGGTCCTATGGCAAATGTCAACTCCATTGCGCGGCCGGCCGGGGTTTGCCGTCTTGACAATGCGCGCAAAACGGCGATAGGGTGGTACGGTTTTCGGGCCTTCGCACACCGCCCCGGAGGGACAATGAAAGAGCGTTACGAAGCATCGTTGAAGGGGCACTTTTTGTTGGCCATGCCCGGCCTGATGGATCCGAACTTTTTCCAGACCGTGACGTGCATTTCCGAGCACACGCCGGAGGGCGCCGTCGGCCTCATCGTCAACAGGATGCACCAGTCGCTTACCCTCGGTGAAATTTTCCAGGAGCTTCAGATCGAAGCGGAAGGTCCTGCGGCGGCAGAACCGGTTTACATCGGCGGCCCGGTGCACATCGGAGAGGTATTTATCCTCCACGGCCCTCCGTTCGGATGGAAGGGGTGCCTGATGATCACCTCCACCCTGGCCATGAGCAACACCAAAGATATCTTGGATGCGATCGCGGAAGGCAGGGGGCCCGGGAAATTCATGGTGGCGCTGGGATGCGCCGGATGGGGAGAAGAACAGCTGGAAGAGGAGCTGAGGCAAAATGCCTGGCTCACCGGCCCGGTTCATGACGACATCATCTTCAGCGTTCCCTCGGAGGATCGGTGGCAGGCAGCCATGAATCGCCTCGGTGTCGACCCCTCCATGCTTTCCGGGACCGCCGGAAACGCGTAATACATGTGGGCGTAATTATGGCGACGATGGTTTCTTCGATCTGAGAACCATCGCCGAAACTCTGCCATCGAGCACTTATCCGGCAGGTGCATCACCCCTGCGGGGCTTGGACCGCGGCCTTGACCTTGACTTTGGACGCTTGGGACTTTGCCTTCTTTCGACAGACACTGTCTTTGCGAACGAAGGCGCAGAGCTTCGGATTGTGGTATTCCTTGCAATTCAAGGGATTGTACAAGGGACATTCCGGATTCTTTTCGGACATGAACGTTTCGGCTCCTGTTGGACAAAGTTCCCACATCTTTTGAAGCGGCTTCCGGCGTTCCAACCCCCTGCAAATCCCTGTGTACAGCGATTTGCAGGATGGATGGGTCGAGAAGTATCACAAAGACCCGGATTTTACAAGATTTCGTGGGTGAGGCCTTACATTTCCAGCGGCTTTCGACCGGCGGTACGCTTTTGACAATCTTTTGAACCCATTGTAGAGATCGCAGATGATGGATGCTTTCAATCACCTGAAAAGCGAACTGCTGGCGGTCGACCGAGACCTAGAGAGTCTCGTCGAGACCATTTCTTCGATGCCCGAGCTCGATGTCCAGTCCTTTGAAGACTGGCGCCGAACCCTTTCCGGCATCCGCCAGCAGCTTGCCGAAGACGTGATCCGCGTGGCCGTGGTCGGCGCGATCAAGTCCGGCAAGAGCACTTTTGTCAATTCGCTGCTGGGCGACGATTTTCTCAAGCGCGGCGCCGGCGTCGTCACTTCGATCGTCACCCGGATTCGCTCCGGAAGGTGGCTGCGGGCGCGGCTCTATTTCAAGTCCTGGGATGAAATCAACGCCGATATCGAAGAGGCGATGGTGTTGTTCCCGGCCCTCAACCGCCCGGACGAAGACGGCGGTTTCGACATGCGGCGGGAAAAGGACAGATCCGCGCTGCAGGAAGCCCTTTCTACCCTCGGCGTCGAGCGCCTGATTCAAAACGACTCCCGTGACGCCAACAGCGTGCTGCTCTTTTCCTACCTCAAGGGCTATCCGGAGGTTCAGCATCTCATCGGGTCGGAGCCCGTCCTCCACGATTTCGAAGGAGAGCGTTTCCCGGAGCATCGACTCTTTGCCGGCGCCGATTTCATGGCCGTCTACCTGAAGGACATCGAGCTGGAGATCGGTGATGCAGGACTGGACGACAATGTGGAGCTTGCCGACTGCCAGGGAAGCGATTCTCCGAATCCGGCCCATCTGTCGATGATCCAGGACTACCTGCTGCGGACCCATTTCATCATTTACGTCATCAGCAGCCGGACCGGACTGCGGCAGGCGGACATCAAGTTCCTGTCGATCATCGGCCGTATGGGGATTCTCGACAACATGCTCTTTGTGGTCAACAGCGACCTGGACGAGCACGAAAGCCTGGAAGACCTCGAGGCGCTTGTGGAAAACGTCAGAGATGAGCTCTCCCTGATCCGGCCCGAACCGCATGTGTTTAGTTTTTCGGCCCTTTACAACCTGTTTCGGATCCAACAGGGGAGACTTTCCGAGCGGGAGTCTCTCCGGCTGGAGCACTGGGAAAAGGCAGCGGCGCTGACCCGGTTCTCCGATGAGGAAACCGCGCGCTTCCAGGAGGAATTCAAGCGGAAGCTGACGGCGGAGCGGATGTCCTTGTTCATGTCCAACAACCTGGAGCGCCTGCGGGTGATCGGAGACGGTCTGGGAAGATGGCTCCGGGTGCGGCGGGATCTGCTGTCCCAGGACTCCAGCGGGGCTGCACAAATCGTGGACCGGATTCGGCTTCACCAGGAGCGGATGGACCAGGTCCGATCCATGATCAAAAGCACCCTGGACGGCTCCGTGGGCAAACTCAAGACAGAGCTTCGCCGGGAGCTCGACCGGTTTTTCGACCCCTCCCGCGGCAGTCTTCTTCCCGGGGTCTTCGATTTTGCTCATCGCTACGCCCCCCCATTGGCGGACTACGAGAAAAATCTCGAATCGGCGGGATTCACTCCGACGCTGTACCTGCTGTTCCAGGATTTCCGTCAGGCCGTAAACGGCTATCTCGCCGAGACGGTCAACCCGGAGGTGGTGGGCTTTATTCTCCGACTCGAAGCCCGGATCCGGAGCTCTCTGCAGTCGGTGGCCCGGCCTTACGATGCCATGATTCAAGAAGCATTGGCGGAGCACGACCGATCCCTAAAGCGCTTCGGCGTCCACGTCGGAGAGGAGCGGCAGGAAAGCGTTCAGATGCCCGACATGGAAACGATTCGAAACCGGGCCGGCCTTTCGATGCCGCCGGCGGTGGCGCACCTGCGCTACTCGGCCCGGATTCGCACCGAGGCGGTCATGCGGTTCGGTTTTTACTCGGTGCTCAAAGCCTTCAAGAAGATCCTGAAAAAACCGATCAGCAGTCCCAGGGAGGAGGGCGTTCAGGCGCTCAGAGACGGCCTGCGACGGATCAAGCGGGAGACCGAACGGTCTCTCCGGTTTCATTTCAAGGACTACGGGGAAAACATCAAGTTCCAGTATGTGTTTCGTCTCACCGACGCGGCCTCCAACGCCCTGTATGAGACAATTCTCGATGAATTTGGCGCCTATGTGTCGGACCTGGACCGGATGGCCGAAATGGTCGGCCGGGAGCGGCACATCCAGCAAAAGACCGCCGAAATCCTGGGGCGGCTGGCGGCCGATGCCCGGGACGCGACAAAGCGAATCGAAAGACTCCGAGCGGCCATGGAGCCGGAGCTTTCCGCGTCGGTTTCAACGGGGTAGCGCGCCGCGCGTGTGCTTTTTACCGGCAAACCGTCTCGGATTTGCCGCCGGAAGGGAGGAGGCAGGGCAGATGGCGAAGCGAAAGACCCGTGTACTGGCAGTGGCGAACGAAAAAGGGGGGGTGGGAAAAACCGTCACGGTCATCAATCTTGGGGCGGCGCTGCAGCAGGAAGGCAGACAGGTGCTCATCGTCGACATGGATCCGCAGTTCAACGCGACCCGGGGGCTGGGCGTGGAGCCGGATGCGGATGCAGGGTCCATCTACGACCTGGTGGCCGGCGACGGGAGCAAAACGGTAAACGACGTTCTGGTCAGCACTCGCTGGGAAGGACTGGACCTGATTCCGTCCCATGTCGACCTGACCGGCGCCGAGGTCGAGCTTGTCGAAGTGGCCGGCCGGGAAGATCGTTTAAAGAGCGCTCTTTCCGAATTGGAAGGCCGCTATGATTTCATCATCTGCGACACGCCGCCGAGCCTGTCTCTTCTCACTATCAACGTCTTTTCCTATGCCCGGGAGGTGTTGGTTCCCTGCCAGACCCATCCTTACGCCTATGCGGCGCTTGGAGAACTGTTCGATACCATCGACGCCGTGGGACAGGAGATCAACGACGGCCTGTCGATCACCGGCATTCTGGCGACCCTCTACGATCAACGCACCCGGGTGGGCCATCGGATTCTGGAAAAGCTCAAGGCAGACGAGCGCTACGGGCCGCTGCTTCTGGACACGGTCATCCGGGCCAACACCACCATCGCAGACAGTGCCGATGCGGGAAAGCCCGTGGTCTTCTACCGGAGAGGCAGCTATGGAGCCGAAGACTACACGGCCCTGGCCCGGGAGATTTTATCGCGCCCTGCGCGATAAAATTTGGTTGAATGGTCAATTGGTTAAATGGTCAAATGGTCAAATGGTTGATTCGTTAATGGGTCAAAAAAAATAAGGCGTGGCTGTCTGGGCTATTTTTCCCTATTTCCCCAATCAACTAATCAACCAATCAACTAATCAACGAATCAACGAATCTTCTTCCCATAAAGCCGCAGGCTGTTGGTCACCACCGAGAGGCTCGAAAAGGCCATGGCCAGGGCGGCCAGGATGGGGTGGAGCTGGCGCAGGAACGCGGGAACGCCTTCGAAGGGTTGAAGCACGCCGGCGGCCACCGGTACCAGGGCCACGTTGTAGAAAAAAGCCCAGAACAGGTTCTGCCGGATGGTGCGCATGGTGGCCCGGCTGACGTCCATGGTCCGGGGTACGCCCAGAAGGCTGCCGCTGGACAGAATCACGTCTGCGCTTTCGATGGCGACATCGGTTCCGGTGCCGATGGCCATTCCCACATCGGCCTGGGCCAGGGCCGGCGCATCGTTGATCCCGTCGCCGACCATTGCCACCTTCCGGCCTTCTTCCTGGATTTCCCTCACCTTGGCCGATTTTTCCTCCGGACGCACCTCCGCGTAGACATCGTCGACCTTGACCTGGTCGGCGATGGTCCGGGCGGTGCGGGGATTGTCGCCGGTAAGCATGACCACGGAAAGGCCCTGGCGGTGCAGCCGGTCGATGGCATCGGTCGAATCGGGCTTGAGCCGGTCGGAAACCGAGATCAGCCCGCACAAGGCGTCGTCTCGAACGACGACCATCACGGTCTTGCCCTCGTACTGAAGCCGCTCGATGTCGTCGGCCACCGGGGCCAGCGCCATGCCTTGCTCGGCAAACCATCCCGGCTTGCCGACACGAATATGGTGTTCTCCGACCCGGGCCTCCACCCCGCTGCCGCCGGCGGCTGAAAACGTCGACAACTTTTCCGGCCGGATGGCACGCTCCTTTGCGGCGTTGACAATGGCCTTGCCCAACGGATGCTCCGAACCCTGCTCGGCCGAAGCGGCGATGCGAAGCAGCGAGGTTTCGTCGAGTCCGGCCGACTCGATGGGCACGATATCCGCCACGGCCGGTTTTCCCTCGGTGATCGTTCCGGTCTTGTCCAGGATCACCGTGTCGAGCCGGGTGGCGATCTCCAGGGCTATGCCGCGCTTGAACAGGATGCCGCTTTCGGCGCCCTTGCCGGTGCCGGCCATGATGGCGGTAGGGGTGGCAAGACCCAGGGCGCAGGGGCAGGCGATGACCAGAACGGCTACCAGCCGGATCATCGCGGGCACGAACTGGCCACCCACGGCCCACCAGATCAGAAACGTGGCGACGGCCACGGCGATGATCGTCGGCACGAAGTAGGCCGCCACTCGGTCGGCCAGGGCCTGGATGGGCGGCCGCGTTCCCTGGGCCTCCTGGACCAGGCGGATGATCTGGGCAAGGGCGGTGTCTTTTCCGACGGCCGTGGCCGTGAGCTGCAGCAGCCCCTGGCCGTTGATGGTGCCGCCCACCACTTTGTCCCCGGGCCCCTTGTCCACCGGGAGCGGCTCTCCGGTCAGCATCGATTCATCTACCGCCGATCGGCCCTCTTGCACTTGTCCGTCGACCGGAATCCGTTCGCCGGGGCGGACCCGCAGCCGGTCTCCCTGCTGCACCCGGGTCAGGGCGATCTCCTGTTCGTTTCCGTCGTCGTCGATCACCACGGCGGTGTCGGGCCGAAGCCCCATCAGCTTTCGGATGGCGCCGCCGGTACGGCCCTTGGTTCTTGCCTCGAGCATCTTGCCCAGTTTGATCAGGGTGATGATCACCGCCGATGTCTCGAAATAGACGTGGTCTCCCACCGCCGGAAACAGCAGTACGCAGACCGAATAGCCGTAGGCCACCGAAGAGCCCATGGCCACCAGCACGTCCATGTTCGCGCTTTTGTTCCGAAGGCTCTTGATTCCGCCGACGTAGTAGTCCCATCCGGTGTAAAACTGTACCGGTGTGGCCAGGGCAAAGAAGAGCCAGTTCACCCAGGCGGCGTGGCTCCAGGGCCCGGTCAATCCGAAGTCCCGCGCCATGCTCAGCAAAAACAGGGGCAGGGCGAAAACCACGCCGGCGATAAACTTCCGGGTTTGATCGGCGATCTCCGCCTGCCTGGCCGAAAGCTCGGCATCTTCGGCCGAGACGTTTTCTTCCGGCACCACAGCGCCGTAGCCGGCTTTTTCAATCGCCGCCACCAGATCGTCGATGCCGGAAACCGAAGGGATAAAGTCGACCGTGGCCCGTTCGCTGGCAAAGTTGACCGATGCGTCTGTTACACCGGGGACTTTTTTCTTGAGCGCCCGTTCGACGTTTGCCGAGCAGTTGGCGCAGGTCATGCCGGTAATCGGCAGCTCGATGCGCTGGGTGGCGACGCCGTAGCCGGAGCGTTGAATCCGGTCGACCACCTCTGAAATGCCGGTCTTGCCTTCATCCAGATCCACTCTGGCGCGCTCGGAGCCGAAATTGACCGACACGTTTGCCACACCGTCGAGCTTTTTCAGCCCCCGTTCGATATTGGCCGCGCAATTGGCGCAGGTCATGCCGGTAACCGGAAGCTCGATTCGGCGCCACCTGTTCTTGCTGTCTTGGATGTTTTTATCGTCCATGTTTTATATCCGCTTCCCGAACAGAGGACTGCCATCTTTTCGTCGAACGATGAACCATGGATTTTTCAGGTCCGGTTTGTTGTAGACCAGGGGCCGGCCGGACTCGGCCTCGACCACCTCTGCGCCTGCGGCTTCGGCCACTGCCTGGCCTGCGGCGGTGTCCCATTCCATGGTGGGGCCGAACCGGGGATAGACGTCCGCCGCACCTTCGGCCACCCGGCAAAACTTCAGGGAGCTTCCGGCTGAAATGAAATCGACCAGACCGTGCTCCTTTTCCTGCCTCTGGACATAGGCGCTGACGGCTTCGGTGCCGTGGGAGCGGCTGCCGATGATCGTAAAGGGGCGTTGCGCCCGGCGGGCCGAGGGCAGGCGCCCGGCTTCACCGGTGATTTTGGCCCAGGCGCCTTCCAGCGGCAGATCCTCGGGCAAGGCTTCCAGAATCGAAAGCTGCTTCCGGTCCAGGCGCCAGGCTCCGAGTCCCCGGGCGGCGGCATAGAGCGCCCCCGTCGTCGGCAGGTAGACGACGCCCATGACCGGCCGGCCGTTTTCGATCAAGGCGATGTTGACCGTGAACTCGCCGCGCCGATGGATGAATTCTTTGGTGCCGTCCAATGGATCGACCAGCCAGAACTGCTGCCAGCCTTTGCGCTGATCGTAGGCGATGTCCCGGCCCTCTTCACTGAGCAGCGGAAGACCGGTGCCGGAAAGCGCCGCCTGGATAATCTCGTGAGCGCATCGATCCGCCTGGGTCAGGGGAGAACCATCGGCTTTTTCTTCCACGGAAAAACCGTTCTCGTAGATTTTCAAGATCTCCCGGCCGGCAGCCAGGGCGGTTTTCGCAGCAAGCAGAAGCTCGGATGTCACGTCCTTTTCCTCATTGCGCCGGATAGTTGATGTCAGCAAGGGTGCTGCGGATCTTTTCCTCGGTCGCCGGCGCCTCCCATGTCACCGTGACGGTTTTCCCATCGGCATTGCCTTCGACGCCTTGGATGCCGTCGATCTCGCCCAGCTCGTTTTTGATGGCCATCACGCAGTGGCCGCAGGAAATATTCGGTATCGTAAAGGTTTCTTTTTCCATATCGATTCTCCTTTCCATGGTTCATCAGCCGGCATTTTCCTGCCGTGGGGCTGAATATAAGAATGAACCGGAGGATTTAAAGAGAGGGCCGGAAAGCCAGCTACAGCGGAGGAGTAACGACAAAAACCCGCATGGTCTGTTGATGGAGAAAAGGCGGAGGCCAAGGAAATTTTTATGTTTTTTTTCCGCACGATACGGATTCTTTATCTGCGGGGGGGGAGCCCTGACTCAGCCCTGGAGGAGCGCCACCAGCCCCTGCCGGGCAAAGTCGATGGTGGGGTCCAGGGCCAGCGCCAGCTCGAAGTATTCCACGGCCTTTTGGGGATCTCCCATCTCCCGGTAGTTGACGGCGATGTTGGCATAATCGATGGCGCTGCTCGGGTCCAGATCAAGCAAGGTCTTGAAGTGCTCGATCGCCTTTTCGTGGTCCCCGAGCTTGAAGCGGCAAAATCCCATCAGATTGAGGATGTCGGTGCGGGCTGGATCGATCGAAAGCCCTTTTTCCAGCACTTCCAGGGCCTGCCGGTACCGTCCCATTTCCTTGAAGCAGACGCCCAGATAAGAACAGATGGTGGCCCGGTCCTCTTCGGTGGGCTCCAGGGCCAGGGCCGAGGAAAGATCGGCGGCGGCCGATTCGGGCGATCCCGCGTTCAGGCGGCTCACCCCGAGGTGAAACTTGACATAATATTTTCCTGGAAGAAGCTCGTCCATCTGCGCCAGTTTTTCGGCGGCCTGCCCCGGAGGATAGTTTTCGGCGATCAGCTTGGCCGTGAACATCCCCACGCTGGTCTGATGGGCTCTTTCTCTGAAGTGGGAGCCGGCAACGATGGTGTAAAAAGCAGGGATGCCGAGCACGGGATGGGTCGTGTCGACGACGATGACCTCCAGATCCCGGTCGGCCAGGGCCCCCACGCAGCGATCTACCTCCAGTCGGATGTTGTCGTCGGAAATGTCGGGCAGATCCTCGATCCGGACCGTGGTCGAAGCGTGGGTGATGTAGTCGGCCTCTTGAAGGCGGCTGAATTTGGGAAGCCCGCTGGCCACGTAATTGGACCTGGAGTTGAAATCACCGGCCAGCTGGGCCGCTTCGGTCAGCGCCCGGCTCAGGGCCTTTTCCGGGTTTGCGGTGGTGCCGGCTGTCCAGACGATTTCACTGGCCGCGGGGAAGGTGGCCGGATCATAGGCGAGAACCCCGACGGTGGGAATCCCCATTTCCAGGGTAAAGTCCGATGCAGTGAGGCGGATGCCGGCGCTTCGATATTTTTCAAGCATCTCGACCGCGGCCGGATCGGTGACCGAGGCGGTGTCGATGCGGGGAACCGGGATCCGCCCGCGGCTGATCAAAGAAGAGACATGGCGCTCCACAATTTCGCAGATTCCCTGGGCGAGGGCCTCTTCGACGCAGTTTCCCGCCGAAGGACCGTTGAACTCGTTGATCGCGAAAAACCAATCGAAGGGAATCATGACCTCTGTTTGCCGGGTCAGGGAAAAGCCGCGGGTCCAGCGCATCGGCAGTTGCTCGTATACCCGCCGGGCGAGCGCAATGTCGGGGCTTTGGTCGTGAACGGAGAGGGCGATGCGTGAAAAATCGATCGCTTCTGCGCTCATCTCACGGTGGGTGGCGGTCTGAAAATTTTCCGGGTTTTTGGCAAAGGAAAAGAAGCTGAAGCGCTCGGCCAGTTCCATGACAGCGCTGGCTTCTGCCTGGGCCGGTGTGGCGCCTTTTCCCATTTGCTTTTTGGTGCCGATGACCTGCCGGGCATCTTTGCCGCAGGTGCTGAAAAACACCGGAATGTCCAGCCGTCCGCTGTCGATGCGAAGCGTCTCGCCGAGAATGTCCAGATCGATTTCGGCAAGACGGCTGCGAAATCGCCGGACCGTTTCCTCCGGCGGCAGGACTTTGTCCTGGTCGGCAGTGTACGTTTTGAAAGCGTCTTTTAGCTTCATCTATGGTTCTCCATCATGTCAAGATGAGGTGTTTGAATAGCAGCGCCAATCAAGGATCGCTCAGCGGGCGCTGATGTAATGTATCCTAAGGCGCTCAGACAGCGTATACCGCCATCAAATCACCCATTTCGCTCCACTGAAGAAGAAACTCGAAAGTTGACTTATCACCTGTCGAACCCTTAAAATCAACATTTGCGATCGAATTTTGCAAGGTTTTTTATTTGACCGCCTCTTCCAATTCTGTTATCAAATGCACTCTTTGGTATCTGAGTTCCAAGACTCCGACTTGGCAAGCCCAATCGTTTTTTATACTACAAATGCGCGGAGCGAATTTGTCGCGGAGCGCATTTATCTGGGGATGTAGCTCAGCTGGGAGAGCGCGGCGTTCGCAACGCCGAGGTCGAGGGTTCGAATCCCTTCATCTCCACCACAGATTAAAAAAGCCGACTCGATCGAGTCGGCTTTTTTAATCTGCAGGATAAAACAAGGGATGATCGGCGCGGTTGGCCATATCCGACTGTCGCGACCGATTGTCACCGGAGAAGTTGAAATTTGTATCCAACATTCTCCGTCGTTGACTTTTTCCGGATTTGTCTGTACGAATTTTAAAAGATTCTGTAGGGTTATCGTGTATTTTCGGGGCGGCGGCCGGTGCCGGCGGCTGCCGGGAGGGTCTTTAAACGACATGGAAAGAGCGGCTACCGCACAGCGGGCGACCAAAGAGACGGAAATCCGCATTTCGCTGAACCTGGATGGAACCGGTATCAGCGAGGTTTCCACTGGGGTCGGATTCTTTGACCATATGCTGACACTGTTTTCCGCCCATGGGCTATTCGACCTTACCGTCGATGCCCAAGGAGACCTGGAGGTCGACTTCCATCACACGGTGGAAGATGTCGGGCTGGTTCTCGGCGAAGCCCTGGACCAGGCATTGGGGGACCGCAACGGGATTCAGCGCTACGGCCACGCGGTGGTTCCCATGGACGAAGTGCTCACCGCAGTCACGGTGGACCTGTCAAGGCGGCCCTTTCTGGCGTTTTCCCTTCCTTCCGGCCATGTCCCGGGCGCCGCTTTCGACACGCTTCTGGCAAAGGAATTTTTCCGTGCCCTGGTGTCCCGCGGCGGGCTGAACCTGCATCTGAACGTTTTTTACGGAGAAAACGAGCACCACATCATCGAGTCGATGTTCAAGGCGTCCGGGCGGGCGCTTGACCAGGCCTCGGCAATCGATCCGAGAAGGACCGGTGCGCCCTCCACCAAGGGGGCGTTATAGCCCGCCGCATGAGGAAAGCCATGCGTTTTTCCATTCGCCGCGGGGCCTGCAGTTTCCCCGCGGCAGCTTTTTTTGCGCTGTGCCTCCTGACGTGGCATACAGCATGTCAGAGCCGGGTGACGGTATCGGATGCCGCCAGGGGCGCCGCTCCGGAATCCGTTCTTGTGTTGTCGTTTCAAAACATGGCCGCCCGGTATCCGGCCGAGCCGGCGGTGCGTTCCCCGATTTCCGGAAAGGTGTTTCCCATCGGACCGGTCTCCGACGAGGCCGTATCTTTTTTGACCGATTATGTCGTGGCAGCCCTTGAAGATCGCAACGAATTTTCGGTGATATCTCCGGGGCAGGCCCGGGCCGTTTTGTCCCAGATGTCGCTCGAAAACGAAGACCTCGTGCCGGACCGGCAGGCGATCGTCAACATCGGCAGCGCGCTGTCTGCCGATGCCGTTCTTGCCGGTTTTGTGTACCGGTTCAAAGATCGGGTGGGAACCGCCTACGGCGTCGATTCGCCGGCCTCGGTGGCCTTTGATCTCCACCTGATCCAAATACCGGCGGGACGCATCGTTTGGAGTGCCGGTGTGGACGACACCCAGCTGAGTCTGAGCGAGGACCTTTTTCAGGTCGGAAAGTTTATCGAACGAAAGGGGCGCTGGGTGACGGCGCCGGACATGGCCCGACAGGCGCTCGATGCCGCATTTGCCGACTTTCCGTAAACGACGTCGAAATATCGAGTCCGCATATGATTGTGATTCCCGCGATAGACATCCGAAAGGGCAGATGTGTGCGGCTTTTGCAGGGCCGCATGGACCAAGAGACGGTGTTTTCCGATGACCCGGCGGCCATGGCGATCCGCTGGGCAGGCCACGGGGCGGAAATGCTCCATGTCGTGGACCTGGACGGTGCTGTGGAAAAAACCCCCTGCAATCTGGATTCGATCCGAAGCATCCTTGGATCGGTCGAGGTTCCCGTCCAGGTGGGCGGCGGCATTCGCTCCCTGGAGGTCATTGCCATGTACGCCGACATGGGGGTAGACCGGCTGGTGATCGGAACCGAGGCAATCCGAAATCCGAAAATGGTCAAAGAGGCCTGCGGCGAATTTCCGGGGAAAATCGTGGTGGGAATCGATGCCAAGGACGGCATGGTGGCCATCGAAGGCTGGACCGAAACCACCTCGATCAGGGCCGCGGACCTGGCCCGCCGGTTCCAGGACGACGGTGTGGCCGCCATCAACTTCACCGACATTCACAGAGATGGCATGCAGACCGGCCCGAACATCGATGAGACCCGCCGGATGGCCGAAGCGGTGCGGATTCCGGTGGTGGCCTCAGGGGGGGTCTCCTCGATCGATGACATCCGCCGGCTTCTGCCCCTGGAGGCGGTCGGCGTCGTCGGCGTGATCACCGGCCGCGCGCTTTACAGCGGCAGCCTTGACCTGCGAGAGGCCATAGCCGTTGCGGCAGGAAAGAAAGTAGGAAATATTACTTGACATTGAAATGGTTGTGAACAAAACTATGAGTTTATCTGTCGAGTTTTTTGGGTCGGATCGATTTTGCTGTTTGACCGATGAGCGATGTTTTCGGTGCGCTTGGAAACTTTGATCGACCCTCATCCCCGTTAGGCCCCTTTCTTGACAGACCATCAGGTCATCAATCGAACATGGGGGTGCTCTTTTTTGACCGGCTACATCCCTGAAGAGAAAATCGCCGAAATCCGAACGGCGGCGGATATCGTAGACATTATTTCCGAATCCGTAGTGCTCAAAAAGTCGGGCAGGAACTTTCTCGGTCTCTGCCCTTTTCATGCCGAAAAAACCCCCTCCTTCAGCGTCAACCGTGAAAAGCAGATTTTCTACTGTTTCGGCTGCGGGGCCGGAGGAAACGTCTTTACGTTTTTGATGAAACACGACGGAATGTCATTTCCGGAAGCGGTCCGGGTCGTGGCCGGAAAGTACGGCATCGAACTGCCGGTGCAGGGGCAGTCTCCGGAGCAACGGCGGCGGTACAGCGAGAGGGAAAAAATTCTGGCCATCAACCTCAGGGCTGCTGAATTTTTCCGGGGAGCGCTTTATCGGAAGGGAACCGGTGACCGGGCGATGGCCTATCTGCATCGTCGCCAGATGCCGGCCGAGGTGCTCGAAGATTTTCAGATCGGCTTTGCGCCGGCCGGCTGGGACAATTTGGCCTCCCACGCCCGGCAAACCGGGCTGCCCCTGCCGCTGGTGGAAAAGGCCGGACTGATCGTGCCGCGGAAAAGCGGGGACGGCTATTATGACCGCTTCCGGGAGCGGATCATCTTTCCCATTCAAGACGTCGGCGGGCGGGTGATTGGCTTCGGCGGCCGGGTACTGGACGATACTCTTCCTAAGTATTTGAATTCACCTGAAAACCCAGTTTACCACAAAAGTCGCTCGCTCTACGGCGCCCACCAGGCCCGAAACCATTGCCGCCAGACCGGTACCGTTTTCGTAGTGGAGGGCTATTTTGACGTGCTCAGCCTGCAACAGAGCGGAATCAAAAATGCCGTGGCCACCCTCGGGACTTCCCTGACCGTCGATCATGTCCGGATGCTGCGCGGTTTCGTCGGTGAAGCAGGGCGGGTCGTGCTCGTGTATGATTCTGACGAAGCGGGCATCCGAGCGGCCGAACGGAGCATACAGGTATTTGACAAGGAATATGTGGATGCCCAGATTATAGTTCTTCCAGCAGGCCACGATCCGGATTCTTTTGTCTGCGAACACGGCGGCAGCCGGTTTGCCGCCCTGGCCGAGAAAGCCCAAAGCGTGATTCCTTTTTTGATGGATTCGGCGAAAAACAGGCACGGGCTTTCGGTGGAGGGCAAGGTGAAAATCGTAGCCGAAATGGCTTCTCCGCTGGCGGCGCTTGCCGATCCGGTCAAACGCGCCCTTTATATCCGGGAGCTTTCAGAGCGTCTTGGCATCGAGGAATCGGCCCTGCTGGAGAAAATTCGGGCGGCCGGAAGCGACGACTTCAAAAAAAGGGCGGAGCAACGGCAGCTCCCGGACTGGAAAAACGCTGAAAACCGGCTGGAGCGGAAAATCGTCGCGATGATGCTGCAGTTTCCAGACATCCTCGACAATATCGATCAGCGGAAGGTGCTGGACCATTTCTCCGATTCGGTGCTGCGCCGAATCGGAGCCTATGTCCTCGCCCAGCGGGACCGGCCGGTCCGGGCCTCGGAGATCGTCGAAGCGATCGAGGGAAGCGAGGATACCGTGGCGGCCTTGGCCATGGAAGACGAACCGTGGAACCGGAAATCCGGCCTTCAATTGATCGCCCAGCTGCTGAAGGGGGGAGTGGGGCGGAGCCGGGATGACCTGATGCAAGAGATCCTGGCCGCTGAAAAGGGAAGCGACGAAGCTTCATTGGATCGTCTGCTTGCCGAAAAATACAAGCAGGCCGTCCGCAGAGAAAAAGAGAAGATGGCGCTCCTCAAAAAGGAGTAGCGTCGCGAACCATAACCATTGTAAACCGGAACGCCGCCAGATTCGGGAGGTTGGAGCGTATGGCAAAGAAGGCCGCGCAAAGAACCAAGAAATCGTCCGCGAAAGCAGATTCGCCCCAGGAGAAGGCCCTCAAGGCGCTGATCGCCAAGGGAAAAAAGCGTGGATATCTAACTTATGAGGAGGTCAACGAGGTGCTTCCCGAGGAGGCGACCTCCACGGAAACCATCGACGAAACGCTGATGATGTTCGACGAGATGAACATCGATGTCGTTGATAAAACGAAAAAAAAGGAGATCGAAGCAGAAAAGAAAAGCCGGGAGCGGAAGGCGGGCGCCAGCGCAGTGGCGGACTTCGGCAGCGTCACCGATCCGGTGAAAATGTACCTTCGGGAGATGGGGCTGGTCACGCTCCTGAGCCGTGAAGGGGAGGTGGAGATCGCCAAAAAGATCGAAGCCGGTGAGCAGGAGGTGCTCAAGGCGCTTTTGGAAACCACCACCGGCGTCGAGGCGATTCTGTTGCTCGGAGAGAAGATCGAAAACGGCGCCCTGCGTCCCAAGCACGTATTGAGGGATCTGGATGAAGGCGATACCTATGTCGACGAGGTGTTTCAGATCGAAAGCTTTTTGAGCACGATCCGCCAGATTCGTGCCATTCACGAGGAAAATCGAACGCTTCGGGAAGAGCTTTTCACCGCCAAGCTCCAGCCGGATGCACAGCGGCGGATCCGGCGAAGCATCGCGCGCAGAAACAACAAGATTTTCAGCCTGCTCAAGGACTGGCGGTTGGAGGGCAGCGTCATCGAAGAGATCGAACAGACGATCCGGGACCAGATCGAATGGTTCGATCAGATGAACCAGAAGTTGGCCGCCTGTGCGGAGCGGCTGTCCATCACGCTGACCGATATGCGGGCCGAAGCGACCAGCGAAAAAAAGTTCGTCAAATGGGCCCGATCCCGCTGCAAGATGAAAGTGGCAGAAATCGCGTCCATTTACTCTGAATTCAGAAAGACCCAGTACGCCATCGCAGGGCGCGAGATCGGGTTGAAAGCGAAAAACCGGTCGCTGAAGCGGATCATGGCAGACGTGGATACCGGCCATTTGAGGGCCAAAAACGCCAAAGGGGAATTGATCAAGGCCAACCTTCGCCTGGTGGTGAGCATCGCCAAGAAATATACCAACCGCGGACTGCAGTTTCTCGACTTGATCCAGGAGGGAAACATCGGGCTGATGAAGGCTGTGGACAAGTTCGAATACCGGCGGGGCTACAAGTTCAGCACGTACGCGACCTGGTGGATCCGTCAGGCGATCACACGGGCGATTGCCGATCAGGCCCGGACGATCCGGATTCCCGTTCATATGATCGAAACCATCAACAAACTGATTCGTACCTCGCGGTACCTGGTTCAGGAAATGGGGCGGGAACCTTCGCCGGAGGAGATCGCCGAAAAAATGGAGATCCCCCTGGAAAAAGTGCGCAAGGTCCTGAAAATCGCCCGGGAGCCGATCTCGTTGGAGACGCCCATCGGAGAAGAAGAAGACAGCCACCTGGGAGATTTCATCGAAGACAAGAAATTCATGCTTCCATCGGATGCGGCGGTGAGCTTCAATCTTGCCGAGCAGACCCGAAAGGTGCTTGCAACCCTTACGCCCCGCGAAGAAAAGGTGCTGCGAATGCGTTTCGGCATTGGAGAAAAGGCAGACCACACGCTGGAAGAAGTCGGGCAGGACTTTGCCGTCACCCGGGAGCGTATCCGACAGATCGAAGCCAAGGCGCTGCGCAAACTGCGCCACCCGACCCGGAGCCGGAAGCTGAAAAGTTTTATAGACAGTTGACAAAAAGAACGACGGCAGCTACTGATCCGGTACTTCGGCCTTACCCATGAGGGCCCATAGCTCAACTGGCAGAGCCACCGGCTCATAACCGGTAGGTCCCTGGTTCGATCCCAGGTGGGCCCACTTCATGATCATGCGGTCGGAGGCGGCGGCCAACGCAGCGTCTCCAAACCGGAAGGGAACCCCAAGAGATGAATGGAAGATCTCAGGTGCGAATCAAAGCGCCTGGCAAAAAGCGAAACCCGACCGGGAAAGAGCATCTAAGGCGTGGGCAGACCACGCCTTTTTTTGCGTCCGCAGAACGCCGTCGGCCTGAGGAGATGGGCAGGAAATGAACGCCACCGTCGGGGACCTGATCGAGATACTGGAAACGATTGCGCCGGCGGAGCTGGCCGAGGAATGGGACAATTCGGGGCTGCAGGTCGGCGCACGGGACTGGCCGGTGAAAAAAATCCGGGTTGCCCTCGATCCTCAGCCCGAGGTGGTCTTGTCCGCCTGCCGGGAAAACGCTGATTTGCTGGTGACCCATCACCCGTTGATTTTCCGCCCTCTTCGCCGGGTCGATCCGGCAACGCCGGTAGGGCGGGCGGTGGAGGCGGCCTTGGCGCATAAAATGGCCGTGGTGGCCGTTCACACAAACCTGGACATCGCCCGGGGCGGGCTAAATGATCTGCTCGCCGAAAGGATCGGACTCGAGAACATTTCCAGCCTGGACACCCACGCTGAGGAGCGGCCAGGCCTCGGCAGAATCGGAGATCTTCCCCTGCCCGTGAGCCTTTCTGACCTGGTCCGACAAATCAAGGGGCGGATGGGGCTTTTGACGGTGCGGATGGCCGGGGATCCGTCCTTGGCCGTTTCCCGGGTGGCCGTATGCACAGGCAGCGGCGGGTCTTTGATGAGCGCGTTTTTTGCCTCCGACGCCCAGGCGTTTGTTTCCGGAGATCTTCGTTACCACGATGCCCGGGATGCGGAAAATGCCGGCCGAGCTCTCGTCGATATCGGCCACTTCGGCTCCGAACACCTCATGGTCGGTGCCCTGGCCGAGCGTCTCAGAGAGGCGATCGAGCGGCGGGGATTTTCAGCGGCCGTGGAAGAGTGCCGGACTGAGCAGGATCCGTTTCGGCGATTGTAACCAGAAACGAGCGGGACGCCCCCGGCGCCCTGCGAACCCATGCAACGATGGAAGTAGGTGATGTTATGGCGTCCATTACAAAGGAGCAGATCGATATCCTCATTGAACTGCAGACGATCGAAACCGATCGATACCAGCTTCAAAAGCGGTTGGAGGCCAAGCCGGCCAAACTGAAGGCCCTGGACGAGGAAATCGAATCCCAGGGAAGCGCCCTTGCCGGCGACGAACAGTCGCTGACCGATCTGAAAAGAGAATACCGCAGCTTCGAGGCAGATCTGAAGATCAATTCCGAGCGGATCAAGAAACTCCAAGAACGGCTGCGATCGGTCAAAACCAACCGCGAGTACCAGGCGACCCTCAAGGAGATCGACGATCTAAAAGCGAAAAACTCCGCCATCGAAGACCGTGCCCTGGAAATCATGGATCGGATCGATGCCATCGAGGCGGCTGTGGCCAAGAAAAAAGAAGATCTTTCCCTGATTTCCGAAGAGATCAAACAAGACAGGGCCGCCATTGAAAAGGAAATGGCAGAGGAGCAGCAACGTCTTTCCGAATTGGAGAAAAAAAGGCAGGATACCGCAGGCCGACTGGACCCCTCTTTGATGAGAACGTACCATCGCATCCTGGCGCTGGGCTATGCCGTGGCCATCGCACCGGTGGTACAGTCAGTCTGCCAGGGCTGCAATATGAACATCCCCCCCCAGATGTTCAACGAACTGCAGCGCTTCGACAGCTTGAAATTCTGCCCATTTTGTGAAAGAATTCTATACTGGAAGCCGGCCAGCGAAGATAGCGGCATCTCAGCAGAGGCCGTGGCCTGCGAAGAGAAAGCCGAACAAGGCGAGGCATGATCGATCAGCGGTGCGGTCGGAGTAGGACAGACGATCGCCGGCTCTCTCCACCGCGAGGGGGTCGGAGGAAAGTCCGAACACCACAGGGCAGGGTGCTCCATAACGTGGAGTCGCGGTGACGCGAAGGAAAGTGCAACAGAAAGCAGACCGCCCCCGCAGAGCAGCGCCTTCGGGCGTTTTTCCGCGGGAGCAAGGGTGAAACGGTGCGGTAAGAGCGCACCAGTTCCCCGGGTGACCGGGGAAGCTCGGCAAACCCCACCCGGTGCAAGACCAAATAGAGGAGCGTTTGAGGATGGCCCGTCCGAGCTCCCGGGTAGGTCGCTTGAGGCGGCGGGCAACCGTCGACCCTAGATGAATGATCGTCGCCCGGAGCCGGGGCAACCCCCTCCGGGAACAGAATTCGGCTTACGGACTGCTCCGGCCGCACCCTCTATGCCGCTGCTTTTAGGGTAAAACACCCGTATCATCTCCTCGGTCGCAGGCGGTGCGGCTTCGGCTGGCCGTTTCCCCGGTTTTTGGCGCCCAGCAACGCAGAGCAGGGAAGGGCGGATGCGGCAGGAGAACGGAATGAAATGCGTGGATATTGCCATGGAAGAAGACCGGAGCTTCTGCGAAATTTCCTTTGCTGAAAAACTTCGGATTTTTTCTTATGACTACCTCAAGTGTTGCAGCTACATTGCCAATTTCGACCGATCCCGCTATGTCTTTACCAAGAAGCTCTACTCAAAGCTGATTTCCACCTCCCAACTCCTGGAAGATTTTCTCGATTTTCACGGCGCCAAAAACAGCAAGGAGTGGTTTTTCTATCGGGAGATGACGGCAGCCGTCAGGCACCTGAGCCTCGGCGGCTACTCTCAAAAGCACATCTCCAACCGGCTTCAGTTCTACGATCTGCCCGACGACGAAGAGTTCCGCAAAGAGGGATACAAGACGCTCGATTTTCTCACCAGCGCCCTGATGAAGATTGCCCCCGTGGTCCTTGAAGAGGCTCGACGGCTGTCGATTCCGGTGCCGGATGAGTGTTTCGATCCGGCCGATTTCCCGGGAGTCTCCACCAGCCAGATGCTGCCGTATGACATTGACGACGAGAACCGGGATGCCCAGAAAAAAAACATCGTCAAGATCGCCAGCGAATTTCTCTCTGTTGCCCGGGAGCTGGACCACCTTGGTTTTTATGAGCCCTACAGCCCGGAGGAGCTCTACCAACTGGTGCCGGCCAAGGTCAATGAAGTGGAAATCCGGCGTCTGGAGATGGTGGTTCACAACCTTCAATCGTCTTTCGATACCTATGTGATCCATGGCGGCTACCGCTACGGAAACCGGATGCTCAAGCAATTGCGTGGATTTTTCTCCGTGGTGTTTCACCTGCTGCAGATGATCGGGCGCATGCTCCATTTCTACGAACGCCATCTGCACGAGGCTGGCTACAAAAACATTTACAAGAAAGTGCAGGATCGATTGTCGGAGCTGGTGAACCCGGATGAACTGCTGGACCGGACGATCAACCACGGCCTGTATTATACTTGCCACTTTCTGTCTGCCGGAAAAGATCTTGCCCAGGAGATTTTAAACGAGAACATCGAGCGGACCTCGATCACCGCCGGGGTTCCGGTCAAGCTCGGATTTCACAGCCGGCCGAGCCTGCTCGTGGCAAAAATCGTTCAACACTACGGCGGGAAGGTGGATCTGGTCGTCGGCGAAGACCGGTTCGATGCCAGCAGCGTGCTGGACATCCAATGGGCCGGCGGCAAGATCCAGAAGGAAAACATCTCCCAGGTGATGTTCGAAGGAGACACCCGGGCGCTCAAAGACATTCAGATCCTGGCCGGAGTCAACTACGGCGAAGATTCAATTGGAAAGGGCGTTCCGCTGCCCAAAGAGCTCGGCTACCTGAAATAATAAAATCGCTGCCGCGATTTTATTATAAAAATGATGATTGATTCCACATCCAAAGAGGATCAGATTCCAGCACATTCGGATGGAGACGTATGTGCAATCATTGTTGCCGGCGGCCGAGGAATCCGGATGGGAAGTGATGTGCCGAAGCAGCACCTTTCACTTGCCGGCCGGCCGGTGCTGGCGCATACGATCTCCGCTTTTGGGGCATGTCGGGACATCGATCGGATCGTTGTGGTGGCGGCCCGGCAGGATTTTTCCTTTTGTCAAGACACCGTGTTTCCGGCGGCGGACTGCAGCAAGCCTCTTATCCTGACCGAAGGCGGCGTGCATCGCGCGGATTCGGTCTTCAACGGCATCGAGGCCGCCGGAGCCGGCACCGGGATTGTCGTCATCCACGACGGTGTGCGGCCCCTGGTGCATCGGGATCAGATCGGCATGGTCATTGCCGGCGCCAGGGAAAACGGGGCCTGCATTTTGGCGTGCCCGATTTTTGACACCCTGAAACGGGTCTCCGACGACGGGCAGGTGATGCAAACCGTTAACCGCACCGGTTTATGGACGGCCCAGACCCCCCAGGCGTTCCGCTACGAGCTGATCCGGAAGGCTCACCTCAGCGCACAGAAATCCGGTGCGGCGGTCACCGATGATGCCCAGCTGCTGGAGCGGCTGGATCTGCCCGTGCGGGTCGTCAGCGGCGACGGTTTCAATCTGAAAATCACAACTCCCCAAGACCTGAAAATGGCCGAGGCCCTTCTGGGCGCCATGAATAAGCCCTGAAAGGCCGTACAGGGGGATTTGTCGGAGAAATAGATCCTGGATCCTGGATCCTGGCTGCTGGGCTCTGGGTTCTGCCAGTTTTGAATCTTGAACTTTGAATCTTGAACTCTGGCGCGGCCAGCGGCAGGGCTGGATTCAGGCCCGAAGGGCTTTCCCGGCCATCAGCTATGGCTCCCGGGCCAGCAATGCCTTGATCCTTTCGACAACGCCTTCCGGTGTGCTTTCCCGAAACAGCAGCCCGTTTTTTTCAGCCCCGGCAAACAGCTCCCCCACATCGAAGTCCAAAAGGATCACCGGGCGCATGGTTTTCAGGGCCAGGGCCACCTCCGAAACTGTGCCGGCACCGCCCGGGCAGGCCACCACCACCCGGGAGGACAGCACGTTGATCGCGTTTCGTGCACTTCCCATGCCGGTGAGAATCGGGATGTCGATAAATTCGGAGGTATGTCCGGCGTGGTCGTCCGGCAGAATCCCAATGGTCAGCCCCCCGCGGGAGCGGGCCCCTTTCGCCGAGGCTTCCATGATCCCGGCACTGCGCCCTCCGTTGAGCAGAATCCACCCCTGGTCGGCAATCAATTCACCGAGCCGCTGGGCCTTGCGGGCGGCTTCCGGCGAGGCGCTGCCCCCACCCATGACCCCGATGATCTGTGCCTTTTTTTTCATGGCTGCTCCTTAGAAATAGAATCCCCTTGCGCTTTTTCAAGGGGATTCTATTTCTGCGCACCGAAAGCCGAAAAGAAAGCTGCTGAAGTTCGGCGGATAGCGATCCCGGTTGGCGGATCGAAGGCTCTCGATGCCTTCGATAAAGGATCCTCCCTTGATGATCCGCTCCTCTCCATTTTCCGGGCCTGTGGGATTTTTTGCCGCCCGTTCCCCTGTGGCGTACCAGTCCGCCGTCCATTGATAGACGTTTCCGGCCATATCGAAAATTCCGTAAGGGCTCTGGCCATTTTCATAGCGGTCCACCGGCGTTGTCGTGCCGACCAGGTTGTCGAAATTGGCCATGGTGGCGTCGGGCTCCTGATCTCCCCAAGGGTATTCGTTGCCGTCGGTCCCCCGGGCGGCTTTTTCCCATTGTGCTTCGGTGGGCAGTTGCCTGCCGGCCCATCGGCAGTACTGAAGAGCATCGTTGTAGGACACCTGGCTGACCGGATGATTCTTCTTTCCCTCGATGCCAATCAGACCTTCGGGCATCCGCCAGTTTGCCTCGTCGACCTTTTTCCAGCGCCGGCCGATTCGCACCATGCCGGCGCCCTCTTTTTCCGCATCGGTTACATAGCCGGTGGCTTCGATAAATTTGGAAAATTGCTCATTGCTCACCAGGTGCTTGTCGATGGAGTATTCATCCAGAAAAATCTGCTGCACCGGGCGTTCGGCGGAATATTTGTCAGAGCCCATGGTAAATTTTCCGGAGGGAATTCGCACCAGCGGCATGCCGTCGGCAGGATGCTCGACTTCTACGAACCCCTTGCTGTTCTTGGATCCGGACAGGTCCGGTGCCTTGGCGGCAGAAACGACCCTGTCGCCGGAGGGGGGCAAAACCTCGGTCGAAGGTTGCAGGTAAACGTATCCGGCTGCGGCGAAAATAAGCAGAATCCCGGCTGCGGCGGCGATCAACCCAAGGGGATGTTTCTTTATGCCGGCAGCGTGCCTGCCGATACCCGAGCCGGCGCCGGATTTCTCTTTGGCCGCGTCCATGATGATGGTGATGTCGTCGTTGGTGAGAATGGTGGCGTCGGGGTCATCTTCGCCTTTTGCGTCCAGTGCGCGGCTGAACTCGCCAAAGTCCTGAAAACGATCTTCGGGATCCTTTTCCAAGGCTTTGAGAATGGCACCGCTGACGATCGGTGGAAGGGAGTGTACGAATTTTGAGGGGGAATCCGGAATCTCGTTGAGGTGGGAAAACATGATCTGGGAGGTTTCCGTAGCCGAAAACGGGCGCCGGCCGGCGAACATTTCGTATAACACGAGTCCCAGGGAGTAGATGTCTGACCGGGCGTCGACCTCCCGGCTTTGGTCGAATCGTTCCGGCGCCGTATAGTGGACCGAGAGCATGCTTGCCGCGGTGTCGTGGGAGGCGGTGGAGGACATTTTGGCGATGCCGAAATCCATGATCTTCGCGTTGCCGTGTTTGTCGATCATGATGTTGCCGGGCTTGATGTCCCGGTGCAAAATGCCGTTTTGCATCGCGTACTGGAAGGCGTCGAGCACCTGTTTAGCGATTTTCATCGCGATATCAAAAGGAAGCAGTCCCTTTTGCTGCTGTAGAATTTTTTTCAGCTCCACGCCTTCCACATATTCCATTACGATGGCGTAATTGTTTCCATCCGGAAAGAATTCCAGCAGGCGGGTAATTCCCGGGTGGTCCAGCTTTGCCAGGATCATCGCCTCATGGAAGAATTTTTTCACCACCTTCTGGTTGTCCAGAACCTGGGGGTTGAGCACTTTGATGGCTACCGGCGTCCCCTTTTTGTCGACTCCTTTCCAGACGCTGCCGAAGCCGCCCTTGCCCAGGGAGTCGACGATTTCATAATCTCCGAACTTTTCTCCGATCATAGAACCCTACCTCGCATCAAGGACGCGCAGCAATGAATTGGCCGGCGCTTGGCCTCTGTCGATGCGAACCAGCACCGCCGTGATGTTGTCTGAACCGCCGCGCTCATTGGCCATGGTGATCAGTGTCTCGCAAGCCGCCTGGGGGTCAGGCGTTTTCCGGATCGCCTCCAGAATCTCTTCGTCTCTAAGGTCTTTATATAGTCCATCGCAGCACAAAAGAACACTGCTGCCGTTTTCGAGCCGGTGCGGCTTCCGGGAAAGATCGATTCGAAGTTTTTCGGAGGCGCCTACGGCCTGGGTGATCACGTTCCGCTGGGGATGGGTCCGGGCCTCTTCGGCGCTAATCGCGCCGGCCTTGACCAAACTGGCCACAAAGGAGTGATCCTCTGTGATGCATCGAATTGCGTCGGCTTCCACGATGTAGGCCCGGCTGTCTCCCACATGGCCATGATAGAGGTGGTTGTCGACAACCACAGCCGCCGTAAGGGTGGTGGCCATCCCCTGGACCCGGACGTCCTTGTCCCCGGCTTCGATCACCGCCTTGTGAGCCTCGGTAAAAGCGCGTTCCAGCGATTCGGCAATGTCCGACGAATCATCTTTATAGAACACGTTCAATAGGGTGTTTACGGCGATTTTCGACGCCTGGTCTCCTCCTGCCCGTCCCCCCATACCGTCTGCCAGGGCGAGCAGCAGCCCCTTGAAATGACGCTGCCCTTCTTCCGGCGGAAAGAAAATGTAAGCGTCCTCATTGACGATTTTTCGCCGTCCTCGGTCAGTACAGGCGCCAACGGTGTATGTGGGCCTCATGGCTTCATCTCCACTCAGCTAATTTACTGATTTATATAAGCAATTTGATTCGCTGTCAAGTGAGCATCCCATCTTCGAGACCCGGCAGCGGCCTGTGATATGTCAACAGCCCGAGCAGGCCGTCGGCAAATTTCTCGCGCCGGGACGCAGCGGATGTCGAAAAAAGGACAAGTCTTCCGCAGCGGTGGGGCGCTGCGTGAAAGGGAAAAGGTTGACACCCGGCAAGAACTTTGTATAGTGGATCAACCTTTAATTCTCCGCAGTTATGAGCCGTTGCCCCATGAGCCCTCCCCAGCGCGAACAGATTCAGGTCAAAAAAGAAAGTATGGAAGCTGTCGGCGTGACCGACACGGGTCGGGTTCGGTCCGAAAACCAGGACGCGATTTATTTGGATCCTTCCGGGACTTTTCTGCTGGTGGCCGATGGGATGGGGGGGCACGAAAGAGGGGCGGAAGCCGCCAACCGGACCGTTGAGATCATCCAGTCGCACCTGCAGCCGGAGGTGGTTCTCTCTGAGCTTGGCGACATTACGGAGGGCAGCGGGGTGCCTCCTGAGATCGTCTGTTTGACCTCGCTCATCGACGACGCCGTCCGAAACGCCAACGACACCCTTTTTTCCATAAACCAGGCGGAGAGTCTCACCCGCTATATGGGCACCACGGTCGTTGGGCTGATTTTTACCGGAAACCATCACATCCTCTGGTTTCATATCGGAGACAGCCGGCTGTACCGGTGGCGTCAGGGGGAACTCACCCAGCTGACCGCGGACCATTCCGCTCGAAAAGAATGGGAGCGCACGGGGCGGCAGGGAAACGCTCCCAACAAAAACATCATTACCCGCGCCATCGGACCGGCGGCCGGCGTGACCGCTGAAACAGCGTGGGAAGCCTCGCGCCGCGGAGACGTCTACATCCTTTGCAGCGATGGGCTGTCCGACATGGTTTCCACCGATCAAATGATTCGAATTTTGAGCGAAAACGACGCGATGGACAAAATTGCCAACCGGCTGGTCGATTCGGCCAATGAGGCCGGCGGCAAGGACAACGCCAGCGTCGTGATCTGCCGGATCCTATAAGATCCACCCTATACGGGAATCGGGCGATGACGGAAAGAAAAACAGAAATGGTGGCCATCCTTTTTGCCGACATTGCAAAAAGCACGGCCCTATATGAGACGCTGGGAGACAAAATCGCCCAGAATCTGATCGGCCGATGCCTCATGCTTCTTTCCGACGCCACCATCCGTCACGGGGGGCGCGTGATCAAGACCATCGGCGATGAGATCATGAGCACCTTTTCAACGCCGGACGATGTCGTCGAGGCGGCCATGGAGATGCAGCAATGCCTCGAGGACATCACCATCGAAGAAAAGCCGGAGATCGCCGCGCCCAACATTTACGTCGGGTTCCATTTCGGTCCCGTGATCAACGAAGGTGGAGACGTCTTTGGCGATGCAGTCAACGTCGCCGCCCGAATGGTTCAGCTGGCCAAAGAGCGGCAGATTTTTACCACAGAAGACACCGTCAATATGCTTGCCGACAAGCACCGGGCAAATACCCGATGGATCGACCAGACAACCATCAAGGGAAAAGGGGGAGAGATCAAGATCTACGAGGTGGTCTGGGAGCGGCAGGACGTCACGGTCATGCTCGACGAAGACGCCATGAAATCACCCGCTCTTCAATGCCGACTCGAGTTGACGTATGCCGGACAGGAGCTGATCATTGATGAATCCAGGCCCACCGCAACAATTGGCCGCCAGCCCCACAACGACATCGTCGTCAATGACCGCAGGGTGTCCCGCTCCCACGCAAGGATCGAGTATCGGCGCGGAAAGTTCTTCCTGGTTGACCAAAGCACGAACGGGACCTTTGCGCTGATTCAGGGGAAAAAGAACTTGTCCCTGAAAAGAGATGAAGCCCAGCTTCTCGGCGACGGAAAGATCGGGCTGGGAAGAGAAGCGACCGCCGACGGTACCGATCTGGTCGACTTTGTCATTAAAATTTAGCGGCGCCGGAATGCTTCACGTCCAACGCCGCTTCGCTGTTGAGCCGCAATGCGACTGAGCTCAGCAGCCCAACCGCTTCCAACCTATTTGAAAAATCCCCCTGGCCTCCTCTCCAGAGCCTGGAGAGAGCTTACAAAACCTTACTCAACTTTCGGGATTCATGATACCGCGAAATGGATAATTTGCTGCCGGTATACGAACTCGCCCCAAAGGATACCTAACATCAGCGCTTGCCAAGATATCATCGAAACCAATGAGGTGTTTGAAGGGCAGCGGCAATCGAGGATCGCTCAGCGGGCGCTGATGTAAGGTATCCTAAGGCGCTCAGACAGCGTATACCGCCAGCAAATCACCCATTTCGCTCCACTGGAGTCGAAACCCGAAAGTTGATTGAGTACCTTAGCGGGTCAAGAGCTGTCGCGCCCTGGTGCCTTGCTCCTCGATCCCCTTGGCAATGACCAGCTTTCGCCCGCGGCGGAGCCCTGCCTCCAGCACCGTTTCATCCTGCCGGCCTCCGGGACGGCGAAAACTTCGGATTCTCGGGTAGCGATTGCGTATGTATTGCCTCAGCAACGGATCCTCCGCACAGACCAGCGCCCTTTCCTGTCCCGTTCGTTTTTCTTCCGACGGACGGGACAGTTTTTGCCGGAACCCTTCCACGACGCCCACGGCAAAGTCGGTTTTCCGATAGCGGTTGAGCCGTTTTCCCCGGTTGTATCGGCGCCACTCGGCATCGACAAAGTCGAGAACGAAGTCAAACACATATGCGGCCATCTTGACATTGGGGCCGGTGCCGCTGATTTCCAGAACGCGGCCCATCCGGTTTTTTTGAAGGATCCAGGCCGATACCCAGACGCCTTCCACAAAGTAGTATTCTTGCAGCAGCCGGGCCAGATGGTAGGCTTCCCGAAAGTGCCTCAGGGCGGGCTTTCCCAGAAATATGCTCGTAAAGTCTCGATCGGAAGACAGCCTTCGCCGATCGATATTGTACTTCCGGATCAGGTCGTGGGCCTTGATCATGGCCGCCTCTGCCTCGTGCCGGTTTTTGCTGCCCGCCAGCGCCAGCAATTTACGAATCCGCAGCAAAAGCCGGTCGTTTTTCTCCATGTCGCCTGACTCGAGCCGCTCATGAAGCGTCGGATAGATGCCTGAGGCGCGGGGATTTGCCCCGATCCGCCGGCAGGCGCTCAAAAATGCCGGGCCATGGGGAGGTTCATCTTTTCCACCGGGCAGAACGTCTGCCAGCTGGTGCGCCATTTCATGGTAAAGCACCTCCCGTACCGCATCCCAGGGATGGTCGCTGACCAATCGGCGATTCAGGCTGATCTCGAGCCGCTCCGGGTGCCATTGTCCGAGACGACTCCCTATGTCCCGAAGAGCGAACACCGGAAGCCGGATCATGTCGTCGTATGGCGCGTCAAGTCCGTCTGCCGCCGCGGTCCATTCGGCTGCCAGGCCCCGCAGGACCTGTCGCTCGAACGCCGCTTCTATATTTACGATCTTTTCATCCATGCTTTTATTCGCTCAAACACCAAACATCGTGCTGGAAGTGGTTTCAAAATTTCGGATCGCGCCGAAGGTCAAGGCGCGGGCCGCCGAAAAAGCGGAGCATACACGGGAGTATGTGAGCATTTTTCGGCGGCCCACAACGCAGAGATTCGGCGCGAGATGAGGTTTTGAGAGCACTTCTAAGCCTTTCCCTGTTTTTTGAGTTCATCATAGGCCGCCTGGATTTCCTTGAAGCGTTCTTCGGCCAGGCGCTGGAACTCCTCTCCGAGATGCTGGACTTTGTCGGGATGATACTTTGCGGCAAGCTGCCGGTATGCCCGGGCGATTTCTTCCGGCGGGGCGTTTTGGGGCAGGCCGAGAATGTCGAAGGGGTCTTTGGGGCCGGGACGGTCTTCACTGCCGCCGGCGGAGCCGGAAGCGGCGCCCGGGCCGTAGGAGCGGGCGCCGGTCGAAGAGGGGCGGAGGGCTTTGCGATACAGGTACCAGACCAGGTAGATCAGCGCGGCATCGTCGATCCAGCCCAGGCCGGGCAGCAGGTCTGCGATCAGGTCAAAGGGCCATAGGGTATACACCACGGCCAGAAGGATCAGAAGAAAGGTTCGCATCGTCAGAGAACAAACACCTGCTTTTCCCGAGGGGCGATGCAGCGAACCGGAGATTTCATTCGGCGAAGCGCCGCCCGGGTCAGCTTCAGCTTGGCGTCGATGTCCTTGTCGGTCTGGTCCGGATCGTGGTGGATGAGAAATAGTTGTTTGACCCGGGCATTGTCGGCCAGGGCGGCAACGCGGGAAAGAGAAGAATGCCCCCAGAACATCTTGCCCTCGTATTCTTCGTCGGTATAGGTGGCGTCAGTGATCAACGCGTCGGTTTTGTATACGAATCGGGTGAGCTTTTCGACGTAATTGGCGTCGTAGTGCGGACTTGATTCGGGCAGCAGTTCGTTGTCTGTAATATAGCAGACGGATCGGGTCTTGTATTGCACCCGGTAGCCGAGGCAATGGCCCGGGTGATTGAGGAGCATTGCCCGAACCTCGATGCCGTCGGTGTCTATCGGCCCCTCTGTCAGGTCTCGAAACTGGATGTTCGCACCGAACTCCTTGATCTGTATCGGAAAATGAATTCCGTCCATCTGGCCGGAGAGGATATCGCCGATGCTGATCTGGCTCTGGGAAGGTCCGCAGATCTCGAAGTTGTTGCCGTGCATATAGAGGGGGGCAAAGAAGGGAAGGGCGTTGATATGATCCCAGTGCGGATGGGAGATGAAGATTTTGGCGTTGAACATCTTCGGGTTTTCCCGCATCAGGTGGTCGGACAACTCCTTGATGCCGGTACCCGCATCGAATATAAAAAGCTGCCCCTTGGAAAACGACAGACTCACGCAATTGGTGTTGCCGCCGTATCGGACGGCCCTTTTCCCGGGCACCGGCAGGGTTCCCCGAACCCCCCAGAAGGTCAGTTCGATGCCGTCTTCGATGATACGGACCAGCTGATCGGCCAATCGATCCGGGTCGACCGGTTTCAGGATGTATCCATCGGCGCCCGCATTATGGGCCCGCTCCCGATCGGATTCGAAAAACTTGCTGGTGACCATGACGATCTTGGCCTTGGCAAGGGATTTGTGCTTCCGAAGCTGATGGCACAGCTGGATGCCGTCCATTTCAGGCATCATGATGTCCAGCAGGATGCAGTCCGGCTTGAGGCGGAGGATTTCGGCCACGGCCTCGGAGCTGGAAAGGCTGGAAAAAACCGTATGGTTTTGTTTGGTCAAGATGCGGGTCATGACCTGGATGGTGATCGGATCGTCGTCCACCATGTAAAACCGGTAGGTCTTTTTCATCCGTTACCTCCCGGGCCCGTGTTTTTCTGTAAACGCCCTGCACCGCGTTTCCCCGGGCAGGAGCGATCCGTCCGGCCGAGGTTGTCGATCCTTCTGGAGGGTACTTTCATGAGCTCGCCTCACGGCGCCTTGACCAGCCGATGAGGCTTTATCGGAAATTTTCACCCGGTGGAAAAAAAAGCAAGCCAGCATACGGTTTTCCCTGGCCGGAGTCAAGCGAAAAACCTTATAACCTATGAATATGCTTATTGATTGTAATGCCGGCCGATTTCTTCGATCTCCTTGGCGATTTCCCGGCGCAGCGATTCGGGGTGAAGGACTTGTGCGTGGCGGCCCCATCCCAGAACCCAGGATTTGACCTCTTCGGTGCCGGCTACGGTGGCTTCGAAATCGAGGGCGCCGTCGGCAAGCGGTGTCAATACCTGTGCCGGGTGCCACAAACGCTCCTGGATGTATCCGGCGATTTTTTTTGAAAAACGGATTTTCACGTCGATCCCCGGGCCTACGAAGACGCCGAAGCTTTTTTCCATGAACCGGTCTGCATCGAAGTCTTCGGGCGGCTCGAACGCGTCGGCTGCTGTATCAAGGTCGCGGATTCGGTCCATGGAAAAAATTCGCACCTCTTTGCGCAGTCTGCAGTAGGCGATCAGGTAAAAGGCACCGTCAAAAAACCAGATTTTATAAGGATCGACACGGCGGCGGGTCTCCTCCTGCCGGCTCATGGTGTAGTAAACCAGGTCCAGGGCCCTCCGGTTGACGATCGCTTCCTGGATCTGCTCCACCGCTGTTCCGCCCCCAGAAGATCTTCTGAAGGGTCTTGTCGAAAACCGCACGGTTTCTTCGGCGCGGTCGATATAGTCCACCGTCTGCGGCGGCAAGGTGGCGCGAATTTTTTCAAACAGGCTTTCCAGAGCCTCTGCAAACACCGTGTCTTTGGCCCCCTTGAGCAGTCCCCGGCTGAAATAAAGCGCCATCAGCTCGGTCAGACTCAAGGGGAGCGGCGTATGGCGTCTATCGGCGTCCAGCAGCACCCAGCAGTTTTTTCCTTCCTTTCTGTCGGTGTATAAGGGAAAACCGGCGAGCTGCAATGCCTCCAGATCGCGGTAGACGGTTCGGCGGTGGCAGCAAAGCACCTGCGCCAGTTCATGAACGGTCTTTCCCCGGGATCCGATCAGGATCTGTAAAATTTTCCACTGTCTTCCGAGCTGCTCTCCTCTGGCCATCGGCGGCGTCTCCGGCGGTGCATCGGTCTGCGTCTTGACAGGCAATCGGGCCGCGGCATAAGATCACAGCCGCTCAACCAAATGCTCGATGGCATAATTTCGGCGCCTCGGCGGTGAAACCATCGTCTCCATAATTACGCCCACATGTACTAGCCGCCGGATCTTCCCGGAATGGGGGAAAATGATCGCATGACCCGACCCCTCGACGATGAAAACCGGCAGAGTCAGGCCGCCGAATACCCCGATGCGCCGCAGGTGGCGGTAGGCGCCGTCGTGTTTCACCGCGGCCGGGTGCTGCTGGTGCGGCGGTCCAATTCACCGGCGAAGGACCAGTGGGCGATTCCCGGGGGTCGGGTCAATCTCGGGGAAAGCCTCCGCCAGGCCGCGGAGCGGGAAACCCGGGAGGAAACCGGCGTTCGGGTGGCGGCCAAAGATCCGGTATTCACCTTCGAGGTGATCGATCGGGATTGCCAGGGCAAAGTTCGCTTCCACTATCTGATCGTAGACTTGGAGGCCGACTTCAAAGAAGGTCGACCCACCCCCGGTGACGACGCGACCGATGCCGCCTGGATTTCTCCTGCAGAACTGGATGCGCTTTCGGTCAGCGCCGCTACCCGCAGCCTCCTGCATGAGCGCTACGGCTTCGGCGCCCCGAAGGTTCCCGATGCCTTGCGGCCGGCTTCTGGATAGGATAAACTCGCTCTAAGCGCAACCCTATTTCCGATTTGCCGCCGGTTTTCGATCGATCCCCAAAATGGTTTTTTAAAGGAGAATCAATGGATTATCGTCTCATTTACACCACCTGCGGGAGCAAAAAAGAGGCCCGGGACATCGGAGGGCGCCTGGTGGAGGACCGTCTTGCCGCATGCGTGAATATCTTCGACGGGATGAACTCCATCTATATGTGGGACGGGCAGCTCCAGGACGACAGCGAAGTGGTGATGATCGCCAAGACCACCGAGGAACGCGTCGAAGCCGTGATGGAGAACATCCGCGCGGCGCACAGCTACGAGTGCCCCTGTATTCTGAGCCTGGCCATATCCGACGGCAACCCCCCTTTTCTGGCGTGGATTGCCGAGCAGGTTCGAGCCTCATAGCCTGCCATGGCATCGGCCCCTCCGTCGCATAGGGAATCCCTGACAAGCCTGCTGATTCTGGCCGTCTTGTTCGGCATCGGATGCGGTCTGGTTCTGGTGCAGCGCAGCCCCAATCCCGCCGTGCGCGCACTCAAGCAGGCGGCCCAGTTTCCGGCCGATGCCGCCGGCCCGGCCGGCCGAACCGGCACCCGAATTCCGATTCCAGAAGGGTTTACCGCCATGAGCCCCCCGGAGGTATACGACCCGGAGCGGCTTGCCGACAAGATCAACGGAAAGGCGGAGCTGTATCTGTCTGCCGGCGTGCAGCATCTCACTGCCCGGCGCCTGGCGATGGATGGCGACGGCGCCTGGCTCGAGGTTTTTGTCTATCTCATGGAATCGCCCATGGATGCCTACGCGGTCTACAGCGCCCAGTACAGGCCGGGCGCTGCGCCGGCCGGGGTCTCCCGGTATTCTTACACCACCGAAAACGCCCTGTTTTTCATCCATGGCCCTTTTTACGTGGAGATCGTGTCGGCGGCGGTGGGACCGGAGACCCAAAGGCGGCTTGCAACGCTGGCGTCCGAATTTGTCCGGGCGCACCCGGCGGTGGAAACCGTGGTCGCCGAGCGGTCGCTTTTCCCGCAAGAGGGGATCGTCCCAGATTCCATCGAGCTGCAGCCGGCGGACGTTTTCGGCTTCCAGGAGCTCGACGACGTGTTTTTGGCCCGATACCGGTTCGACGGTGTCGAGATGACGGCATTTCTTTCCCGACGGGCCTCAACCGATGAGGCACGGGAGCTGGCCGCCGCCTACGCCGCCTTTTTAGAGCGCTTCGGCGGACGGTCGGAAGAGCTCGCATTTCCGGCTGCCGAGGCATACCTGGTCGAGATTTTCGGCACCTGGGAGGTTGTCTTCACCCACGGCCGGATGCTGGCCGGCGTCCACGAGGCCGAAGACCGAGCCCTTGCCGAACTTCTCGGCCGCCGGATATGGACGAGCCTATCGGGAGAAGCCCCATGACCGAACGAGGCGTGATCAGCCGCCGGGATTTTTTGCGCAGGTCGGCGCGGATCGGCGTTTCGGCCGTGGCCGGGGCGGGTGTGGCCGGTCTTTGTTTCGACCCGGCAGGACCGGCGCCGAAAACCGCCGACTCGGCAGCGATCCGGTCCTTTGATTTTTCGATTCCCGCCGAAACCCCGCAGATTGCTGTGGTGAGGGGTCCGGATCGGAAAGAAACCCTTCGCCTCGCGCTTGAAGCCTTGGGGGGCATCGAACAGTTTGTCGCACCCGGAGACCGGGTCCTTCTCAAGGTCAACGCCGCTTTTTCTTCTCCGGCCATGCTGGGGGCGACCTCCCATCCCGAACTTGTCTTCGAGGCGGCGCGGCACTGTTTTGCCGCCGGCGCCCGGTCGGTGACGGTGGCCGACAATCCCATCAACGATCCGTCTGCCTGCTTCACCCTCACCGGGATCGCCGACGCCGCACAAAAGGCGGGGGCTGTCGTGATGCTTCCCCGCCCCCAGCGCTTTGACAGGATTTCGATTCCCGAAGGCCGCCTCATCTTAAACTGGCCGGTGTTTTCCGCCCCCCTGAACGGCGCGGACAAGGTGATCGGACTGGCGCCGGTCAAGGACCACCATCGCAGCGGGGCCTCCATGAGCCTCAAAAACTGGTACGGCCTTCTCGGCGGCCGGCGCAATCTGTTTCACCAGAACATTCACGGCATCATCCGGGAGCTGTCGATCCTGGTCCGGCCGACGTTGGTGGTGCTCGACGGAACCGTGTCCATGATCGCCAACGGGCCGACCGGCGGCTCCATGTCGGATCTGAAACAGACCGACACCCTGATCGTCAGCACCGATCCGGTGGCCGCAGACGTGCTCGGCGCACGGCTTCTGGGCCTGTCGCCGGCTGCGCTTCCCTTTATCGGAGAAGCCGCCGCCGCCGGCGCCGGGATCGCCGACGTCGATCGCCTGAACATCAAGGAATTGAAGTTGTGAAAATCATCGCCACCAGGCGTATTGCGCAGGTGTTTTTTCTGATCCTGTTTTTCTGGTTTTGCTGGGTGACGACCCTGGGAGAGCGGTGGTGGCAGCTCGGGGGATGGCCCGTCAACTGGCTGCTCCAACTCGATCCCCTGGTGGGCATGGCCACCTTGCTGGCGACCCGAACCCTGTATGCCGGCCTGTTGTGGGGGCTTGTCACCATCGTATTGACCCTGGTGCTGGGCCGGTTTTTCTGCGGTTGGATTTGTCCCTTCGGCACGATGCAGCAGGCCTTGGGATACCTGTCTTTGCGGAAGAAAACGCTTTCCGAAAAAATCAAAGCCAACCGCTACCGCACAGGACAGAAGGTCAAGTACGGATTGCTGGCCTTTTTGCTGGCAGCTGCGGCCGCGGACCTGGTTCCCCATTTTCTGCGGCTGAGCGTCGGCCGTCCGGCCGGTTTTTTTCTGCTGGCGGCCGCCGCAGGGGTGATCGTCTTCGGGTTTTCCCGGATCGGCGCCGTTCAGAGCCGGACCGGTCTTCTGGCCGGCTTTTTTCTGGTCGCCGGCTTTTCGGCCGCCGCCTTTTTCCCGGATGCGGATCCGTGGATTTATGCCGCCTCCTTGCAGGCCGGTTTTTTCGACCCGATCCCCCTGGCCCACCGCGGCGTCAACCTCACCCTCATGCCCCTGGTCCGGGGGGAGCTGCCCGGGGCGGCCGCTGAAATCCGGGGCTATGTCGGCGCCTGGTTGATCGGTCTTTTCTTCTGGGGTGGGCTGCTCCTCTGTCTGTGGATTCCCCGGTTTTACTGCCGGACGATCTGCCCCTTGGGGGCGCTTTTCGGGCTGCTGGGGCGGGGGGCCCTTTGGCGGATCGGAAAGCAGGAGGCCAAATGCCGGTCATGCCTGCGCTGCGAGAGCCACTGCGAGGGGGCCTGCCGGCCGTCGGGGGCCATCCGGACCGCCGAATGCGTGCTTTGCCTGAACTGCCTCGACCGGTGCCGCACCGGAAACATCGGGTATCGCATCGAGCCGTCGGCGGCCGGAGAAGTGCGTTCCTGCGACCTTTCCCGGCGAGCCTTTGGCGCTGCACTGGTGGCCGGACTGGCGTCGGTGCCCGTGCTCCGGCTTTCCGGACATACTTCTGCCAACTGGCCGGCGGGCCTCGTCCGTCCGCCGGGGGCGCTCGACGAGGATCGGTTTTTGCGGCGCTGCATCAAATGCGGGCAATGCATGCGCATCTGTCCCACGAACATCATTCAGCCGGCGATCGGCCAAGCCGGGCTGGAGGGAATCTGGACGCCGGTGCTCAACTTTCGGATCGGTTCCAGCGGATGTCAGCTCAACTGCGTGGCCTGTGGGCATGTCTGTCCGACCGCCGCGATCCGAGGCCTTTCTCTTGACGAAAAACTGGGCCGGGGGGCATTTCAGGACCGGGGGCCGGTCAAGATGGGAACGGCCTTCGTCGATCAGGGGCGGTGTCTGCCCTGGGCCATGGACCGGCCCTGCATCGTTTGCCAGGAAAACTGCCCGGTCAGCCCCAAGGCGATCCTGGTCGATGCAGTGTTTCGTCCCGTTGAAGGCGGTTTGACGGTGAAGCGCTCCGGAGAAAGATTTGTGGATGTCGATCTTTCGGCGGCGGCTTTGGATCGCCCCTATGGCTCGGGGGATTATTTCTGCCTGCAGGAGGACGGGCCGGGCAGGCGGATCGTTTCCGTCGATGCCGGCCGGGTGGCGATGATATCGGAAGATTCTTGGGATTCGCCCCCGGCGCCCGGTGATGCCGTAACCATCGCGATTCGGCTTCAGCAGCCGCGGGTCGATCCCGCCCGTTGCATCGGGTGCGGCATCTGCGAACATGAATGCCCGGTTCAGGGGCGCAGGGCCATCTATGTCACCGCGGAAAACGAAAGCCGCGCCCCGGCCCATGCGCTTTTGGTGGGGTGAGGTTCAGGGGTTCAGGGTTCGGGGGTTCAGAGGTTCGGGGGTTCGGGGTTCGGGGTTCATAGGTTCAGAGGTTCAGGGTTCGGGGGTTCAGGGTTCAGGGTTCAGGGGTTCAGGGTTCGGGGGTTCCGGGTTCGGGGTTCAGAGGTTCGGGGTTCCGGGTTCGGGGTTCAGAGGTTCGGGGTTCCGGGTTCGGGGGTTCCGGGTTCAGAGGTTCTGGGTTCCAGGGTTCCAGGGCTCTGGGTTCTGGGTTCTGGGTTCAGGGTTCCAGGTTCAACAGGAAAGATCCGGGACCGGAGGACCCGGCTTTGAGTGAAAATGGTGTTCACATGTCCTGCATGTTGTATTCTACTTTTTGTATTCCCTCACAAGGAGGGCGGGATGAGACAAGACAAGTTGCCTTTTAGCCGCAGGCAGTTTTTCAAGACCGCGGCAGCCGCCGGTGCCGGAGCCCTTTTGGCGTCGGGCGGGGCCGTTTCGGCTGCACAAAAGACGGCCCTTAAAGCCGGGGACAAGGTCCCCACAAGGCAGTTCGGCCGCAGCCGGATACCGGTTTCCATTCTCTCTTTGGGCGGCATGTTCGACATCCCCAACAACCAGCTCCTGCTCAAACAGGCGGTGCGCTGGGGGGTCACTTACTGGGATACGGCAGACTGCTATGGCGGGGGTGCCAGCGAAGAGGGAATCGGAAAATACTTCCGGCGCCAGCCCGAAGACCGCCAGCAAATTTTTCTGGTTACCAAGTCCGACGCCCGGGATCCGGAGGGGATGACCCGCCTGCTGGACCGGTCCTTGGAGCGGATGAAGACCGGGTTCATCGATCTGTACTTTGTGCACGGCGTCAGGCGGATCGGCGAACTCGACGACGACACACGCCGGTGGGCGGAAAAGGCCAAGGCGGACGGCAAGATCCGGCTTTTCGGGTTCAGCACCCACAGCAACATGGAGCGCTTGATGATCGACGCCGCCCGCCTCAGATGGATCGACGGGATCATGATGAGCTACAATTTTCGATTGATGCACACCCCCGCCATGAAAGAGGCGGTGGCCGCCTGCAAGGAGGCCGGGATCGGGTTGACCGCCATGAAAACCCAGGGAGGCGGCCAGATCAAGACGGACACGGAAACGGAGATGAAGCTTGCGGGTCGATTCCTGAAAAAGGGGTTCACCGACGCCCAGGCCCGGCTCAAGGCCGTCTGGGACAACCCGGATATTGCGAGCATCTGCTCCCAGATGCCGAACATGACCATTCTCATGGCCAACGTGGCAGCGGCCGTGGGCGACACAGCGCTGTCGATGTCCGATCATCGGTTGATGGCCCGCTACGATCGGGAGACGGCCGCAGACTACTGCGCCGGATGCAGCGACCTGTGCGAATCGGCGCTGGCCTTCCGTCTGCCCATCGGGGAGGTGATGCGCTGTCTGATGTACAGCCGGTCCTACGGCGATCCGGCAAGGGCCCGGCGCCTGTTTTCTTCGCTTCCCCCGATGGAGCAACGGATGCTTGCCAAGGCCGACTTTTCCGCTGCAGAACGCTGCTGCCCCAGGGCCGTGCCCATCGGCCGCCTCATGAAAGAGGCCGCGGCAGAACTGGGATAGTACCCAGGCGGTGCGCAGATTCAATATTCCGGGTTCAAAGTTCAAGGTTCCAGATTCAAGATTACACCAGGTGAACCCTCAACGACCTTGCAGTCAGCGCCCCGGCCACCGGCCTTTGAGCGGGGAAACCTCCTATGAAACTTCATTTTCCCGGTCCGTCATTCCGGGCCCTGGATCGGGTCCAGGGCAAGCTTTTTTGACAAGCCTGCCCCGGACTTGATCCGGGGGCATCCAGAAGTTTTTGAAATTACTGGATTCCCGCTGCAGTTTACCCCGGACTCGATCCGGGGCGGGAATGACGGAAAAAGAGAAATCCGGACTTTTTACGAAGGCATCAAATCACCCATTTCGCTCCTCTAACCAAAGCCGAAGCTGGCATTTAGAAACCACCGTTTCGAACACCCGGCGGCGCAGCCGCCGCCAATAAAATCGTGGGGCGGCAGTATACCCCACGATTTTATCTTGAAAGATGGATCAAGATTTACTATAGGGTCGAGGATTTCTTTGACGAAGGAGGAGAGGATGAAGAGAGTTTCGGTCCTGGTTATCTGTCTTGCGCTGGTTTTTACGATGGGAACTGTACTGGATGCCGTGGGAAGCCAGGAAGAAGAACTGTGCGTTCCTTTGGGGGAACTGGAGCTTCAAGCCCCGGACGGGGCAAATGCCCAGCGGTCTTCGGTGATGTTTCCCCACGGGCTTCATTTCAATTATTCCTGCCAGCAGTGCCATCACCAGTGGGAAGGAGGGGTAGAGGGCCTGAACTGCACGACTTCCGGGTGCCACGACAAGGTCGAAACGCCCCGAAACAACCCGGATGAAAAGATTCTCTATTTCAAAGAAGCCTACCACGAACTTTGCATCGGCTGTCACAGGCAAATCAAGGCCGAAAACCGCCGTTTGGAGATGTCCGGGCAGATTCTCAAGGAAAAACTCCCCAATTCCGGTCCTACCGGCTGCACGGAATGCCATCCGGAATGGTAAAATCGCTGGAGCGATTTTACCATTTTATTGGGTACCGCGAAACATGACCATGAAATGAATTCGAGCAACCCCGACGCTCTGCCGGGGGGACGCTCCCAAAGTTTGAATCCTCGCCGCTGCGGCAATACCGCAGCGGTTTTTTTTTGCAGCACAATTTGGCTGGATTCCGGCTCTCCGCTTCGCTTCCGTCTTCGTTGCTCCGCAACTTCGCCGAGACAGGCGGAGGCCATTCGACTTGGCTCATGACAAGCCGTTCACTACATAGGCTGAGACTCCGACAAAAGTTTCACGGTTGATCAAACTGGTCGGCTCAGGCCAAAAAATTCCTATAGAATTCCTTCCGGCAAACTTTGAACCTTGAACCCTGAACCTTGAACGCCGCGTCAGCGGCGGGGCTGACCTCCGACATCTGGCCCTTCAGCCTTCCGTCCTCCGGTAGCAGGCCATGTAGTTGACGCTGATATTTTCTCCGAGAAAATAGCGGCGGGTAAAGGGATTGTAATGCAGGCCGATGCGGCTGGTGCGGGTAAGGCCGGCGGCGTTTGCCCAGTCTTCGAGCTCGTCTGGCCTGACGAAGCGTCTCCATCGGTGGGTGCCGGCCGGCAGCAGCCGGAGAATCCGCTCCGCGCCGAGGATGGCGAACAGGTAGGATTTCAGGTTCCGGTTGAGGGTGGCAAAAAACACCCTGCCTGCCGGCCGGGTCAGGGCAGCGCAGGCCGATACCACGGACGCGGGCGCCGGTACGTGTTCCAGAAGCTCCATGCAGGTGACCACATCGAAGGCGCCCGGATGCTTTTCGGCATACTCCTCGGCCGTTGTGCGCCGATAGACGACGCTGGCGCCGCTTGCTGCGGCATGAGCCTTTGCCGCACCGATGGATTCGGCAGAGGCATCGATACCGGTAACATCGGCGCCCAGCGCCGCGATGGCCTCGCTCAGGATTCCGCCGCCGCAGCCCACATCCAGCACGCGGCATCCTGAAATCGGGTTGTTGGCTTCGATGTAGCCGACGCGCAGCGGATTGATGTGGTGAAGCGACCTCAGCGCACCGGCAGGATCCCACCAGGTGGTTGCAAGGCGGCTGAACTTGGCCGTTTCTTCGATGTCGATGTTGGCAGGTGGCATGTCCTGTTGTCCCGTTAATTTGATTATTCCCCCCCTGCAAGCAGCGGGGAAAAAATCAAATTAAATTATCCGGTTATCTATGAAGCTCAAGGAGGCACGAGCCGGAGGCGGTGGAGGGACGCGCGCAGTCTAGTCCGCGTTGCCGGTAACGACCAAATCCCGGCCACGACGGAGCGTGGCCCTCCAAGCCCAAACCCATCGGCATCCGGCGGATCCTATCTGGAGAATTCCGGATAAGCGCATTAAATTAAATTCCTTTGCAATGCGAATATGCGATTTTTCACACCGTCAGGCCTTAAACAAAAGTTTCATAATACCCTGAAGCTTGTTGGAGCAAAGCGGAAATCCCGCTCTGCGGGGCTGCAAGGATATAAATGTTAGCCTTTCGCTATAGAGCGACATCGTCGCGTCATATAAAATCGTAAAACGATTTTATTTTGATTCGTTAAAGTTGTGATCGACAGATTTGTCAAGAAGCCATTTAGATGGTTATGCTGGCAGCCGGCCCCTGAACCCCAAACACGAAACCCCAAAAACGAAACACCAAACACAGTGCAAGAAGCAGCAAATTTCGGCCAAAACCCGCCGGACAACGCCCGGTTGACTTCTGGAAAAATGGGGATATATAGTAGCCTGCCGTCGCCGTGCACCGAGGAGGAAAGATGAAACGAGCCTGTATTTTCGCAGCCCTGATGACGTTGCTGCTCTCTGGCTGAAAAACTTGATGCAGCCGCTGCCGGCTGCCGCCATGCAGGAGGCCGCGCGGCTGCATGATGCCGCAGGCTGATGGACCCCAAACCCAAGAGGGGGCTTGGAGGCATTTGCTAAGTACATGTGCGCGTAATTATGGTGAAGATGAGTTCACCGCCGAGACAGGGAAAGACCAAAATGGATGCCATCGGCGTGTGCATGCACAAGATCCTTCGGGTTGTCTACGGCATGCTCAAAAACCGGACGCCGTTCGATCCGCAGATCGATAAAACCAACAGGCAACGCGCCGCCGGCAAAACCGCAGACCCGAAAGCGGATAAGAGCCGCCGCTACCAGGACTTCGATCCTGCGGCTCCCAT
>JAIPEL010000151.1 GCA_021737185.1 Desulfobacterales bacterium | reverse complement strand
GGCCGCTGATTGGGATGCAAAAAAATGGGAGTGGCAAACGGGAATTGCCAAAGAGGTCCCGTTGTTTGCGTTGCGGCCGTCTTAACGCGGCCTAACTGGCTCAAACAGTTGCCCAGCTTCCGAGCTGACACCCATCGGCCTCCTGATAGAACCTCCTGGAGTTTTGTGGAGAATCGGATAAAATTATATTCCAAACAAGGAGCTGAATCCGACATGGCAGCCGAGAGATTTTTACAATTTCCTTTTTACAGGGACTTTCATACCGACTTTTTCGAAGTCCAGACAGGTCATTCCCATGGACAAGCCGTAATAACCGAAACGGAACGGAATTCTGACAAATCCTATAACTTGTAATGAAATCGCAGAGCGATTTTATTTGGAACTACGACCCAAAAAAAACTGATATGAGGGCCGCTGGAGATTTTTCCTACAACCGTGAAACTGTTTGAGGAGTATGGAACGAATTTATGAAGGTTCACCTCGTCAGCCTCGGCTGCGCCCGGAACCGGGTCGACAGCGAACATATGCTCGGCAGTCTTCAGGCCGCCGGGTTGCAGATCACCGAAGATCCGTCCGAAGCCGAGATCATCGTCGTCAATACCTGCAGCTTCATCACCCCGGCGGTGGAAGAGTCGATCGAAACCATCCTCGAAATGGCCGAGCACAAAAAAAGCGGCCGCTGCCGAAAGCTGATCGTGGCCGGCTGTCTGCCGGAGCGGTACCGCAGGGAGTTGATCCGCTCTCTGCCCGAGGTCGACGCATTTTTAGGAACCGGCGCCTTCGATCGAATTGCCGAGGCTTCAACAGCCGATAGCGCCTCGCCGATCTGCATGCTGCCGGACCCTGAAACGCCGCCCCTGTCGCCTCCGCATGCCCCCAGGGTCAGAAGCACCCGCTACACCGCCTACCTGAAAATTGCCGAAGGATGCAGACGGCGCTGCACGTACTGCATCATTCCGAAGCTGAGGGGCCGCCAGCGAAGCCGGTCCTTGGACGACATCCTGGCAGAGGCCCGCGAGCAGATCGATTCCGGGGTCAAGGAGCTGACGCTCATCGCGCAGGAAAGCACCGCTTACGGGGCCGACCTGAAGCCCCCGATCAACCTTGCAACGCTCCTTGCACGGCTGGCCGATCTTGCCGGTCAGACACCGGAGGATCGGCGGCCCTGGATTCGATTTTTGTACGGACACCCGGAAAGCCTGTCGGATGATACGATCCAGGTCGTTGCCGAACGCCCCGAGATCTGTTCCTATTTCGACATTCCGATCCAACATGCCAGCCCCAGTGTGCTGCGTGCCATGGGCCGCCGATATGGGCCGGAGGAAATACAGAAGATGGCGGCAAAAATCCGATCCGCAGCACCGGAGGCCGCTCTTCGCACGACAGCGATCGTCGGATTTCCCGGAGAAACCGAAGCCGACTTTTCCATGCTCCTGGAGCTTGCTTCCGAGATTCGCTTTGACCATCTCGGGGTTTTCCTCTATTCTGACGCCGACGATCTCCCGTCCCACCGGCTGGGGAATTTTGTGGATGAAGACCTCGCCCGGGAGCGCTTTCACCAGCTTATGGCCATGCAGGCGGAAATTTCCCGGGATCATAACCTGAAACATATCGGTCTGAGCCTGCCCGTGCTGGTCGAAGAACGAATCGATGAGCAGCTTTTCGCCGGCAGAACCGCAACCCAGGCACCGGAAGTCGACGGCGCAACCTATGTTCGCAGTCTGTCTCTTTCTCCGGGAAGCTTTGTGAGGACACGAATCGTCGAGGCCGATGAATACGACCTGATAGGAGTCCCTGAATGACCGACTTGAAGCGCCGCCTGCTGGATCGCATCGGCGAGGACCTGGCGGCCATCGAGTCGGCGCTGGCGCAAAACCTGACGCCCTATCTCGATCTGGTTTCCGAAACCGCACGGTACATTCTCTTTTCCGGAGGCAAACGGCTCCGGCCGCTGTTGATGGTGCTCTCAGCAAGACTGTGCGGGTATTCGGGGAAAAAGGACAAAAAATTTTCCACCATTTTCGAATATCTTCACGCCGCCACGCTCCTGCACGACGATCTGGTCGACGGCGCTGCCGTGCGGCGGGGAAAACCGGTGGCTCACAGCGTCTATGGCAATGAAACCGCCGTGCTGGTCGGAGATTTTCTGCTGGCCCGATCTTTGAGCATCGCCGCGGAAACCGGGCTGCTGGAAGTGATTCAGGCGATCGCCCTCATCACGGAAAACATGAGCCAGGGGGAAATCGAACAGCTTTCCAAAAAGGGGAGCCTTTCCCTGACGGAGGCCGACTACCTGCAGATCATCGAAAACAAGACGGCCGGACTTATCCGGGGCGCCTGCCGAGTGGGAGGCCTGGTTGCCGGAGCCTCGAAAACCCAGGTGCGCCGGCTCTCCGACTTCGGGTACCGGCTGGGCATCGCGTTTCAAATGGCCGACGACCTTCTTGACTACGTGGCCGACAGCCGTCTTTTGGGAAAGGAAGTGGGCGCCGACCTGCGGGAAGGTAAACTGACGCTGCCGGTGATTCATGCCCTGTCGCAGGCCGAACCGGCAGACCGCGACCGGATGGTCGAAATCATCCAAGGAAAGCATTTTGACCCGGCCGATTTTTCCGATCTCGTAAGACTCCTCGACCACTACGGCGGCATTGCCTACACGAGAGAAAAGGCGTCGGGATTCGTTGGATCGGCAAAAGAGGCTCTCAGCGGCTTTGAGCCATCCACAACGAAAAAAACCTTGATGATGATCGCCGACTACGCGTTGGCCAGACAATACTAATAATAAAATCGCTGCGCGCTTTTATAGCGGGAGGTTTTATGAAAGGTTGCAGACGAACTTTTTTTCTGCTGGCGGTGCTGGCCTTTTTTTTGACTGCCCCGCCGAATGCGTTTTCAGCCGAATCGACGGTCACACTGGAAGCGGTCGGCAGCAGCAACATCTACGGAGGGAACGTGAGCCGGGCGCGGGAGCTGGCCATCGAAGACGGCAAGGTCGCCACCGTTGAAAAAGCCGTCGCTGCCCAGCTTCCGGTCGAATCCCTGATTCAAAACTTCCAGGTTCTCGATGAAATTTTGTTCAGCGACACCGACGATTTCATCCAAGGCTTCAAGGTCTTGACGGAAGTCAAAGGAAAAGACGCCTACCGGGTGCTGGTACGGGCCACGATTTCCCAGGATCTGATTCGCAAGCGGCTCACGGATGCGGGGATCATGGTCGGAGAAAAACCGATGCCCAGGGTCTTGCTGTTTCTCACGGAACAGAAAATCGGCGAACCGGCGCCTCAATCCTGCCCCGCGCAAAACGCCGGAAGCCGGATGCCGGCCGCTGCGGCCGCCATGGCCCGGGCACTGAAGGCCAGGGGATTTACCATTCTCGATCCGGAGGCGCTGGGACGCGAGCTCAGCGTTCGATCCCTTTCCTGTCAGCCGGATTTTGTAAACACCGAAGCGGCGGCCGCCGCCAGATCGCTCAAGGCCGATATCGTGGTGGTGGGCAAAACAAAGGCAGCCCTGGCCGCCAACACCATGGGCGATCAGATCCGCTCTTTTTCCGGGGAGGTCGAAGTTCGAGCCATCCGCACCGATACGGCCGAGACCATCGCCGCGGTCAATGAAAAGGCGGTGGTGACCGGCACCGATCAGGCGGCGGGCAGCCGCAGCGCATTGACCGATGCCGGCGCCCGGGCGGCAGCCGCCCTGGCCACGGAAGTCCTGGCGACCTGGAGGGCGGAAAAGGTCGTCGAACCGGTGACGATGAAGGTCACCGGGACTCAGAACCTGGGGCATTTTGTCATGTTCCGCCGCGCCCTTGCCGGAATCCAGGGAGTCTCCGAACTCCAGACCCGGGAGATGAGAGCCGACCAGGCAACGTTGGTCATCAAATACGACGGAAGCGCCAGGGATCTAGCCGAGGCCCTTCTTCGAATTCCCTTTGAGGCATTCGGCATCGACATCGCCGAGGAAACTGAAAACAGACTCCGGGTGGCCTTCATCTCTAAATGATGCCTGAAGAGGAAAAGAGAGCTTCCCAACGGATCGGGAAGTCCTCGTATGACCTGGGGCAGAGGGGTTGATTCAAGCCCCGCCGTCCCGTTCTCGAAAGGGATTTGATCAAGAAAGAAACTTCTTCCGAAGTCTCTGCCTATGTAGGGAACGGCCTCCGCGTGCCGCGGCGAAGTTGCGGAGCAACGTAGACTGGTGCCGTTCATGAAGGCACGACACGGAGGTCGTGCCCTACAAAAACCCCGGCTTCGAGCGAAGTTTCACATAAGAATCCATGGACGAGAAACGAACCCCGGAAAAGCAGGACCGGAAAGAGGTCGTCCCGTTTTCCATCAACATCCCCAACACCCTGACCCTGCTCCGGATTCTTCTGACACCCCTTTTTGTCATCTTTTTGCTCAAGCATGAATACGGCCATGCCCTTGCCGTGTTCGTCGTTGCCGGAATCACCGACGGCCTGGACGGCGCCGTTGCCCGGTACCGGAACCAGCGAACCGTGATAGGCGCATTCCTCGATCCGATCGCGGACAAACTGCTGATCGCATCGGCGTTCGCCTGCCTGGCGGTGCTGCGGATCGTGCCGAGCTGGTTGGCGGTGGTCGTCATCTCCCGGGACGTGGTCATTTTTTTAGGCGTTGCCATCTTCGGCATCTTTCACATCGACTTCAAGGTCCGGCCGGCGCGAATCAGCAAGGTCACCACCTGCCTGCAACTGCTTACCGCTTTTCTGGTGCTTCTCTACCCGACGCCCGCGGCGATGTTCACCGTGAAGTTCGCCCTGTACTGGACCACGGCATGCCTGACCATCCTCTCCGGCCTCCACTATCTCTATCTGGGGATGAGCATCCTTCAAAACGCCCTGGAGGAGGAAGAAAAAGAGGAGAAGTGAGGACCCGCCAAGGATCGCAAGAGACCCGGAAGCGGCTGAAAAGCAGGGCCGTGTTTAAATTCGAAATCCGAAGCACGAAATTCGGATTTCGTTCTTGTGTGGCCATCTTGCCGAGGCAGTGCAATTGTCTGAACTTTCCCAAAGAATTGCAGGCAAAACCCCTTGACAGTACAGGGGCCCCCTGCTATCTGAGGGGTCTATCCATAGAGGCGCGTAGCTCAGGGGGAGAGCGCTACCCTGACACGGTAGAGGTCCTGGGTTCAAATCCCAGCGCGCCTACCAAAAACGGAAAAAGCCGCGGAACTGACCGCGGCTTTTCCGTTTTGCGGTTCTCTATAAAGCTCAAGTAACCTCAAGCCAGAGCCGGTGGAGGGACGCGCGCAGTCTAGTCCGCGTTGCCGTTAACGACCAAATCCCGGCCACGACGGAGCGTGGCCCTCCAGGCCAAAAACCCCACGGCCTCCGGCTCCCCGAAACTGGAGCTTGAGGATTCCGGATAAGCGCATTCCGTTTTTTGGAGAGGGTCACCGTCAGACTCCCTGTCCTGATATAAGCGGCAAGACTTCTCCCCTTGTCCTGTTTGAAGCTTCCCGGCATCCTGGCATCCCAGCCTCCCGGCATACGTGAGGGACATATCAGTCTGGATCGGACTCCGCCGAACGGGTTGGCAGATGGGAATGAGAATTCGGATGCGCATGGGGCACCGTGCCGGCCGGGTGGATGTGGTAGTGGCTGTGAAGATCGGCCGAGCTTCCGTTGAATCGAATTTGGCCCTCCTGCATGCTGAAGATCTGCCGGGTGGTGCGGGCGAGAAAATCGTATTCGTGGGAGACGGTGATGGTGCTGATCGGCATATCGTTCAAGATGTCGATGATTCTTTGGCAGGTCGCTTCGTCCAGACCGGTCGTCGGCTCGTCGAGCAGGAGAACCTCAGGCTCCATGACGAGGATGGTGGCCAGCGCCACCAGTTTTTTTTCGCCGCCGGAAAGCAGATAGGTGATCCGGTCCTGGAAACCGGACAGGTCCAGTTTCTCCAGGGCCTCTTTTGCCTTTTGCCTGGCCTGGGTCGGGGCCATCCCCAGGTTCAAGGGCCCGAAGGCCACATCTTCGATCACCGTGGGGGAAAAGAGCTGGTCGTCGGCATTTTGAAATAGCAGGCCGACGCGGCGGCGGGTCTGCTGAAACTCGGCCTCGGTGCGAACCGGACGGCCAAAGAGCCGAAGGACACCCTCTGCGGGCTTTTGAAGGCCCATGAGCAGATAAAGAAGCGTCGATTTGCCGCTTCCGTTGGGTCCGATCAGGCCGACTTTCTCTCCATTGCGAAGCTGAAAATCGACCCTGTCGAGAACGGTCTTCCCCCCGGGATAGGAAAACGAGACGTTTTCAAGCTCGATGACAGGTGTTTTCATAAAAGATTATCCGGTTATCTATGAAGCTCAAGGGGCGATGGAGGGACGCGCGCAGTCTAGTCCGCGTTGCCGGTAACGACCAAATCCCGGCCACGACGGAGCGTGGCCCTCCAAGCCCAAACCCATCGGCATCCGGCGAACCCTATCTGGAGGCTTCCGGATAAGCGCAAGCCTTTTTCAAACGAAATGGAAATATGACAATTCCTATTATTTCGGCATCCATTCCAGCCACCCCACTGCCAGCAGCACCGCTCCGATTCCCGCGGCCCAGGCGCCGTCAGTTTTAGTGAAGGAAAACTCGCTCAAGCTGTAAAACCGCCCGGAAAATCCCCTGCAGACCATGGCCTGATGAACCCGCTCGGCACGGGCCGCCGCCCGGACAAACAGCATCCCGATCAGATAGGCATAGGTGCGGTAGGTATGAATCCGGGTTTTCGGGGTAAAGCTGCGAACCCGAGCGGCACGGGCCAGCCTCGAATATTCCTGCTCCAGAACGAAAATGTACCGGTAGGTGATCAACAGCAGGTGGACCAGTTTGTCGGACATCTTCATCCGGTTCAAGGCATGGCCGAGGGTTCCGATCGGTTGAGTGGCCACCAGCGCAATCAGCGCCAGCAAGATGGCATTGGACTTGAGGGTAATGCGGGCCGACAGCAGGAGCCCCTCGTCGGTGACCGCCGCCGGTCCGATCGTCATCACCGCAGATCCTTCCGTGGTCAGGGGAAGAACGGCCCACAAGAAAAGAATCAGTCCGTTGACCAGCAGCAGCCGTCGGACCACCAGCCGAGGATCGAGCCTTGCCATGACCGTCAATGCAACAGCCGTCATCAGGCAGACAAAAAGCGGCTCGAAGCGACCACAGACGGCAGCAGTGCAGGAAAAGAGCACGGCGGCACCCACCCGGAGCCTCGGATCGATCCGGTGCACCGGAGAGGCGCCGATGGCAAATTCTTCGGTGATCAATTTTTCTCCAACTCCTTGATCTTTTGACGATAGTGGATATAAGCGCCCAGGCCGGCCAGGCCGAGGATATAGCCGATGCCTCCGACGATATCCTGAAAAGTCGTCCGCTGTCGGCGCGATTCGGCCATCATCTTTACCACCGGGGCCAATTTTCGGTCCAGCACCTTTTCCACCGTCTTTTCGATCTCAACGGCATCGGCCGGCGCCATCGACCCTGACGGTGCGGCCGCCCTTTCATTTTCCGGGGCCGCCGAACCCGACGGTTTGTCGGTGTCCGGGAGTTCCTTGCCAACCTTCCCGGCGGCGGCGATTTCCTGGGCCCGGACGATCCATTCGTTTTTGTGGCCCATGCCGGCTAGCATTTCAATCCGCAGGGCAGATTGGCGGGGAACCTTGAAGGAGAATTTTCCCGCCTCGTCGGTGCGCCCCTCCAAAAGCTTTTCCCCGGTTTGATCGTCGTACACGGCAACCTGCCCTTCTTTGACCACCCGCCCTCCGGGAAAACTGCTCTCGGTGTATACGGTGTCACCCTCCACCCAGGCAAACACATTGACCCGGTGGGCATGGGCCGGCGCCGCGAGCAGCAGCCAAACCCCTGCAAAAATCAGCAACATGCCTCTTTTTTTACATTCCAAAAGACATAATGATTTCATGAACACTCTCAGTCTACTCTTTATAGGGATTGTCATATTTTCGTTCCGTTTGAGAGAGTTTGATATGCACTGGCACCGAGCGAACTCAAGGCCATAGATCAGCTGTTTGACAATCCCTATATGTAAAATAAGAACCACTTAGAGCGCTTGGAGTGCAGCTTATAGAGCTGAATCGATATGCTCAACCAAACGTCAACCCCTGCTATAGGAACGTTATTTTGACAAGCGCTCTAAGAAAGTGCGAAGCGCTTTTATCTTAGCGCTGCTGATACCGTAACGGCGTCTTTGGCCGTTACGGTATCAGCAGCGCTGATTGGACCTTGCGCAAAAACGCCACGCAAAAAAGGGTGACGATTCCCTCGATGATCATCACCGGCAGATGGGCCGCCAGGATCAGGCCGGCCACCTCTAGAAAACTTTCTCCGGTCAGCACCAGGGCCGCGGCAGCGATCACCCCGGAAAGGAGCACCGAAGAAAATCCCACGAGAAATGCGGCGGACAGACCGATGATCCCCGGCCGCTGCACCAGCGTGCCGAACAGATAATAGACCATCAC
>JAIPEL010000150.1 GCA_021737185.1 Desulfobacterales bacterium | reverse complement strand
ACGGTCGAAGAGATTCTCGCCCATCGGTCTTCTTTGACGCCGGCTGCGCTCACCGTGACCGAAGCTCCGGTGGAAGCGCGTTTTTCTGTCTGTACAACGGCGGTGGCGGTGTCGGGCACCGTCACCTTGCAGGCGGCCCTTGCCGGGACGCCGACGGTCATTGTCTACCGGGTTTCCGCCCTGAGCTACTGGGCGGGACGCACCCTGATCCGGGTGCCCTTCATCGGCCTGGCGAACCTGATCGCCGGCCGACAGGTAATGCCCGAGCTGATCCAGAAAGAAGCCAACGCGGATCGGATCGCCCGGACCGTAGAGCGGATCGTCTTTTCTCCGGAAACCCTTAAGCGAATGCGGCGCGAGCTTTCCCGGATTCGGCTTCGGATGGGACGGCCGGGCGCCTCGGGCCGGGTCGCCGACATCGCCATGAAAATGCTGGGCGCTTCGCCCCGCTGAATCGTGGGGATGCGGGCACGCCCCTAAGGTTGAATTGCCAGGATTCAGCGTCTAGAATATAGAGCGACACGTCCGATATGATGGTAAGAATAAACGCTGATCTCCATTTACCCAGCAGGACGCTGACAAGGCTGCTGCAGGCTGAGCATGCAGAAAAGGTCCGCATTGTTGTGGTGCCTTCCGGCATCCCAGCCTCCGAGCATCCCAGCCTTCCAGCCCGATAATTCAGTGATGATGAAACCCCTGAAAAGACCAAATATCGAGCCGCGTCACCGCCGGCTGCTGGCCATGATCAAGGAGAATCGATTCCGGCTCCTGCTGGCCATGCTCAGCAGCCTCGTCGTCTCGGCCACGACCGCCGCCACGGCCTATCTGATCAAGCCGGCCATCGACGACATTTTTTTCAAAGGGGACCTGAAAATGCTCAAGCTGATCCCCCTTGTCGTCGTATTCGTCTATCTCATGCGGGGAATCGGAATGTACGGCCAGTCGTTCTGGATGAACTATGTCGGTGAAAACATCATTATGCGCCTTCGAAACAGCCTGTACGACTGCATCCAGGACCTGCCTCTTTCCTTTTTCCACGAAGAGAGAACCGGCGTGCTCATGTCCCGCATCACCAATGATGTAAACATCGTCAAGGCGATGGTCTCGACGGCCGTGACCGGAACGCTGCGGGATTTTTTCACCATCATCGGGCTGACCGGGGTCATTTTTTACCAGGATTGGAAGATGGCCCTGATAGCGTTCTGTGTGCTGCCGCTTGCCTTTTATCCGGTGGTGGAGTTCGGCCGGCGGGTGCGGCGGGTGTCCACCGGCTGCCAGGAAGCCATGGCTGAACTGAACACGTTTCTTCACGAGACCTTTGCCGGAAGCAAGATTGTCAAGGCCTTCGGCATGGAGGACTACGAAAAGAAGCGCTTTTTTGCCAAGACCCGGGACTATTTCCGGCTGGAGATGAAGGCGGTTGTCGCCCGCTCCCTGTCGTCGCCGGTCATGGAGTTTCTCGGCGGGCTGGGGGTCGCCTTCGTGATCTGGTACGGCGGCTACAAGGTCATCACCGGGGCCTCGACCCCGGGCACATTCTTTTCGTTCATGGCCGCGGTGATCATGCTCTACGATCCGGTCAAGAAGCTGAGCCATCTAAACAACGCCGTTCAGCAGGGGCTGGCAGCCACCGACCGGATCTTCGACATCATCGAACGGCCGTCCGACATCCGGGAAGCGGAAAACCCGATCGTACTCCGGCGGGCTCCCCACAAGGTGGCCTTTGAGAAGGTCTCTTTCGGTTACGACGGCAATTTGGTCCTCAAGGACATCGACCTGAAGGTGGAAGCAGGCGAGGTGCTGGCCCTGGTGGGCATGAGCGGGGGCGGCAAAACATCTCTGGTCAACCTGATTCCCCGGTTCTACGACGTGACGGCAGGGGCGGTGACCATCGACGGCATCGACATCCGGGGCATTTCCATCGCCTCCTTGCGGGAGCAGATCGCTGTGGTGACCCAGGAACCGATTCTGTTCAACGAATCGGTGCGAAACAACATCGCCTATGGACGCCCGGATGCCTCCATAGAGGAGATCGAACGCGTCGCCCGGGCGGCCTATGCCTACGACTTTATCAAGGGCTTTGCCGACGGGTTCGAAACCAGCATCGGCGAGCTCGGCGGCCGGCTGTCCGGCGGAGAAAAACAGCGGATCTGCATCGCCCGTGCGCTTTTAAAGGATGCGCCGATCCTCATCCTGGACGAGGCCACCTCCTCTCTGGATGCGGAATCCGAACACCTGGTGCAAAAGGCGCTGGAAAATCTGATGAAAGGACGCACCACGTTTGTGATCGCCCACCGGCTGGCCACCGCCGGTTACGCCGACCGGATCGTTGTGATCGTCAACGGCCGGATCGTGGAGGAGGGAACCCACGCCGATCTGCTGTGCAGGGAGGGCGAGTACTGCAAGCTATATAAAATGCAGCACAACGGGGGCACCGGTCTTGAAAACGCAGACTCCTAGTTTCGCTTCCCAGCCTCCCGGCGCTTGTCCGGGCGTCTCGTCCGGCGTAGCCGAAGGCGAAGCGGGAAGCTGAGAGCGAAGACGGATCCCAGCCTATTCCTGGCCTACCGCCATCGGCCACAAATAGTAAAAGCCGGTTCGGATCTTGGTCGATGCACCTGGAAGTGCGATTTCCAGTTTTGGGGCATCAGGACTGTGCTGACGGCTGGTGGCCGGGTTGTAGATCGTATCGTTGGCGTATTGGCTGCGGCGGTAAACGATGACCCGCGCATTTTCGGCAAGTCCGGCAAGGGTTTTGGCGGCGGCAAGAGCATCGCTCAGATATCCGATTTCATCCACCAGGCCCAGCGCCCGGGCATCTTCGGCAAGGTAGATCCGGGCCGTGGCGATTTCAGACAATGCCTGGTCGTCGAGCGGCCGGTGCATTCTCACCTTTTCGACGAACCGGTGGGCCAGCCGGTCGGTCAGATCCTGAAGGATTTTTTCCTCTTCTTCGGTTTCGGGGCGAAAGGGCGAGCCCATGTCCTTGTTTTTCCCGGACTTGCTGACTTTCACGGACACCCCGATTTTTTCCATCAATCCGTCGAGTTTGGGCCGCATGAACACCACCCCCACCGAACCGGTGATAGAGGTCGGATGGGCAAAAATCCGATCCGCCGGCAGGGCGATGTAGTATCCTCCCGAGGCGGCCACGTTCATCAGGGCGGCGAAAATCGTTGCGCCGCTGCGCTTTTTGTATGCCATGATTTCGTGGTAGAGAAGGTCCGCAGCGGTCGCCGTCCCGCCGGGGGAGTCGATCTTGAACATCACCGCCTTGATTTCTTCGTCTTCTTCGGCCAGCCGAAGCTGGGAGACGATTTCTTCTACGGCCGATGGCTCGGTGCGAATGAGCCGTTTTTTGGGTTCATCGTCGATGATGCCTTTGACCGAAATGACCAGCAGCTTGCCTTTGTCTTTCCCGGACAGGGTAAATTCCCGAAGCGGATCGGCGGCGTCGGGGAAAAGGGTTACTCTCGGCCCGGCGCAGCCGCAGACGGTCACTGCGCTGAAAAGCAGCGCCAATATCGCTCGGAAAAACAGGTTTCGGTTCATGTCGCCCTCCGCATATAGTTTCATCTGCGCATCCTCTGCGGTCTCAGCGCCTCGGCGGTGAAAGCATCGTTACCATAATTACCCCAACATCTATACACTACCCATTCTTTCCTGTCCCCGCATCTTTCTAAAGGGAGACTCCCAGGCGAAAGCCCTGCTCGATGGCCCGCTTGGCGTCGAGTTCGGCAGCCCGTTCGGCGCCGCCGATGAGGCAGACGGCGGTGCCGGCCTCGGCGATTTCCGGTTCCAGATTGCGCAGACTGATCTGGCCGGCGCAGATCACCACGTGGGCCACCGAAAGGGTCTGCCGGCGGCCGTCCACGGTGAGATGAAGCCCCTGGTCATCGATCCGGTCGTAGGCGACCCCGGCAATCATGGTCACCTGGCTCATTTTCAGGGTCGATCGGTGGATCCAGCCGGTGGTCTTGCCCAGGTCTTTTCCCATTTTGCTCGCCCTGCGCTGAAGCAGGTAGACGGTCCGGGCCGGACGGTGAGGGGCCGAGCCTGATGAGGAGAGTCCGCCGGCCAGGCGGTATGCGGGATCGATGCCCCACTGATCGAGAAACGCCCGGCGGTCCAGGCTCGTGGAAGGGCCGGCGTGGGTGAGAAACTCGGCCACGTCAAAGCCGATGCCCCCTGCGCCGACGATGGCCGCATGCCTGCCGACGGTTTTTTCTCCGGTCAGCACCTGGACGTAGTTCAGCACCTTCGGGTGGTCGATGCCGTCGATCGGCGGGATCCGCGGAAGCACCCCGGTGGCCAGGACCACCGCATCGAATCCTTCCGCGAGCAGATCCGGCGCGGTTGCCCGGACGCCCAGGCGGGCATCGACGCTCTGCACAAAAAGCTGCCGGTCGAAATACCGGAGGGTTTCATGGAACTCTTCCTTGCCCGGGATGCGCACCGCCATATTGAGCTGTCCGCCGATTCTGCCGGCGGCTTCGTAAAGAACCGTCTGGTGTCCGCAGGCGGCGGCAGCGACGGCGCATGAAAGTCCGGCGGGCCCCGCGCCCACAACAGCGATTTTTTTCCGGCGCTTTGCCGGCCGGTAGTTGAGTTCCGTCTCCCGGCAGGCCCGGGGGTTGACCAGGCAAGAGGCGATTTTTCCTTCGAAGATGTGATCCAGGCAGGCTTGGTTGCAGCCGATGCAGGTGTTGATCTCCTCTGCGCGATCCTTTTCGGCCTTTTGCACGAACTGCGGATCGGCCAGAAAGGGCCTGGCCATGGAGACCATGTCCGCGTCGCCGGTGGCTAGCACCTTTTCGGCCGTTTCCGGGGTGTTGATCCGGTTGCTGGTGACCAGCGGGACGCCGACCTTTCCTTTCAGCCGCGCCGTCACCCAGGTGAACGCCGCCCGGGGGACCATCATGGCGATGGTGGGGATCCGGGCTTCGTGCCAGCCGATGCCGGTATTGATGATGGTGGCGCCTGCGGACTCCACGGCCGCGGCCAGCGCGACGATTTCTTCCCATCGGCTGCCGCCCCGGACCAGGTCGAGCATCGAAAGCCGGTAGATCAAAATGAAGTCTTCACCGACAACCCGGCGAATCGCGCGCACCACCTCCAGGGGGAATCGGATGCGATTTTCAAAGCTCCCCCCCCATCGATCCTTTCGGTGATTGGTTTCTTCGGCGATGAACTGGTTGATCAGGTAGCCTTCCGAGCCCATCACTTCGACGCCGTCGTAGCCGGCATCCCGGGCCAGCGACGCACAGCGGACATAGTCTGCAATCTGTTTTTCGATGCCTGCCTCGTCGAGCTCTCGGGGCTTGAAAAAATTGATGGGTGCCTGAATGGGGGAGGGGGCGACAATCTGATCGTGAAATCCGTACCGGCCGGTGTGAAGAATCTGAAGAGCGATCTTTGCCCCGGCGCGGTGGACCGCTTGGGTCATCTTTTGATGCTCGGCAACCTTGCTTTCGTCGGCGAGCTGGATGGCCCCCGGGGCCACCACCCCTTCCGGGTTCGGTGAAACCCCTCCAGTGACGATCAGCCCCACCCCGCCTGCGGCTCTTTCGGCAAAATAGGCGGCAAGCCGGTCGAATCCGCCCGGCGCTTCTTCGAGCCCGGTATGCATGGAGCCCATCAGGACCCGGTTTTTCAGGGTGGTGAACCCCAGGTCGAGGGGGGACAGCAGGTGGGGGTAGCGTTGGGCGGTCATGGTGCGATCCTATCCTTTTCATAAAAAATGCAACGCAATTTTTATTTTTATTTGGGCAGCCGGACCACCATGACCGGCACGCTCGATCGTCGGGTCACTCGCCTGGCGGTGCTGCCCATCACGGCATCGGCGATTCCCCCCTGACCGTGGGTGCCCATGACCACGAGGTCGTAGCCTCCTTTTTCCGCCTCCTCGGTAATGGTCTTTACGGCTCTTCCCTGCTGGACCAGAATCTCCTTTACGGCAACGGTGGCTTCGGCATGCTCTCTTGCCATGTCCCGGCAGAACCGTTCGATCGTTTCCCGAATCATATCGGCGAAATCTTCTCTGTTCCGGTCCCTGACCTCCTGCCAGCGCGCTTCGCCGAGCATCGAGGTGAGCAGCATGGAGGTGTTTTCGGACAGCTCTTCGATCACGTGCATGATCGTGATGGTCGCCCCGTAGCGCTGGGCGAAGCTGGCGGCATAGCCGAAGGCGTGCCTGGCGGAGTCGGAAAGGTCGGTGGGGTAAAGAATCTTTTTGATTTCAGGCAACATGGCAGCTCCTTTGTTCGGGTCCCAGGTCCGGCCGGGTGAAGGCGACGGCGTCGAAGTGCCCGCAGGGCGCCAGACACTGGTTCCAGTCCGAAGAGATCATCGCCCGGTTTCGGGCCATGTGAAAACCTCCCTGACCTCCTCCTCTGCAAATGTTGAGATCGCTTCCAATAAAAAGGCCCGGAGGCAAGCCTCCGGGCCTTTGAGGTTCGATGCGCTTTCCGTCTTAGAACAGGCCGGAGACCTTGCCGGTTCCGGTATCCACGTCGATGCGGCGGAAGGCCGGGTTGGAGCCGGTGCCGGGCATCAGGCTGATGGTGCCGGCGCAGGGGCACAAAAACTTGGCGCCGGAGTAGATGAGCACGTCGCGGATCGGCAGCCGCCACCCCTTGGGCACTCCCTTTAGGGTCGGGTCGTGGGTCAGGGACAGGTGGGTCTTGACCATCATGGTGGCAAACCCGGCGTACTTGGGATCGTCTTCGAGCATCTTGGCCTTCTGGGTGGCCTCCGGCGACCAGTCGACGCCGTCGGCGCCGTAGACTTCTTTGGCGATCAAATTCACCCGGTCGCGCAGCTTCATCTCCAGCGGGTAGAGGAAGTCGAACTTGCTTTCCTCGTTGCAGGCGTCGATGACCGCGTCGGCAAACTCCAGGGCGCCGTCACCGCCCAGCTCCCAGTGCTTGGACTCGGCGCAGCGTGCCCCGGCCGCTTCTGCGATCTTGCGGACGACTTTGCATTCTTCGTCGGTGTCCGTGTAGAAGCGGTTAATGCAGACCACCGGGTTAATGCCGGATTTGCGGATCACGTTGATCAGGTGGACCATGTTCTCGGTCCCCTTTTCCACCAGGTCCAGGTTTTCCTTCTTGTATTCGTCGGGCAGGGCGATCCCGGGCACCACCTTGGGGCCGCCGCCGTGCATCTTCAGGGCGCGGATGGTGGTGGTGAGCACCGACACGTGGGGCTTTAAGCCCGAGAAGCGGCACTTGACGTTCCAGAATTTTTCAAAGCCGATGTCGGCGGCAAAGCCGGACTCGGTGACGTGGTAGTCGAACAGCTTCAGGCCGACCCGGTCTGCGATGATCGAGCTCTGGCCCACGGCGATGTTGGCAAAGGGGCCGGCGTGCACCATGCACGGGTTGTATTCGGCGGTGCACATCAGGGTCGGATTGATGGTGTTCCGCATAAACGCGGTCATGGCGTTGCCGACTTCCAGGTCGCCGCAGGTGATCGGTTTGCCCTCGCGGCTGAAGGCCACGGTGATGTTGTTGATCCGATCTTTGAGGTCGGCCAGGTTCGTGGCCACGGCAAGGATCGCCATCAGCTCGGAGCTGACCGCGATGCCGAACCGGGACTGCATGGTGAATCCGTCCATGCGGCCGCCCAGCCCGATGACGATGTTTCTCAGGGCCTGGGCGCAGAAGTCGATGATCCAGCCCATTTCCACCCGGGTGGGATCGACGTTGAGCCTGGGCATGCCCGAAAGCCGCTGGAGCTGCTCGTCGTTGTAGTTTCGTTCATGCTGCATCCGGGATGTCAGGGCCACCAAGGCCAAGTTGTGGGCGTTCATGATGTCGTTGATGTCGCCGGTCAGACCCAGGGAGAACTCGGTCATCGGGATCAGCAGGGAGTTTCCGCCGCCGGCCGCCGTCCCCTTTACGTTCATGGTGGGGCCGCCCGAAGGCTGCCGCAGCGCGCCTCCGACGCTGACGCCGCGTTTTCCAAGCCCTTCCATCAGTCCGCACGAAGTGGTGCTCTTGCCTTCTCCCAGGGGGGTTGGGGTGATGGCGGTCACCTCGATGTACTTTCCGTCAGGCTTGTCCTGTAGTCGATTGATGATTTTGAGAAAGTCAAGCTTTGCCAGACGGCCCATGGGGAGCATTTCGTCCTTTTGGAGGCCGAGCTTCTCCTGCCACTCTTCGGGCGTCGGCATGTTTTTTTCCGCTTCCTCGGAAATCTGCCAGTCTGCCATGTTCACTGCATCGTAGGGCATCAGTTCATCCTCCTCTGCGTCTTAGAGTTGCTAATAGATGGTGACCGTGACCATACGCGGGCGCGGCACCCAAAACGAAAATGACTCCCGGGGGGATCGGCAAGGAATTGATACCTGGATTTTGCACCTAATACGCCGTTATGAACTGTGTGCGTTCATTTTTCATTTCAGCACCATTGACCGCAGTGAGCATCCAGCGGTTTTTATCCAGGATTTTTACTTGTCATTTTGCAGATCAACGATGTCATTAA
>JAIPEL010000149.1 GCA_021737185.1 Desulfobacterales bacterium | reverse complement strand
AGGGACGCGCTCTGTCGCGTCCGTGTTGCCAGCAATGAGCCAATACCGGCCACGACGGAGCGTGGCCCTCCAACCTCCAAAACCCAAGACGGGGGCAGGTCGGTTATTGCCGCCGGCCTCGGTCGAAGTTTCACATAAGGATCGAAAAACCAGCATAAGAAACCAGGATCCAGCATCCAGCATCCACCATCCAGGATCCAGGATCCAGCATCCATCATCCAGAACAATCATGACCCCTGAGGAAATCTTCTCCTGCCGGATGTGCGGGGAGTGCTGCCGAGGCTACGGCGGAACATACGTCACCGAAGAAGAGGTCGGGGCCATTGCCGGGCATATCGGCGTCAGCCAAGACCTTTTTGTCGAAACTTACTGCCGCTGGTCGGCCCAAAAGCCCTTGCTGGCCCAAAAAGAAGACGGCTACTGCATTTTCTGGAAGGAAAAATGCACGATTAATCCAGTCAAGCCCCGCATGTGCCGATCCTGGCCGTTTATCCGCGCCGTGCTCATCGATCCAGCAAACTGGTACGCCATGGCGGATTCCTGCCCCGGAATGAGAACGAACGTCACCCAAGAGCAGATTATAGACGCAGTCACCAAAGCCCTTCGGTCTGCGAAGCAGTAGAAGAAGGGGTTGACCCCAGCCAGGCATCTTTCATTTTTTTAAGCGGCGCAGCCGCTTCAAATAAAAGCGCGCAGCGATTTTATAATAAGAGCGTGAAACGCTCTTATCGCCACTCGTGGGGCTGGGTCACCAGAAAGATATCGCCTTCTGCTTCAAAGGTGTCTTTTTGCAGGATTCTTTTTTCGATCAGCTCCTGAAGGCATTTTTCCAGTCCCTCCTCCGAGCTGTTCCATCGTTCTTTGATTCTGTCGAGGGAGGCGGCAAGCCCCGCGTCGATGAGTCCGCAACACAGCAAGTACAGGGAAACGGTTTCCATTTCCAGGCCGATATTGAATATCTGCTGGTTCATGGTGGGTGAAGACCCCAATGCTCCTGCCATAGATAACCTCCATAATGAAATCGCAGTCCCACTAAAATCGCTTCCGCAATTTTATTCAATTTGACCTGAATAAAAAGATGGGGCACTCTGCTGCCTGGGTCAAGGCTTTTCTGGCCCGGATCTTTACCAGCCCGGCGGGGGTTCAGGGCTCCGGCAAAGTCCGCGTAGCGGACGAACCATTGATGGGGCGCCAGTCGTATCGATCGTTGGAGGGACGCGCTCTGTCGCGTCCGACCGCGGGCGGCCACGACGGAGCGTGGCCCTCCATTTTTGGACCTTGACGGGGCCGTGGGCGGGGGCTCCTTCGGCCTTGAACATCCAACAAATTCGACAAAGGGGATTTTTCCAATGAAAGCCATCCGAGTCCTGTCGGTGTTGACAATGGTGCTCCTGTCCGCAGGCTTTTTGAGCTCGGCGCAAGCCCAAAGCAAAGCCATCGATGTCGCCGGAGTCACGCTGCGGCTGGGCATGTCGCTCGAGGAAGTGCAGAAGCGATTGGAACCAACGCGATACCAGCTGCAGCGGCTTACCGGTACGTACGGGTCTTATGCCATTTCCGCTTCGGACGGACCTCCCTACGAATCACCGGGAAATCTGACCTTCAAGGATGGAAAACTCTGGTGGATCGGAAAGAAATGGGGCAGTTATTTCGGTCCGGACGCCGTATCCATCTTCAACTCTCTTTACGGGATCGTTGCCAAGGACGGAAAAAGTTCCATCGATGCGACGATTGAACCGAAAGTTTCCAGGGAGCCGGGCGTCGTTCGCCATGAGATCAGGATCAATCTCGCTGACGGAAGATCGATTTCCATTTCTTATACAGACACCCAAAAGACTGCAGCGAACGTTTCGATCCTGGAAAATGTCGCATGGCATTAGCCGATGCTTTTTCGCTCGGATGAAATTCCTTTAGGTGAATCTTGATGGCTTCGTAAAAAGTCGTCATTTTCTTTTTTTGTCATTCCCGCGCAGGCGGGAATCCAGTCATTGCAAACAGTTCTGGGCTCCCGCCTTCGCGGGAGCGACAATTATGGGACTTTTTACGAAGGCATCAATCTTGAATCTTGAATTTGGAATCTTGAATGCGTCCGGCCAGCGGCTGGGCTGACATCTAAAAGAATTTTAAGAGGATTATCGTCTCCGGGTGGCACTGCACATGCAGGAAAAAACGTCGAATACATACGGAAAACTGATTCTTCGTTCGGTTCCCAATCCCCGTGTCGAAGAAAAGGTCGCCGAATTTCTGTCGAGGATCATGAAGAAACTGCCCGAGGAGCGTATTCGGGCAAAGATCCGAAAGCCACCGGTGGTGCTGGCCAAAAAGGTTTCTGAAAAAAACGCGGCGCTGATCATCAGCCAACTGGAAAAACTCGGCGCAAGTGCAGTCTTTGTGCCGCTTCGGCCGGGGGAACTGAAGAAAACAGCCAGCCCGCAAAAAGCGCCCCGAGTTGTCGAAACCCCGGTGCAGATTGTCCCGCCTCCTGATCGATTGCGCAAAAAATGGCTTCGAACCGCATCCGCGATGCTTCTGCTGCTGGCTTCCCTGTCTTTTTTCGCCTATCGCCTCCATGAGGCGTTCTACCGCCCGCCGCCTCCCGAACTGGTGTTTCGACCCCTTACGTCCGCTCCTGTATCGGTGATCGATGCGTCTTCCGAGGATCTGCGCCGGGGCGTGTTTATCCAGTACCGGTTCAGGCCCGATGCACGGCTGGTTCGGTCTTTTGCGGTTCTGGCCGAAAGATACGGGGATTTTCATGGCTTTTTGAAAGATCCGGGATTCGGTCTTGGGAAGGTGAAGGCCAACAGCCGTGAGCTGATGCTGCCGCTGATGGTCGGCGATGAAAAAATCGATGAACTGGTCCTGCCTCTGCCGCTGACCTTCGGCGATGCCGTGGCCGGGCTCGATCAATGGCGCCTGGCCATGGATCAGCATCTGAAAAAAGAAGGAGGCCCGGAGAAGAGCGACATCGTTTCCGGCTCAGCTCCGAAGACAGACAGCGAAGCGGCCGCAGATCCGATGGCGCTTCTTGAATCCCTGGAAGGGCTTCAACGCACATGGAACCGGTCGGGTCCTTCGCCCGGCCTGCTGCGGGCCGCCTCCAGACGGTATGCGCTGCTGCTTACCTTGCTTTTCCAGGACAGATCCCCTTTCGGAGACGATTTGACGTCGTTTGCCCTGGCCCTTACCGCCGCCTGCCGACCGAACGAAGACGGCGGCTCGCAGCGCATCGAACGGGCCTTGATCGCCCGCGCGATGGGCTACGGTTCCTACGAAAAACGCGGCGCCGGCGAATCATTTCAGGATCGTCTTCTTTTAGCTTTTCTGCGGGGCGATGCCGAAGCGGTCGCTTCGATGGCAGCCGAGGGAGGGGTTCTGGCAGACTATTTGCTGCTCCGGCTCTATCGGCAGCGCATGAAAGACGAGTCGGCCGACGAGATCGTCCGGCGTTTGCTGAATCGGGATCCTCACTTTTATCCGGCCATGGCCGATGCCGTTTTTTCCGGTAACCTGACAATGGCCAAGCGCTGTTCTGTTCTCTTTCCGGTCTATTTGTTTTCGGAAATGGAGGCTGGACCGCTTCCTTCCGGAGGCCCAATCGGCGACTGGACATCTTATCTGGACTGGTTCTCCGGTGAGCCGTCACAGAGCGACCTGTCGATTGCCCGCTTTGAATCGGTCCTGCAGCAAAAGATCGCTTCCGCCCAGCATCTTTCCCGGGGGATTCTGTTCGATGCAGAGCGTGCAGCGGCCGTCTGGCGGTTTTTGTATCTGGACGCCCTGTATCTCCGGTACCGTATGCTGTCAGAGCGCTGGAACAAGCCGCACTTGGCGAAAGCCTTTGCCGATTTGCTGGCCGAAAAAAACGCCGGCCATCCGCTCGTTCTGTCCGTGCTGGCCAAGAGCGCCCAAAGCCGTCAAGAGCCGGAAGCCGCTTTTTCCCACCTGCAGACCATGATGCAGAATCCCCAATCACCGGCTTTTCTGCTCGCATGGGTATATGACGGAATCGAGTCGGACGAACGAAGAATTCAGATCTGGCCGGAAGTATTTGAACGGCTTGACGGCAGACCCTCATTTCTCGTTTTTTCCGGCGCGTCGTTCCACCATCTGATGAGCCTCGATCTTGCCGAAAAATTCACTTCAGCCGCCGTGGCGTTCGATCCCAGGCTTTTTGAAGGCTATGAACGGCTGGCACGAATCAAGGGAATGGATGCCCCTTTGCGCGATGCCCTGCAATCGTTTCCCGATGAACCGCGTCTGCTGCTTCTGGCCGGGGGCTACTATGCTGAGAAAACGGATGCCGGAGCGAAAAAGACCGCCTTCGACCTTTTCCAAAAAGCAAACCGGTTGCTGCCGGAAAACCGCCGCGCGTTCAAGCAGTCGGTAAAAATGCTTCGAGATCTTGGCCGCCAGCCCGAAGCCGTCGTTGAAATAGAAGCTTTTTTGAAAAACGGCAGCCCGGACCGGGAGATCGAATTCGAACTCAGCATATTGCTGGCCAAAATCTACCTGGAAATCGGCGATCCCGGCAAAGCGATGAAAGCCGTCGCCGAGCAGGTTCGAGTCTATCGCGCCGAAGCTTTCCTGGTCGCCGCGCAGGCCAGCGAAGCGATGGGAAACCTTACCAAGGCAAATGAGTTCATTCGACTGGCGGCAATGAGAAGCGGAGGCGACAAAGAGATTCTGCTTGCGGCGGCCGCATTTTTCTGGCGCCGGGGAAACGATCTTCAAGCGGCAGCCTACCTGGCCGATCTCCGGGCTCAGGGCGGCGCCCCCCTGCAGTATGAAGAATTATTTGCCCGCTCCCTTTCGAAAGCCAATTTCAAGCGGCTGCGGTCCGCGGCAGAAGCGCTGGCAGCAAAAGGCGCCGGTTTTGAAGAAATTCACCGCCTGGCGGTCTATTACGCGGGAATCGGCAAGACTGAAATTGCATCGGACCTTCTCGGCAGGGCTCCGGCGGCCGATGCGCTCCAAGAGATGGAAAGGACCGTCAGCCGATATGTGCTCATCGGGCTTGACCAGGGGGAGAACCGGGCGATGCAATTTCTGGCGGATTCGGTTCCGTCGGAAAAGGGGCGTCTTCTTTGCCGGGTACTGTATGCAAGGGGGCTCTTCAACCCCATCCTCGGGGAGTTTGTCCTACCGGAGTTTCATCCAGCCGGAACGCGGGAGCACGTGCGGCTTTATCAGCTCATTGCCTGGATGGCGCTTGGAAAAGAATCGAGGGCGATGGGTTCGCTGCTGGAACGCCGCTACAACGAACCCTACAAGCCGGAAGGGAAATCCGATCATCCTTTGCAGCAAATCGAGGCGGTTTACCATGCCGCGGGACGCTATCTCCTGGACAAGATCACGGAAGAAGAACTTTTAAAAGTTTCTTCGAATACCGATTATCGCTGCATCTTTGCCTACTTCATCGGGCTGTCCAGCCGGTTGAAGAAAGACTACCGAAACTGCACCCGGTGGTACCAGGTCTGCCGCAGCACCCTTGCCCGGGATCGTTTGGAGTATCGGTGGGCGACCCGGGAGCTGGCTCGATGGCAAAAAAACGGAAGCAACCACCGTGACCGCCTGTGGCGTGAGCCCTTTGGAGAGGCCGGTCGATCGTAGATTGGCCCCAGGGTGTTGCCGGCCCCGGCGTCCAATCGTTGATGCGGTCCCTTATCCCGGCTTATGTGAAACTTCGGTCGAAGTCGGGGGCTCCGTAGGGCGGGTACGGTGCCCGGCCCTGCGCAAGCAGAGGCCCGGGGCAGAAAAATACCAAATCCCAAGCACCAAATCCCAAACAAATCCCAAATAAAATCGCTTCGCGCTTTTATAAGGGCGGCTTCGCCGCCAAAGAACCTTTATATACTTCATCAGCTGATCTTCGATTTTTCAGGTTTGGATATTGTGATTTGGAATTTGGTGCTTGGGATTTTTTAGCCCGCCGGTTTCCGTATTTCGCCATCTTACCTCGCTGCATAGGCGCGACCGGGTGCAGACCCAGACCATGAGAGCGACGTCCTGATAAGTTTCACGGTTTATCAAATCCCGTCTGGGACGGGACGGCGGGGCGCATGACTCGGTGAAGCGCGTCGATCACGGCTTGCGCCGGAACATTTTCCAGGCATCGTCGGTGCCGGCACTCGATCGACGGGGTCTCGAAGCAGGGGGTGCAGTCAAGGCCGCTGGCAAAGACCGGAACCGCCGCCCGTCCTTTCGGGGCCCAGCGCACCGGATCCGAGGGCCCGAACACCGCCACCGTCGGCAGACCGATGAAAGCGGCCAGGTGGCTGACCCCCGAATCGTTTCCCACTAGAGATCCTGCCTTCTGAAGGCATTCCAACAATGAGACGGCGTCTTCGACAACGGTGAGCGGTTTGTTTTCCCGGCGGATGAGCGGCGCAAGATCGGTTTCTGCCGGTCCCAGCAGAAACTGGGGCACAAAACCGCCCTCCTTCAGCCGGTGGGCCAGTTCGAAAAAGCGGGTCATAGGCCAGCTTTTTTTTCGGCTTCCGGCCCTTGGATGAATCAGGACTTTTCGGACATCGGCGTTTTCGTCTCTCCGATCCCGGAATCCGGCTGCGGCGCGCCGAGCGTCATCGCAGCGGTGCCCTTCGAACAGGCCGCTGCGGCCTATTTCTGCCGCAAGATGATCGACGACGTGGATCCGGATATTCGGTTCGGGCCGCGGAGGGACCCGAACGACGTCGGCAGAAACCTGCTCCCTCAGAAGCTTTTGCAGCTCCCCGGAAACGGAAAACAACAGGATGGTATCAAATTCAGCCAGCCAGGCTGAAAGACGTGTCGAGGGCGGGCCATAGAGGCCGGCGAAAAAGGCCGATTCAAGAGCAAAGGAGCGGTCTACGATTCCTAAACGGCGGGCGATCTTCCCGATTTCTCCTTGACAGGCCAGTTGCACAGAGGAAAAGCAGCCAGCCAGCCGCGCTATCGAAAAAAAGCTCAGCACAACATCGCCCAGCGCGCCGGGGTGGATGACGAGAAGGGAATTTTTTTTATCCATGTGGGTCTATTTCGGGCAGATCCTGGTTTCTGGATGCTGGATCCTGGATGCTGGATCCTGGATGCTGGATACTGGATTCCCGAAGGTGCGGAATAGATGGGGCATATCGGCTAATTGTTTTTGCGGAAAAATCCAATACTCTTATCCAGAAATCTCCAGCCTGTAGCCGCAGAAGGCCGATGGGTCTCAGCTCTCCAGCCGGCCAAAACTCGCCATCAAGGCCGCGTAAAGACGGCCGCTAAGTGGGATGCAAAAAAATGGCAGCGGCAAATGGGAATTGCCAAAAAGATCCCGTTGTTTGCGTCACGGCCGTCTTAACGCGGCCTAACTGGCTCAAACAGTTGCCCAGCTTCCGAGCTGAGACCCATCGGCCTCCTGCTTGAGCCTCCTGGCGTTATGCGGAGAACCGGAAAATCCAATTTTCACCCATGTTCCGGGTTGCTCCGGCCCCATCTAGGATCCAGATACCAGGATCCAGCAGCTAAAAGCCTGTGGCGCAATTGGGTCCTGCGATCAGCAGGTTGTTGGAGATCTCCGACTGGATGGTCTCCATTTTGCTGCCGAAGACAAAATCACGGATCAGACCGTGGCCGTATGCCCCCAGCACGACCAGTGCGTCATGAGGGATCTCGTAGAGATTTTGCGCAAATTCGCCGCCTTCGAAGAACTGCCAGCGCCGGACAAACCTGTCGACGTCATCGCCGAGCCCCGCTTTCTCCAGGAACGTTTCATAGTCCTTTTTTTTGTAGCTTTTTTCCATCTGGGTGTAGATGTCCAGGGGAAGCTGGGACCGGCGCTGAACGGCCATTGCCAGCCGAAGGGCCTTCAGCGCATTGGTCGAACCGCCGAAAAGAACGGCGATCCTGCTCCATGGCTTGTATGCCGGGCTGGTGATCAGGACCGGAAACCGGGCGGATTGTACGATTCTTCTGACCCGCGGACCGATGTAGCCCAGTCCGATCTTGGAAGACAGATCGCTGATGCTGCGGGGGCAGCACATGAAGCCGAAATGGGTGGGAACGTCCGGAAGCGTGGAGGCGGTAAAGTTTTTCGGCTCCAGAAACAGCGGTTTGAGCCCCCCCTCTTCGCACAACTGCAGGGCGTGGGACATCGCCGTACCTGGATCTGCGAGATACGATGGGTCCAGGTCGACCTGCACGACGTCATTGTCGAAGTACATCAGAAACTTGGTGTGCTTCGGGATGTAGATGGTCAGGCTGCAGCCGACCCGGTTGCAGAAGTATATCGACTGCAGCAGGGTTTCTCTTCCCAGCGGGTTGTTTCTCCAGATGTGAAACAGTTTCGGCTCCATACTTTCCTCGCTTTTTCAATCAGTGACGCGCTGTGCATTCAGCGCGAATATTAGCCCCGCCGCTGGCGCGGCGTTCCAGGTTCAGGGTTTGCGTCTTCGCGCTGTGCGCTTCCCGCTTCGCCTTTGGCTACGCCGGACAGGTCGCCGCACAGGCAGGGTTCAGAGGTTCAGAGGTTCAAGATTCCAGGTTCAAGGTTCAAACGAGCCCCGCCGTCCC
>JAIPEL010000148.1 GCA_021737185.1 Desulfobacterales bacterium | reverse complement strand
CGTAATTGCGCTTCGCGCAATTACGCTTCGTTGTCGTCCTCGATGCGGATGAGCACCGGGGCGTCGCCCACCACATCCAAAGAAGCGATCTCGGCAAGGGCTTTTTGAACGTCCGCCTCTTTGGCCCAGTGGGTGATCATGACGATGGGCACCGATCCGTTGGTTTTCCGGCCTTTCTGGTGAACGGACTTGATGCTGATGTCGTAATCGCCCAAGATCCCGGAGACCGCCGACAATACCCCGGGCCGGTCCTGGGCGGCGATACGGAAATAGTAGCGGGTGGTGATCTCGGCCATGGGCAGCACCGGAATGTTTCGGATGTGCTCGGGCTGGAATGAAAGCATGGGAACCCGTCCGCCGGAGTCGTGGAGGAGGTTTCGGGCCAGGTCCACGATATCGGCCACCACGGCGCTGGCCGTGGGCATCATCCCGGCGCCCCGGCCGTAGATCAGGATGTCGCCGGCCGCATCGCAGGTGAAGGTCAGGGCGTTGAGCGGCCCGCGGACGCTGGACAGCAGGTTGTCAAAGGGGATCATGGTCGGATGGATCCGGGCCTCGATCCGATCCCCGCGGTCCTTGCTGATGGCCAGCAGCTTGATGTTGTATCCGAACTCCCGGGCATATTCGATGTCCATCGGGGTGATCCTGGAAATTCCTTCCACGTAGATGTCGGCCAGGTTGATCTGCATCCCGTAGGCCAGGGCGGTGAGGATGGCCAGCTTGTGGGCGGCGTCGAACCCCTCCACGTCCAGGGTCGGATCAGCCTCGGCATACCCTTTTTGCTGGGCGTCTGCCAGCGCCTTCTCAAAGGGGCTGCCGTCTTCGGTGATCTTGGTCAAGATGTAGTTGCAGGTGCCGTTCAAGATGCCGATCATCTCTTCGATGCGGTTTCCCACCAGGGCTTCTCTGAGGGTCTTGATCACCGGCATGCAGCCGCCGGTGCTCGCCTCGAAGGCCAGATCGACCCCGTACTTCATCGCTTCGGAAAAGAGCTCGTTTCCCTGGGACGCCAGAAGGGCCTTGTTGGCCGTGACCACGTGTTTTTTCGCGGCCAGGCACCGAAGGATCAGGTCCTTGGCGACGGTCTCTCCGCCGATGGTTTCCACGACAATCCGGATATCGGGATCTTCCAGTACGACCGACGCATCGTCGACCAGCACGCCTTTTCCAAACCGCACCCCCCGGTCCCGGGTCAGGTCGATGTCGGCAACCCGCTTGAGCACCAGATCGGCGCCCAGCCTCGCCCTTATCAGGTCCGCCCGCTCCAATAAAATGCGGGCCACCCCGGTTCCCACGGTCCCGCATCCCAACATCCCGACATGGATCTGCTTCATGGTCATTCTACCTGAAATTAGAATCGTCGTTTATGTTTCGCGGCACGCGAAACGCTTGTAAAAACGCGGCAGCGTTTTTACTACAGAATCTTGCGAATCCCCCGCACCGCCTGGTTGATGCGCATCTGGTTTTCGATGAGGGCAAACCGCACGAACTCATCGCCGTACTCGCCGAACCCCCGTCCCGGAGAGACCGCCACCTGGGCTTCCCGGATCATGTACTTGGAAAACTCCACCGACCCCATGGGCAGGTACTGCTCCGGGATCCGGGCCCAGACGAACATGGTCGCCTTGGGCGGCTCGATTTTCCAGCCGGCACGGTCGAGCCCGGTGATCAGGGTGTCCCGCCGGGACCGGTAGGTCTCGACGATCTCCTGGACGCAGGGCTGCGGCTCGGTCAGGTTGCTTTTATCGTCGGCCTCGTCTTCACCGCTCAAGGCGATGATCGATGCAATCTGGATCGGCTGGAATATGCCGTAGTCGAGATAGCTTTTGATCCGCCGCAGGGCCCCCACGACTTCCCGGTTGCCCACACAGAATCCCACCCTCCAGCCGGCCATGCTGTAACTCTTGGACAGGGAGAAGAACTCGACCCCCACCTCCTTGGCGCCCTTGGCCTGCATGAAGCTCGGTGCCTTGTACCCGTCGAACACCAGGTCGGCATAGGCAAAGTCGTGAACCACCAGGATGTCGTGCTCCCGGGCAAAATCGACGATCTTTTCGAAGAATGCCAGGTCCACCACCTCGGTGGTCGGGTTGTGGGGAAAGCATATGATCAGCACCTTCGGTTTGGGCCAGGTCTGGCGGGTGGCGGCAACCAGGTTTTCAAAAAAATCCTGGCCCGGTCCCATGGGAATGCCCCGCACGTCTCCGCCGGAAATGATCGCCGAGTACGGATGAATCGGATAGGTGGGGGTAGGCGTGAAAATCACGTCTCCGGGCCGGATAGTCACCAGCACCAGGTGCGAAAGCCCCTCTTTGACCCCGATGGTGACGATGGCCTCGTTGTCCGGGTCGATATCCACGTCGAAGCGGCGCCGGTACCAGCTGGAGATCGCCTTTCGCAATTTGGTGATTCCCATGGAAGCCGAATACCGGTGGTTCTGGGCCTTGCGGGCCGCTTCGACCAGCTTTTCGACAATGTGCTCGGGGGTGGCCAGATCCGGGTTGCCCATGCCAAGGTCGATGATATCCTTTCCCGCCCTGCGCTCCTTCATCTTGAGCTCGTTGACGGTGGCAAACACGTAGGGCGGGAGTCTGTCCAGTCGGGCAAAGCTTTTCATGACTGACCTCTTTGTATCGTCATGGGGGGTTGACCCGGAAGCCGCCGAAAAACCGGCAACAATACCGGCAGCAGCAGGCATTCCCGGGCAGTGGTGGAGCAAACAATTTTTGTATCATTACAATACGATGTGTTGGATGTCAAAAATTTTGTTTTGACTTTTGGAAGCATTCGTCATACTTTTTTCCATATCTTTCAGCGACTTTTGACAGGAGAGAGAAATGGCAAACCGGCTTACCTACGCGGATTCCGGCGTCGATATCGACAAGGCAAACGAGCTGGTCCAGCGGATCAAGAAGATCGCCAAATCGACGCCCCGATCCGGCGTCATGGGGGAGATCGGCGGCTTCGGCGGCTTGTATTCCTTGAACCTTTCCCACATAGAGCACCCGGTGCTGGTCAGCTCCACAGACGGGGTGGGAACGAAGCTGAAAATCGCCTTCATGACCGGCAAACACGACACGGTCGGGATCGACCTGGTCGCCATGTGCGTCAACGACATCGCTGTTCAGGGGGCAAAGCCGCTGTTTTTTCTCGACTACCTGGCCATGGGAAAACTCGACACGACCGTGGCAACGGCCATCATCAAGGGAATCGGAGACGGCTGCAAGCAGGCCCGCTGCGCCCTGATCGGCGGCGAAACCGCGGAGATGCCCAGCTTCTACCAGGAAGGAGAATACGATCTGGCCGGCTTTACCGTGGGCCTCGTCGACAACGACAAAATCGTCGACGGATCGGAGATTCACGTCGGCAACCAGGTCATCGGCATCGCCTCAAACGGTCTACACAGCAACGGGTACTCTTTGGTGCGCAAAATCTGCTTCGAACTGCTCAAGCTCGACGTGGACAGCCATGTGCAAGAGCTGGGCACCACCCTCGGCAGCGAACTGCTCAAGCCGACCCGGATCTACTCGCAGACCATCCAAGGCCTCCTCAAGGACATGCCGATCCTGGGCCTGGCGCACATCACCGGCGGCGGGATCGCCGAAAACATCGTCCGGATCATCCCCCAGGCGTGTCAGGTGGTGTTGAACAAAGGAAGCTGGGATTCCCAGCCGATCTTTTCCTTTTTGCAGGGCGCGGGGAAAGTCACCCAGAAAGAGATGATGAGAACCTTCAACAACGGCATCGGACTGGTGGCGGTGGTTCCGGAATCCGCCGCAAACGATGTGCTGGAACGGCTGGCCGGCCTGAAAGAAAAAGCGTACGTCATCGGAGAAATCGCCGAAAAGAAAAAATCGAAATACCGGATCAAGTGGGTATGAAAATCTTCCGCACCATCGGGTGGTTTTTCTCGAAACTGTTCGGCTGGATCGCCCGGGGGCAGGCCTCGGCCCCGCCTTGCGCCACCTGAACGATCACCCGCCGCACCCGGAGGGTGAAATGAAAAATGAGCGCTGATCGAAGATGTTGGGAGCCCCTGCTCAGGCGCCGGCCGGAGGATCAAAATATGTTGAGAATAAAATCGAATTTCGAAGCACGAATATCGAAACAAATTCAAATGTCCGAATTTGATGGTTTCGTAAAAAGTCCGAAATTCTCTTTTTTCGTCATTCCCGCCCCGGATCGAGTCCGGGGTAAACTGCAGCGGGAATCCAGTGATTTCGATAAGTTCTGGATTCCGGGTCAAAAAAGCTTGCCCCGGACTTGATCCGGGGCCCGGAATGACGCTTCGGGCACTTTTTACGATTTAATCGAATTTCGTGTTTTTGGAATCGGCAAGTATTTAGCCATGCCCGCTTCGGCTTGTACCCGGGGCGGGCATGACGCTTGGATACACCCCGCTGAACGCCTGACAATCATGCACCGACGAAAAGCCCCGTACAGATCGAGACCCAAGAATCGCAGGTCTCCCGGCACCGCAAGGCTCCGCCCGGGTGCAGACAGCCGGTTGAAAAAGGTCTTTTCCGGCATCGGCGTGCCGAAGAAAAAGCCCTTCACCCCGGATGAATACCAGCTTCGGGCGCTGGAAGCGGTCAGGCGCGACGACTGCCTGGTCACCGCACCCACCGGATCGGGCAAGACGTGGATCGCAGAGCAGGTGATCGCCGGGCGGCTGGCCGCAGGCGAAAGATGCTGGTACGCCTCCCCGCTCAAGGCGCTGTCCAACGCGAAGTACCGGGAGTTTTCCGCCCTTTTCGGCCCGGCCCGGGTCGGAATCCTGACCGGAGACCGCAAAGAAAATCCAGATGCGCCGGTCATCGTGGGTACCACTGAAATCCTGCGAAACCAGCTGTATGACGCCATGCATCAGGGGCTGGATCTGTCCACCGATTTTGTCATTTTGGACGAAGCCCACTACATAGGAGAGGAAGACCGCGGCGTGGTATGGGAAGAGACGATGATCTACCTTCCGGCCCGGGTACCGCTGCTGCTGCTTTCGGCCACCATCGGAAACGCCGGGCAGATCGCCGGCTGGCTCTCCTCCATCCGGGAAAGAAACTGCGTCGTGGTGGAAGAAACCCGTCGTCCGGTGCCGCTTCATCCCCTGTTTCTCCATCCCTCCGGCACGCTCCTGCCCCTGACCACCGGCAGCGAAGCCGCAAAAAAACCCAAGCTGCACAAAAAAGTGCGCACCTTTTTAAACAGCAAAAAGGAAGTCACCCTGGCCCGCGGAAATCAGCTTCCGCCATTTGGTGAGATCCTGGGAGTGCTGCGGCGGTATCATCTGCTGCCAGCGCTTTTTTTTCTCAAGTCCAGGGCCGACTGCGACCGGGCCATCGAGCTTTGCCAGGACAACCGGATTCAGGATGAAGAGCGCCGGCAGCTGTTGAGCCGGCGCATCGACGAGCTGCTTTCCGTCAGCCCCCATGTCGCCCATCATCGCCACCGCCGGCCCCTCGAGCTACTGGCCGTGGGGTCCCACCACAGCGGCCAGCTCCCCGCCTGGAAGCTGGTGCTTGAATCGCTGATGACCGAGGGGCTCCTCGATGCGGTGTTTGCCACCTCCACGGTGGCTGCAGGGGTCAATTTTCCGGCCCGCACCGCAGTGCTTCTGAATTCGGACCGGTTCAACGGCCGGGAGTTCGTGCCGCTGACCGCCACCGAATTTCACCAGATGACCGGACGCGCCGGCCGCAGGGGAATGGACCGCATCGGCTTTATGGTGGCGATTCCCGGACGGTTCATGGATCTTCACCACCTGGCCCGGATGATCAGTGCACCGGCGACGGACGTGGACAGCCAGATCCGGATCAATTTTTCCATGGTGCTGAACCTGCTTCTGTCCCATGCGCCCGAGGAGATCGAAGATTTGCTGGCAAAATCGTTTGCCACCTACCGCACCCGTAAAAAGGGCTCCGGCCCGGCCCAGGCGCCCCGCCCCCTTTGGAACGATTTTCTCCGCCACCTTCGGTTCTTGAAGGAGACCGGGTTCGTGGACGGAAGCAACATGCTCACCGAAGACGGCCGCTGGGCCTCCCAGCTTCGGGTCGACCAGCCGGTGCTCATTGCCGAGGGGCTCAGAACCGGCGTGCTCCCCCGGACCGACCCGGCGCTTTTGGCCGGCATCATCGGCGCCTTTGTTCACGAGCGGGAAGCAGACGACCGGATCGAAAAGGCAAAGGTGCCCAAAAAGCTTCTCACCGCGTTTTTGCGCGTCAAGCGGGAGCTCCGTCCCTGTGCGCATCTCATGATCGAGCGAGGCTTCGAGGTTCGCCCCCTTTTCCTTCGTCCGGCAGTGACGCTCTTTTCCTGGGCGGCCGGCCATCCCTGGGACCAGGTGGTGCAGCTGTCGGAAATCGAGGAAGGAAACCTGGCCATGCTGGTGCTGCGAACGGCAGACAACCTGCGCCACATACGGAGCCTGGACTGGGTTTTTCCGGAGGCGGCCGCCGCAGCCGGCGCCGCCATCGATATGCTCCTGCGCGATCCGGTGATAACGGAGTAGGTGCGCCTCCGGCGCTGGAAGGCTGGATCCGGTATGCCCTGAAAAATTCGAAGCACGCAATCCGAATTTCGAAACAAATCCGAATGACCGAAATTCAAATGACGGAAACCGGTTTCTTTTTGTTGCTTTGTTTCGGATTTCGATATTCGGATTTCGAATTTGGATCGATATCTTCTGCCGCTGCCGAATTCATGTTGAGTGGATAACGTCACAATAGCGCTGATGCACAAAGAAAGTAAACGCTATGCCTCCTGTTGTTTCGTTTGTCGGAAAATCCAACTCGGGAAAGACCACGGTCATCGAAAAGATACTTCCCCTGTTAAAGAAGCGGGGCCTTCGAATCTCGGTGATCAAGCATGCGCTTCATGGATTTGATATCGACCGGAAGGGAAAAGACAGCTTCCGGCACAAGGCCGCAGGGGCGGACGCCGTGGTGGTAGCCTCCCCTTCTTGTGTGGCGGTGGTCAGGGACGATTCGAACGCCGCCCTCGATGAACTGCTGCAGTATGTCTCCGATATGGACCTCGTTTTCACCGAAGGCTTCAAAAGGGAGCGGCACCCGAAGATCGAGGTGCTCCGGGCCGCGCGGGGCGGCCCGCTGCTTTGCGCAGACGACCCGACCCTGGCGGCCGTTGTCACCGACCTGGAGATCTCTTTGAAAGTACCGGTGTTCGGACTCGAACAGATCGAGGACCTGGCCGGGTTCATCGTGGGAAGGTTCTTGAAGGGCGCATAGGGCATGGGGCATAGGGCATAGGGTAAGGGCGAAGGACAAAGACGCTGAGCGCCGCTGGAAAGCTGGGAAGCTGGGATGCTGGGAAGCTGGGAAGACAGATGTCAGATGTCGGATGTCAGATGTCAGAAAGTAAGGGCCAGATGTCAGATGTCAGAGGTCAGAGGTCAGAAAACAAGATGACAGACGACGGATGTCCCGTCTTGAGTCTTCGCTCTACGAGCTTCCGTCTTCGTTAAAGAGCAACTACGCCGGACAAGACGCCCTCACAGGTCGCCTGCGCTACGCCGCGGCAAGCGGATGTCAGAAAACCAGAGGACAGATGACAGACGACAGAGGACAGCTTTTAAAAGAAAAACCTTGAATCTGGACCTGGAACTTTGAACTTTGAACCCCGAACCCAGAACCCCGAACCTCTGAACCCAGAACCCCGAACCTCTGAACCCAGAACCCCTGAACCCTGAACCCTGAACCCTGGACCCAATTCGGCCATGAAAAAACAAAAGAAAAACACAAAACACCCGTCCATCGCCTTTCCAAAACTGATCCGGGGAACCCTGATCCGACGCTACAAGCGCTTTTTGGCCGATGTCGCCCTGGAAGACGGCAGGATCGTCACGGCCCACTGTCCCAATACCGGCAGCATGAAGGGATGCAGCCAGGCGGGAAGACCGGTCTACCTGTCGGAAAGCGACAATCCCAGGCGGAAACTTTCCTATACTTGGGAGTTGATTGAAATGCCCTCCTCTCTTGTGGGCGTCAATACCGGCATCCCCAACCGGCTCGTCTACAACGCCTTGTCGGCCGGGATCGTCCCAGAACTTTCCGGCTATGAAAGGGTCCGCAAAGAGGTTTCGGTCGGCAACGGGTCGCGGATCGACATCGTCATGGAAGACCGCCTTGCCAACCGCTGTTTTGTGGAAATCAAAAATTGCACGCTGGTGGAAGACGGGGTTGCCCAGTTTCCCGATGCAGTGACCGGCCGGGGGCTGCGCCACCTTTTAGAGCTTTCGCGGCTGGTATCGGAAGGCCACCGGTGCGCCATGTTCTATCTGATTCAGCGGACCGACGCCGCCTCTTTTGCGCCGGCCGCGGCCATCGACCCCGAATACAGCAGGGGGCTGGCCGCAGCCGAGGCATCCGGGGTGAAGATCATCGCCTACGACGTCCGCATCGATCTTGACGGTGTCGCCCTCAACAGGAAGCTGCCGGTTCGCCTCCCCGGCAATTGACTTTAGGGGGCCGTTTCTATAGGTTGGCATGGTGCACGGCGGCCGGGAGGCCGCCACAGATGTCAGAGGTCAGCCTCGCCGGGTTCAAGGTTGATGGCTTCGTAAAAAGTCGCCGTTTTCTTTTTTTGTCATTCCCGCCCCGCATCAAGTGCGGGATAAACTCCGGCGGGAATCCAGTCATTTCAAATAGTTCTGGGCTCCCGCCTTCGCGGGAGCGACAATTATGGGACTTTTCCATTTTCCGTCATTCCCGCGAAAGCGGGAATCCAGTGATTTCAACAACTTCTGGATGCCGGATCAAAA
>JAIPEL010000035.1 GCA_021737185.1 Desulfobacterales bacterium | reverse complement strand
CCATTTTCGACATCGACGAGCGGATGGTCCGCCTGGCGAGCACCGAGGAAAGATACGCCCACATGGGGACAACCCTGTCGGCCATCCTCTTTTACGAAGACTTAGGGATGATCGCCCATGTGGGAGACAGCCGGATCTATCGCCTCCGGGAAAACGGCCTGGATCAACTGACCACCGACCATACCTTCGTGCAGGATCTGATCTCCTACGGGGAGCTGACGCCGGAGCAGGCCGCAGTGCACCCCTTCAAACACATGCTCACCGCCGCTATCGGCACCCAGGAGCCGTTGGAGGAGGTGTTTTACGACATGATCGCCCTGGAGGCGGAAGACCGTTTCCTGTTGTGCACGGACGGCCTTCACGACATGATGGAGCGTGAAAGGATTGCCGAGATCCTTTACCGGGGAAAGGGACCGCAGGAGACGGCTTCGATTCTGGTCGACGCTGCCAACGCCTGCGGGGGAAAGGATAATGTCACCGCCGTGGTCGTTTTTTTGGAATGAACGGCCGCGGCGTTTTTCGGTCCTCCCGGGGGGGAGCCAGTTTCCTTCATATCTTCATATCGCATCACGTGGCGATTTTCAAAAATCTCGCATTGATGGCGACGATCACCGTGCTCAAGGACATGAGGACCGCTCCCACGGCCGGAGACAGCAGCACGCCGTAACCGTACAGGACGCCTGCCGCAAGGGGGATGGCAAAGGCATTGTATCCCGTGGCCCAGCCCAGGTTCTGTATCATCTTGCGATAGGTGGCCCGGGAAAGGTCTAAAATGGCCGCCACATCCAGGGGATTGCTTCGTACCAGAATGATGTCCGCTGTCTGGACCGCCACGTCCGTGCCTGCGCCGACGGCGATGCTTACATCGGCCTGGGCCAGTGCCGGGGCATCGTTTACCCCGTCTCCGGTCATGGCGACCACCAGGCCTCTTGCCTGGACCTCCTTGACTTTTTCGGCCTTTTTCTTCGGCAGAACCTGGGCGAAATACTCGTCTATGCCGATCTCGTCTGCGACCCACTTGGCCACCAGTTCGTTGTCGCCGGTGAGCATCATGCACTGGATGCCCATCTGTTTCAGTTTGGAGATCGCCTTCTTCGATTCGTCCCGGATGATGTCCGCCAGCGCGACGGCGCCTTTGAGTTCCCCTTCGATCAGAACGAAAACCACTGTTTTCCCCTGGGAATTGAACTTTTCGATCCTCTCGTCTTCCATGGAGATATCGTTTTCCTCGAGGTAGCCGGGGCTGACGACCTTGACCGGTTTGCCGTCCACGCTGCCCTGGGCGCCTTTTCCCGTGATTGCCTCGAAGTCTTCCACCCGGGGCGGCTTATCAACTTCATCGGCGATTGCCTTTGCGATCGGATGTTCCGAATGGGCCTCGACGGCGGCGGCGTATTTGAGCAGCTCGTTTTCATCCATTGCGTCTGAAAAGGCCACCGTATCGGTCACACCGAATTGCCCCCTGGTCAAGGTGCCGGTTTTATCGAAAATAACCGCCTGGATATTGCGGCCCCTTTCAAAGGCGGCCCTGTCCCGGATGAGAAGGCCGTTTTTGGCGGAAAGCGCCGTGGAAACGGCGACCACAAGCGGTACGGCAAGTCCCAGGGCGTGGGGACAGGTGATCACCATGACGGTCACCGTCCGCTCCAGGGCGAAAGCAAAGTCCCGGCCCAGGAGGCCCAGCCAGACGGCCAAAGTGACGACGCCTGCGGTCAGCGCAATGACCGTGAGCCACAATGCGGCGCGGTTGGCCAGGTCCTGACTTCTGGACTTGCTCTGCTGTGCCTCTTCTACCAGGCTGACCATCTGGGACAGAAAAGAGTCGGAACCGGTCTTTTGGACTTCAGCCGTGATCGAGCCCTCGCCATTGACGGCGCCTCCGATGACCTTGTCGCCCGTTTGCTTTTCCACCGGTTTGGATTCTCCGGTGAGCATGGCTTCATTGACCGAGCTAGTCCCTTCCACCACCTCCCCGTCGACCGGAACCTTTTCCCCCGGTTTGACCAGCACGCGATCGCCGGGCGTAAGGTCCTCGATCGGGACGTCTTCGGTGCTTCCGTCCTCCATGACTTTGTGGGCGTCGGACGGCATCAGCTTGGCAAGCTCTTCCAGGGCGCGGGAGGCTCCCATGACCGACTTCATCTCGATCCAGTGGCCCAGGAGCATGATGTCGATCAGGGTGGCCAGCTCCCAGAAAAAGACCTTTCCTTTCAAACCGAAAACCACCACACTGCTGTACCCGTAGGCGGTGGCAATGGCCACGGCGATCAAGGTCATCATCCCGGGCTGCTTTTTTTGCAGCTCGTCGAAGAGCCCTTTCAAAAAGGGCCAGCCGCCGTAAAAGAACACAAACGAGGAAAGTACCCACAATATGTAGATATCGCCGGGAAAACCGAGCTCCTGTTTGAAACCGACAAAGGACTGGATCATCGGAGACAGGGCCAACATAGGAACCGTCGCCCCCAAAGAGATCCAGAAACGCTTTCTGAAGTCGGCCACCATGTGGGCGTGGTGGCCGCCTCCCTCGTGTTTCCCGTGCCCCTGCGATGATTGATGCTCCTCTTGTTTCATCCTCAATAGACCGAACGCATCAGGCCGGTTTGCTTGTCGACCTGCATCTTGTCGACCAGATCCCCGCCTTTGGTCAGAATGTCGACCTCAAAGGAGCCTTCTTTTTCCTGGATGTCGCCCACCTTCAGGTTGGGGTTCCGGCTCCGTTCCAGCATGGTTTTTACCTCTTTCTCGGCGTCTTCCTTTTTCAGCGGTTCCCGGTATTCAAGAAACCGCTCGTCGTCAGGATAGCGGTAGCCGGGGCCCATTCCTGGGCCCATGCCATGTCTGCCGTAGCCGGGTCCCATCATGCCGGGACCCATCGGGTACCGGTCTCTACCCCGGTAGTCGTAGCCTCTGCCGTAGTCGTCCCGGGGATCGAAGCGACTGCCGCAGTATGGGCAGTAGCTCCAGCCTTGATCCGAACCGTAGCCGCCTCCCCACATACCGTGGTGCATGCCGTAGCCGCGCTGGGCGTCACTTTGCGGCGGGAAAACAAAGCCGGCAATGCCGGCCACCAGCGCCAATGCGATCATTAGCTTCAAGAGTTTCATGGTTTCCTCCTTTGTTCTGAATGGATTCACCTGTGCCTGAATACCTGGCAGCGCCGCCGCCATAGCCGTTCAGGCAGGTCGGCGGCTTGCTGCAAAGACCCTTTTGATCCGAATGCTAGTTTTATGAAACATAGGACGGTTGCCTGGAAAGGCATATCGGGGGAATCATGTATTTATGGAAGGGGGATGGTGTAAGTTTTTCAGAAAACCGGAGGTGAGCACCAACGCCAGGATCTCTTAATAATGGTGACAGGTTTATATATTTTTCAGTGGATGAAAGATTAATGAAATCGTAAAAAGTCCCAAATCTGTCACCCCCGCGGAGGCGGGGGTCCAGAACGAATTGAAATGACTGGATTCCCGCCTTCGCGGGAATGACAAAAAATGCGAAAATCAGACTTTTTACAAACGCATCAAATTCAGATAATAATACATGGTAAAGCGAAAGTGGGGTGTTTCAGGCCGTTAGGGAAGAACCAAAATTTCATACTCCCCTGCAGCTTGTTGCAGCGAAGCGGAAACCCCTTTCCGCGGGGCTGCAGGGATGGAAATTCCAAAAAGAATTCAATAACTGTAAGAGTATCCCCGGGTCGAGGGCTCTTCGGTGACCTGCCAATCGATGACTTCCCATCTTCCGGAGGTCTTCGACAGCTTCATTTCGATATATCCTTTTGCCCTGGGGCCTTCGGCGGAAACGATCAGTGTCCCCTTTTCCTGCTTCATCAGCACGCTGAAGGGGGTGTCCGAAGTCGAAACCGGAGCGCCGAGTGCTTCGACGCCGACCTGGTGCTCCTGCAAAAAGGCGCTCGCTGCGGTAAACATCTCGGTGTTTGCCGCTGCTGCCTGCATGCTCTGGACCAGTGCCAGGTAAAGGACGAAAAGGGCGGTCAGGCTCAGGCCGAATCGGCGGCCCCACCGGGCTTTGGCTTTGGCGTCTTCGACCACGGTGGTGGCCGCCAGCCGGTCCCCGATCCGTTTCTTGGAGGGGGCAAAGATTAGTACCAGCACTTCCACGGGCCAGAGAATCAGCATAGCCCATCGGGCGAGAAACTGCCACAGGCGGGGTTTTTTGCCGGTGCGGTCGCTGATCACCCGGACGGCGAGGGCATATTTCCCCAGGGAATTGGAAAACAGATAGGGGCCGATGCCGACATAGAGCAGCCCGATGATCATAGCCGGCCGGGTGAGAACCGCCATCCGGTGGCTGTCCATGGGGAGGACCAGGCCAAGGAGGCTCAAGACGAGGAAGGCGCCGAGGAGGCCGGCAAACGCATCCATGAAGGTGGCCGCGGTGCGCCGGACAAAGCCTGCAGGGTTGGCAGGCGCAGGCGTTTCGGATACGGAAGAGACTCTATCCATGGGACTTCAGCCGGTGAACGAGGTGGGAGCCCAATACGGCAAGTGATTCGGCGTCCAGGTAGCGGTCGGCCCGGGCTTCGAACAGAACCGAGCACTGGGCGGGAAAGTCCTCGTCGGCGTCGTTGAAAAGCAGAAGAAGCGGAACCCGGGGCAGGGCCGGGATCTGCAAAGACAAATCGTAGGAAAGCGAAATCAGCGGGGGCCGGCCCCCGAGGGCTTTGACGGCGCCGTCGAGCAGCGCACGCCTGCCCGTAAAAGCCGAGGCGATGGCCCCTTCCACGGTATCGGCGAAAAAGACGGTCAGCGGCCCGCTGTCCTTGAAGTCCCGGTAGGCGGTCCAGGCGTCATCGGTGGGAAGCCGCTTCGGGCACATGAGAAGGTAGCGGGCAAGAACCACGCAGGCATCATAGGGGGCCTGCGCGCCGCTTTCATCGGTGATTTTTTCGGGGGTCACCCAATAGCGGGTGCCGAAAAAAGGGATCTGCGCCGCTCCGTTCTCCAAGACGATGTCGAGCACGCCGGCCCGCGCCCCCAGGTCGATTTCCGAAAGCCGGCCAAGATACTGCCTGTAGTTTTTTGCAAACACCTCGGCCCGCTTTGCTTCCAGTTTGTTCACCTTTTGCGGTTCCCCTACTCTTTGATTCATCGACCACTTGACCAATCAACCACTTAACCAATCGACCCGTTCGCCAATCAACCGGCAGTCCCTGCGCTGTCCGCTTTCCAGATGAATTTCTGTTCTTTGACCGGCTCGCCCCAAGTGCGGTCCTCTCGTTCCTCGGCAAGGGAAAAGCCCTGGCTTTCGTACAGATGCCGGGCGGCATCGAGGCCGGCAAAGGTCCACAGATAAACGCTGCGGTAACCGACCCGCCGGCAAAAATCCATGGCATTTCGAAGAAGGACTTTTCCGATGCCCCGCCCGCGGCAATCATCGGAGACGATGTACCACCGGAGGTGCGCCCCCTTGGTGTCCGCATCGACGCCGTCGATGAAGACGGAGCCCACCACCTTGTCGCCGTCTACCCCAAGCCAGACGCCGTCTTTTGCCGCATCGAAGCGGCCGAGAAACTCGGCCATCTCCCGGGCGACCTTCCGTTCGAAATACAGCCCGAACCCCCATTTCCTGGCGTAGTAGACGGCGTGCATTTCCGTGACCCTGCCCAATGCCCCAGGTCGGTAGCCCTCCACTCGAATCGTTTCCACCGGTCTATATTTCTTCGACTGCCGCCTGCAGCCGTGCACGGACCTCTGCCGCCACCGATTTCAGCTCCGGGTTGTCGACGGCCTGCATGGAGGCCAGCGGATCGATGGCGGCCACTTCCATCTTTCCGCTCTCGTTTTCCTGGACGATCACGTTGCACGGGAGCATGGTTCCGATTTTGTCCTCGCTTTGAAGGGCCTGGAAGGCGAAGTTTGGATTGCAGGCGCCTAATATGCGGTAATTTCTAAAATCGACATCGAGCTTCTTTTTCAGGGTTGCCTTGACGTCTATTTCCGTCAAAACGCCGAAACCGTACTTTCCGAGCACCTCGGCAGTGCGGGCCAAAGCTTCGTCGAATTGCAGCGGTACCGATTTCGCAAAATAGTATGCCATTTTCAGCCTCCCGTAGGTCTTTTGGGGTTTTCTGTGTTTGGTTGGAAGCATAAGCGGAGCGGTACGGAAATGCAACCGCAGCCAAAAGGGAGTCAGATGAACCGGGTCCCGTACAGCAGACCGACCGCGATCAGGCCTGCGGCCACCGGCGTCATGATCCAGCCGACGGTGATGTTCAAAAGCATTTTGCCGCTGACAGTGCGAAGACCGCCTACCAGCCCTACCCCAACCACGGCGCCGACGACGGCCTGGGAAGAAGAGACCGGCACCCCGAGCTGGGTGAAGATGTGCAGCGTCACGGCTTCTGCCAGCACCACCACGAAGGCGGAAAACGGGTCCAAAGGAACGATTCCCTTTCCCACGGTCATCATGACTTTTTTGCTGTAGGTCAACACGCCCAGGCAGATGCTGATCCCGCCGATCGCCGAGGCCTCCAGCGGCAGAAGAAGGCCGGCGCTGACATAGACGCCGGTCACGTTGGCCACGTTGTTTGCTCCCAGCGAATAGGCGCCGTAGCTGCCGGCGACCAGGATTCCTGTAGAATAGATCAGGTTCCGGCGGGTAATGCTCTTTACGGTACGGTTCAGGATCGACGCTGAGACCCGATAGACCAAGTAGCCCAGGACGATTCCCATAACCGGCGTGAACAGCCAGCAGACGACCACCTTGTAGAGCAGGGTAAAATCGACGCGGCCGGCGAGCAGTCCTGCGCCGACGATGGTGCCGACGATGGCCTGGGAGACCGAGGCCGGGATCGCCAGAAATGTCAAAGTCGTGATCGTTAACCCGGCCGCCAGGGTGCAGCAAAAAGCCGCCACTGGGTCGATGCGCGACAGCTCGTTGATGGTGGTCATGACCTTTGGCCCTTCGGCCAGCGCCCCGACCAGGACGAAGACTGCCGTCAGCCAGATCGCGGTGCGGTACTTGACAGCTCCGGTGGCCACCCCGGTCCCGAAAATGTTGGCCGAATCGTTGGCGCCCAGGCTCCAGCCGAGAAATATGCCGCTTGAGACTTTCCACATCAGAGCAACACCCGGGGCCTATTTCATGCTGACGTTGATGATGTGCAGATAATCGCTGGCGTCTTCTACGATGTCGCTGATCGCGGTCAGACCGTCGACGAATTCGGCCAGGATCCGCCCCTCCCAGAAGCCCTGAACCGGCAATTTCCAGAGGATGCGCTTCATTTCGAACTTGATGTCGTCGATCTTTTTTTCATAGATCCTCACGGCAAGGGTCTTTTCGCGCAGCTCGTTGCCTTCGATGAGCGCGTGAAAGCAGATCAGCAGCATCTCGCAGATCCGAATATTGTAAAACGCCACCCGGACGCAGTCTTCTTTCAGGACCTCGGGAATCTCCATTTCGCTATAATGGTTGGCGGCGCCTTCGATGTCGTCGAACACCCGGTCCACGAGTTCGGCAAAACGGCATAGGTTCGGACGCAGGTAGGGGAGAAAGGCTCCTTCGTATATGGCGGCGATGATCTCCCGGCGGATCGTGTCCGCCTCGCGCTCCAAATGAAACACCTGCAGGACCCGGCTCTTGTCCTCCTGGATGAGACCTTCATGGAACCCTTTGCAGGCGGCGATCAGCAGCTCGATGTGGGCTGCGGTCTTGTCGATCACGGCCTGTTCTTTTTTGCCCTGCTGGAAAAATTTTTTGAACACCTCATTCTCCTCGGGCGCGCTGGATCAGCGCTGCGCTCATCAGGTCGATCATGGCCACCACCCCGATGATCTTCCCGTTGTCGCAGACAAAAACCCGCGCAATGTTGTGTTCGTCCATAATCCGAGCCGCCTCGAACATCTCCATATCCTTTTCCACGCAGAACACAGGGCGGCTAGCGATTTCCGAGACCTTAAGCGACGCAGGGTCGATTCCCTTGCCCAGCACCTTGATGACAATGTCCCTGGCCGTGATGACCCCGTATTCGGGCGGCTCGCCGGGAAAGCGGACGATCAGAGACCGGATCCGGCGGTCGACCATCTGTTCGATGGCGTCATACAGCGAATAGTCGGAATCGACGAAGCGAATATGGGTGGTCATGAATTCACTGAGCTTCACCTGCGCACCTCCTGATTTTGTGGTAAGCCTTTAAATCCTGGGAACTTTATAGTGGTTCAATGAAAAATGTAAAAGTTTTTTTGGAAGGCTATGCCCGGCGCCCTCACCCGGTTTAGGTCTTCGCTCTACGAGCTACGCCCCTCAGGTTGTTACGCCATGGTGAGACGATCCGGGGCAGCCGAAGGCCGTGCCCTTCAAAAACTGCGGCTTCGACCGAAGTTTCATATGAGCCCGGAAGCGTGGGAGAAGGCTGCGATAAACTCTTGTCAGCGGTTTTGCGATTCGACCAAACCCAGATCATGGAGAACCCTGCGAATCTCTTCTACCCTTCTGCGGTTGACTCCGAAATCCGAGTAGCCGACCCGGGAGGCGGAACGGATCGCGATGATCTGTTCGGCCGGGCGCAGGTGAAACTCGATGTCGTCGACGAAACCAAAGATGCGGCTTTTCTCCTGGGCATGGAGGTAGTCGTCGGTGACCGTCACGATTCGGGTTCTGGGCCTTACGGCAAGCCTTTTTTTGAGGGCCGCCCAGACTTTCGCAGGATCCGCGGCCAACTCCAGCGCGTCGATTCTGTGCGACTTGTCTCGGGCGTCCGAGGAGACGCAGTTGGGAGAGGAGGGGCAGGGGGACAGCCTGCCGTTGGTAAGCCCGATATCGAGTGGTTGTTTCATGGCGGTGCACGACGCCAGCAGAATAATCGCCGGAATGACCGCTGCCGGGTCATAAAATCGCTGGCGCGATTTTATGACAGGATGATGCGCACATCCACGGCTGCAAGGTTGTCGTCGACGCCTTTGAGGGGGTTGATGTCCATTTCCGGTTTACGGATTCATTGAGCTGTCGGTAGGTGATCTGCCGATCCTCGAAGATGATGGCTGTTTTTCCCGGAAAGAGCTTTGCCGCGCGTTCGGTAAAATGGGAAACGTTCATGGCGTTCGTCCCCTGGAGGTCGGGCCCTTCGGCTGCGCCTCCAATGTTTTGGGCCCGCCGGCTTCCCGCACGGCCCGGATGATGTGATCGATCGGATCTGATTTGCAAAGCAAGGAAACCGCACCGGCTTCGATCATGTCCCGGCAGGTCGAGGCGTCTTCGTACATGCTCAGGCCGATGACGGCGATCTCCGGATAGTCCGCCACGATCCGGCAGGTGGCCTTGATGCCGTCCATTTTCGGCATGTTCACGTCCATCAGAACAACGTCTGGGAGGATATTTCCGGCGAGGGTGACCGCCTCCTGCCCGTCTTGGGCCTGACCGATCACCCGAAGCCCTTTCTGGCTGTCGAGCAGGCTGGACAGGCCTTCTCGCATTACGGTGTGGTCGTCCACGATCAGGATCCGAATACGGTCGTCTTCGGCCAAGGGCGGGGCGGGTCCCGTGGTCGGCGTCTTTTCCTCCCCGGCCCGGTCGGGCTTCCGGCCGGACTGCGCCAGCGCAGGAGGTGCCGTGTGGACCCCGCCGACCTTGGGGACGAACATGGTGGTAATCCAGCCGGCTCCGGGACAGGTGTCGATTGTCATCCGACCGCCCAGCGAGCAGATTCTCTCTTCGATGCTGAACAGACCGAACCCCGGCTCGACCCCCCGCCGGGCGTACACCCGATCGAGATCGGCCCCCTGGCCGGAATCCGCAACCCGAACCACGATCCATCCGTCCTTTTCCCGGACATCCACATTGGCGGACTGCGTATCGGAGTGCTTGACCACGTTGAACAGAAGCTCCTTGATCGCCTGGTACAGGAAGATGGCCACGGCCTTGGACTCCGGTTCGGCTTCGGAGCTCTGATTCAGGGAAACCTCGAGGTGGTAGTCGTTCCGGGTTTTATCGGCCAGCGCGTCGAGGCTGGCCAGTAGTCCTTTCCGGTGAAGCTCCGGCGGGCTGAGATCGTGGCTGAGTCGGCGGGTTTTCTGAAGGGCTTCACCCAGCAGATCGACGCAGTTGCCGAGCATTTTTTCAGACTCGAAGCCCCCGCTGCTCGAGCAGTCGATCATGCCGAGTTTCAGCCTCACCGCAGCCAGGTGCTGCTGAAGATCATCGTGCAGCAGTCGGGCGAGACGTTCCCGCTCCCGGTTTTCTGCCTCGGACAGCTGAAGCGCCAGCGCCTGGAGCTGCCGCGCGCGGGTTTCGGCCACCTCGGTACGCTCGGCGACCTGGCTTTCCAGGGAGTCGTTCAACTGCTGCAGTTTCAGTTGGGCAGCCAGCAATTCCTGTTCTGCATTTTTTCTCTCGGTGATATCCCGAAGAATGGTTTGGAGCCGGCCATCGGGCAATTGGCGGCCGACGAGCTCCCCGAAAAAATGAGAACCGTCTTTCCGGCGAAAACGCCACTCGCTTCTCAGGTTTTGGCCGCCGGTAAAGGCATTCAATTCCGATGCAAGACGTGAAACTTCATCCTTTGCAAGCACATCGAAAAAGGTGCGATCGAGCATTTCCGGCATGCTGTAGCCGAACATCGCACATCCAGCCGAGTTGACATCGAGGCAATTTCCCTTGACATCCCATACGAAAATACCGTCCACGGCTTGCTCGACCAACAATCGATACCTCTCCTCGCTCTTCCGCATCGATTGGTCGCTCGCCGATCGCTGCACAGCAAGGCCGATATTCTGAGACAGGTTTTCATAGAAGGCGACAAGTTCCGGAGTAAAACGTCCGGGTCGGCTGTCATTTAACTGCAGCAATCCAATGATCTCCCGCCCGGACCGAATGGGAAACAATCCAACCGACTCGTATCCGGAATGAATACAGCGGTTGCGCGGGTTGTCGCGCGGGTCATCCTCGGGCATCAATTGGAGCAATTCATGAGACGCATTCGTCCAGAAGCTTCCGGCTTCGGTGAAAAAAGGCGCAACAGGATCGGTTCTTCCGGATAGAACCAAACCGCACGTACATTCCAGAACGGCTTTTCCATCGGAGCCGCGGATGACCTCCCCGGTGCCGCCCCTTTTGCAGAGGAAGTTCTCTTCGAGAACAAACTCATGAGAAAAACCCCCATACTCGTAATATGGGAAATCTTCCTCCCTGCGCAGCCGCAGACCCACTGCGTCGAAACCTGCTGCCGATCGAATCGCGTCGAGGGTCATGGTGATGAGCGTACGGAAGTCGTCTCCACGGTTGAGGATTTGCAGGATTTCCGTCAGCAGCAGCTGGCTGGCCTCGGCTTGTTTGGAAGAGGTGATATCCTGAAGATGCACGATCGCGTATAAAAAGCGGTTGTCGGCGTCTGAAACCGGGGTAACCGTCACCAAACACCACCTGATCTGATTACCTTCGGTGACATAGCGTTTTTCGATCGAGTACGGCTTGTTTTCTTCGATCCCCTTCTTGAACAGCTCCGTCGAGATTTTCAGATCATCGGGGTGGGTCACCTCGATAAAGGTGCTATTCAACAATGCCTCTCGAGACCTGCCCAAGATCCGGCATGCTGACTTGTTCACTGACAGGAAACGGCCTTTTTCATTTACAAGAGCCATTCCGACGTCAGAAGCCTCGAAGGATGCACGGAATGTTTCCTCACTCAATTTGAGCTCTTTGTCGGCATTCTGCGAGCAGAAACGCTCAATTCCCCGGATTCGCCTTCTAAGGTCTTCATAGGAGGATTGGTCGTTCATAGCGGGTTTCTCTTTAGCTTATTTCTGGATTAAAACCCAATCGCAGGGGGACAGCGGGCCGAGGGAATTATCCCTTCCAAATGAACAATACCCGGCACAGGTTGCCCTTCCTATACCGAATACCTGGAAAAGATACAAATTTTTCCTATTCTCCGCATTCGGTTTCCGCTAACCTTTCGGGCTGTAATGCCGCCGCAACCAGGAAGACAGTCCGTCTAGACCCGGAAACAGGACCCTTTCTGTGATGTTGGACTGGTCGAGCTTGTCCCGGATCTCCCATTTGAGGGCCTTGGGCAGGATCACCCGCTTGTAAAGCCCTTTTTGCCGGAAAAGCCATTCGTCCACGGCCATGGCCGAATTGGACATGACCGAAAAAAGTGCAAACTGGTTCACGATCCGATCGTCCATGGAGGGGGGCTCGAAGAAAAGAAGAAAATCCTTGTTGCCTTCCCATAGAAGTGCGTCTGAGGCAAGGCATACCCCGAGGTCTGCGTGCCGGTCAAGGCTGGCGTTGTTCCGCTGCCCAGGCTGTGACATGCCGGCTTTCACGGCGGCGCTGCACGGCTCCCATACCGGTTGCGGGCTACTTCAGGAGCACATTTTGCACGATGCCGATGCCCGTAACTGCCTGGATACCGACCAGGACCAGCATTACCAGCACGGCGACCAAGTGTACCAGAGGCAGAGTGTTCGATTTGCCGCGGTTGCGGTCCATATGGGTGCCGGTGAGCCAGACCAGCAGCAGCACCGGAAGAGTCAGCAGGCCGGCAATGAAATGTGTACTTTGCGGAAAAATTTTACCGAAGCTGATGTAGGTGGCGCCGATTCCACCGAAAGCTCCCAGGGCCCAGACGATCACCACCACCTTTCCGAGGGTGACATGGCGATTCCATTGAAAGACGGTTTGCCTGCCCAGATGACGAGAAGAAAAGCGCTGCCACCCGAGCCAGAGTACATATAGGGCCAGAAGGGCGGTAAGACCCTGCACGAGGGGATGAATCCAAAGAAGCATGAGGCACCTCCGTAGCTGATTGGGCCCCCTCCCTGTTTGTCTTGCAACGTTTTTTTCTTTGCCGCGGAAGCCGCTGAGCGGGGGCAACACAGGGCCACGGCCTGAATTCAGGCAAACACCAGGGAAGCAAAAAGCCTTGAGCGGTTGTCGAGATTTGCAATTGCCTGTAATCGCCGCTTTGCTTAGTCATAACCACGCGACAGGCGCCGTTCAACCGGGGCCGCAGACAGGGGCAATTTTTTTAGGACCGTATCGGTTGACAAATCCAGATTAATATTTTAGAAACTAGATTAGTTGTTTCTTAATCAGATTGGGGCCGATGGAATCACTGGTAAAATCCTTGAAAGTCTTGGCCGACGAGAAGCGGTTCAGGATTCTGCAACTGCTCATGGCCGGCGATCTTTGCGTCGGGGCCTTGGCCGCCCAACTCGGGGTCTCGACGCCGGCCGTATCCCAGCATCTGAAAATATTGCGGGAAGCCGGTCTGGTAAAAGGAGAAAAGCGCGGCTATTGGGTCCACTACATGGTAGACAAAAAGGCTTTGAGTCAGATCGCCGAAAAGCTGCAGAAGCTTGTGGAAACATCCGAATACCGGGAAATTTTTTGCTGGCGGATCAATGAATTTCCGGCCAACACCACTCAACAAAAGGAGGACGCGATGTGTCAGAACTGTTGCCAGCAGCTCGACAAACTGAAAGACAAACCGGAGACCTGCGCCCCGGAACAGATCAAGGAGTGCCACGGAGACAGCGGCGGGCACCCCTGCGCAGGGGAAGATTGCCCCTCTGAAAAGGAATAAACGCGAATAATTCCCGCCGAGGCCATGACCGTCACCGTGATCCTGATTGTTGCCATTTTCTTCATTTCCCTGATGCTGACAATGGTCGGCCTCGGCGGGGGGCTTATTTTTTCCCCTCTTTTTGTGCTGCTCGGGTTTGCCAAATTCGAGGCGGCCTCCGCCTCGCTGTTCTTGAATCTAATCGCCGCCGCCTCTGCCGCTTTTGCGTATTCGCGGAAAAATATGGTGGATTTTTCCCTTGCCGTTCCGCTGATCGTTTCATCGACTCTTGCGGCCCCGGTCGGATCCTACCTGAATATTCATATCGACGTGCAGCCATTTCTGATTGCCATGGCCGTCGTGCTGGCCTTGGCCGGCGTCCGGATGCTGATGCCGCCCCCGGTGGAAACATCCGGTGAGGATCTGTCGAGATCCAAAAAAATCGTAGGCGGTGTTGCCATCGGCGCCGCCATCGGCCTTGTCGGCGGGATGCTGGGTATCGGCGGGGGCGTGTTTATCGTGCCGCTTCTGATCTACCTGCTGAAAACACCAACGAAAATCGCCGCCGCCACGTCGACCTTCATCGTGTGCTTCTCTTCTTTGAGCGGCTTTCTGGGGTATGCTTCCATGGCCGAAATCGACTGGTTCTTTATCCTGCCCGCGGCGGTGGCCTCCTTTGCCGGCGGCCAGGCCGGGGCAAGGATCATGAGCACCCGCCTCAAGGGCAGCATCATACGGATCATGTTCAGCATCATCCTGTTTGCTTTGTGCGCAAAACTGCTTCACCAGGCCGTTTCTCATTAAACAGGGAGAATCCATGTCCGAACGGTTCAAATTCAATCGGATGGAGCTGGCCGGATCGTTGGGCGATCTTGGCACCCTTCTTCCGATCGCCATTGCCATGGTGCTGTTCAATGGGCTCAGCCCCATGGGCCTGTTTTTGAGCATCGGCGTTTTCTATGTCTTATCGGGGATCTATTACGGGGTCACGGTCCCGGTCCAGCCGATGAAGGTGATCGGCGCCTACGCCATTGCCACCGCCATGAGCCCGGACCAGATACTGGCATCGTCCCTGCTGATGGGAGTCTTTCTGCTGGTCGTCGGGCTGACTGGGGCCATCGATGTGATCCGGAAGATCACGCCCAAATCGGTTATCCGCGGGGTGCAGCTTTCCACCGGGGCGCTGCTGATCTCCGGCGGCGTCAAATTCATGATCGGAACCTCCAAATACCAGGCCCTTCAACAGGCGGTGGAACCGTATCTTGCCATTCAATCCATCGGCCCCGTTCCCATCAGTCTCCTGATCGGTGCCCTTGCCGGGATCGTGACCCTGCTCCTCCTGGACAACAAAAGATTTCCGGCCGGCCTGATCGTGGTTGCAGGAGGACTCGTCGTCGGCCTGGTTTTGGGCGCCAGGGTCGATCTGGGTGGACCCATTGGTATTTACCTGCCGGAGATTCTTCCCTTCGGGTTTCCGGAAAAGGCGGACTTTACCTTTGCCCTGTTTGCCCTGGTGCTGCCACAGCTTCCGATGTCCCTGGGAAACGCAGTGCTGGCGTACACCGATCTGTCAAAAGAGTATTTCGGGTCCCGGTCGGCCAAGGTAACCAACCGAAGCGTCTGCGTCAGCATGGCGTTGGCCAATTTTTTCAGCTTTTGCCTGGGCGGTATGCCAATGTGCCACGGCGCTGGAGGGCTGGCGGCGCATTATCGATTCGGAGCCCGAACGGCCGGCTCCAACCTGATGATCGGAATGTTTTTTGTCGTCCTGGCGATTTTGCTTGGCAACCATATCGTGGATCTGCTCAATTTGCTTCCCATGTCGATTCTGGGGGTCTTGCTCCTTTTTGCCGGCGCACAGCTCACATTGACCATCATGGACCTGGACAACCGCAAAGACTACTTCATTGCGACATTGATCCTGGGCATCACCCTGGCTTCGAACCTGGCGGCCGGTTTTATCGCCGGGATGGTCGTGGCCCAGCTTCTCCGGTGGGAAAAGTTGTCTGTCTGACCTCATGGATGGATCGGGTATTTTTTTTCCACGAGCATCGGCAAGTGGATACTTTTTATACGATTGCCCGGCGGTCATGGTGGCCTTGTCAGCCGTTTTCGGGGGCCTTGCGAAAATGCCTGGAGTAGCCTGTTTTTCCGATCGAGACGGGGTTTGTCTGATAAACCCCGCGGTCTTTGACGGGCAGCCCCGGCAATGGCACGGTAGATGCAGTTATGGCGGCCGTGAACATCCATCAAATCGACGAGGAAGGAAACGACCCCGATGGACATCGTACTTTTTGAAAACGTTTCGAAAACCTACCGAATGGGCGAAGTGGATGTGGCCGCCCTTGATCATGTCAGCCTGAGCATTTCACAGGGGGCATTCACCGCCCTGGTGGGGCCCTCGGGCAGCGGAAAGACCACCGCGTTGAACCTGATCGGCTGCCTGGATCGCCCCAGCCAGGGAGAAGTGACCGTAGCCGGCCGGGCGATCGGCCCCATGGGCCGTCGCGAGAGCGCCGAATTCAGGGGGAAAACCCTGGGTTTTGTGTTCCAGGACTTCAATCTGCTGCCGGTGCTCACGGTGTACGAAAACGTGGAATATCCTCTTTTGATGATCCGCGATGTGCCCAAGGGCGAACACAAACCGGCGGTGGACCGTGTGCTGGCGGCCGTTGGAATGGCTGACCAGGCCGGCAAATACCCGGCCCAGCTGTCCGGCGGCCAGAAGCAGCGCGTCGCCATCGGCCGGGCCTTAGTGGGCAAGCCTGCCCTGGTCCTGGCCGACGAGCCCACCGCAAACCTGGACGGGGCAACGGCGCACAAGGTGGTGGAATTGATGAAGCAGATGCGCGACGAATTCGGCACCACGTTCGTGTTCTCCACCCACGATCCCCGGATCATGGACCAGGCGGAGGTGACCTTTCACCTGGAAGACGGCCGGTTGATCGACGGACCTGCCGTCGGAAAGGAGGCGCATCATGCTTAAGGTCCTGCGCCTGTCGATGAAAAACCTCCTGCGTTACAAGCGCCGAACCCTGCTGACGGGCATGCTGATCGCCGTGGGCGTGGTGGCGGTAATCGTGTTCGTCGGCTTGAGCGGTTCGTTCAAGCGGGCCATCGTGGGGCAGATCACCGATGCGGTCCTCAGCCATCTCCAGGTGCACCGCAAAGGCTACATGGCCAGTGTCGACAATCTTCCCCTGGACCGGATGCTGCCGCCCAAGGCGTTCGAAACGCTTTCAGACATTCTGACACGAACCGACGGCGTGGAGGCGTTTTCCCCCCGCATCAAACTCGGTGCCATGCTGAGCAATTACGCTCAGACCACCAACGTGCGCCTCAACGGCGTCGACCCGGCAAAAGAGCAGGCGGTCGTGCCGCTTCTGGCTTCCCGGATCAAGGAGGCTTCCGATGAAAATACGCTCCTTAAAAAGGGAGAGGTGCTGTTGCCGGAGGTCCTGGCCAAGGGCATGGCGGTCAAAACCGGCGACACGATCGTCCTGGTGGCCAACAACAAGGACGGGTCGGTCAACGGAATGACGTTCAAGGTAACCGGTTTGGTGGAAAGCCTGATGGGGCCGGGCGGCCGGGACGGCTACCTGCACATCGAGGACGCCGCCGTCCTGCTGCGCATGGAAACCCCGGAGATCAGCGAAGTGGCGGTTCGAGCGAAGAACTTCGACCAACTGACGGCCGTGGCCGAGCGCCTGCGTGCCGCCCTGGAGCTGATCACCAACAAACAGAACCAGCCGATGTTCGAGCTTCACACGTGGGACCAGCTCACCCCGTTTTACAACGTCGTTCGCATGATCGACGTCATGACCCTGGGCATCAAGGTGATCCTGATCGCTGTCGTGTTGATCAGCGTGCTCAACGTCATGATGATGAGCGTTTACGAAAGGGTCCGCGAAATCGGCACCCTGGCTGCCATGGGCACCCGGCCGGGCCGGATCATGGCATTGTTCGTGGCCGAAGGGTTCTGCCTGGGGCTGGTCAGCGCCCTTTCCGGTGCGGCCATCGGTCTGGCCGTGCTATGGATATTGAACCTGACCGGTGTCGAGGTCGCTTTCGGGGGCGCCAACCAGGTTTTTGCCCTGGCCCCTTCTGTTGCCCCCGGCGAGGTTGTTTCGGCCTGCCTCATCGTGCTGGGAGTCTCGATCCTGGCCAGTTTGCAGCCGGCGGCCAAGGCGGCCAGGCTGGAGCCGGTGGAGGCGCTGCGTCATGTTTAATAATTTTCAATGGAGTCTGCAATGAATTATAAAACATCTTTGATGGTAGCAGCGGTCTGCCTTCTCTCCATAATTGCGGCGCCCATTGGCGGACTCTGCGAACCGCTGGCGGGTCCGCAGATATTGGAGCAGGTGGACAACAACCTTCAGCCGGGCGATCTGGAGATGTACCGCAAGATCATCAACATCGAGCCGGAAGGGAAGAAAAAGGAGTTCGTGCTCTGGTTTTTGAAGAAAGACAGGGACAAAGTGGTGACCCTGTTCGTTTCGCCGGCCAGTGAAGAGGGCCGTGCCACTTTGCGCCTGGGCGACAACATGTGGCTCTACATTCCCAATGTGGGAAAACCGATCCGTATCACCAGCATGCAGTCGGTGGTGGGCGGCGTTTTCAACAACGCCGACATCATGCGCCTGGACTACAGCGTCGAATACGACGTGGTGGATCTTTCCGAAGACCAGGGGCAACATCTGCTGGAACTCAAGGCCAAAACCGGGGCCGTCGCCTACGACCGTCTCAAGATGTGGGTCCTGAAAAAGGAGCTGGTACCGTCGCGGATCGACTGCTACGCCGCCACCGGCATGCTCATCAAGACCCTGCACTTTACGGAGGTCAAGGACATCGGAGACGGCGTGGTGCGTCCTGCGGTGATGGAAACCGACAGCCCTCTTTACAAGGGGTACCGATCCATCATGATTTCAGCGAACCTGAAAAAACGCAGTCTGCCCGATGAAGTCTTCACCTTGAACTATCTGCCCAGGGTAAAGGATCTGCGCTGAGCCATGGTGCTTCGGACCGGTCTTCTGGCGCTGCTGGTCGTATTGGGGGGAACGGCCGCCGCTGGAGAATACGATTTTTCCATCCCCCAGGCCGAAACCAAACCGTATACCATCGGCGGCCGGCTGGAAGGACGCTACATCTACCACCGCCTGGATGAAGATTCGGCGCGGTACCGGCTCAATTATTACCGGGATGCTCCCGGATCCGACACGCATGAATGGCGGGCCCTTCTGGAGCTTTCTGGAAGCTACCGGCAGGGGATTTTCCAGGCCAACCTGCTCACCCACCACCAGTTTGTCGACGCCTATGAAACCGATGAGTGGGACAACGAGATCTACGAGGGCTATGCCTCCTTGACCCCCACCGCCCAGTTGACCCTGGATGCAGGTAAAAAACAGATTCTGTGGGGAAAGGGCTATGCCTGGAATCCGGCCGGATTTCTCAACCGGCCCAAGGACCCGGACGATCCGGCCCTGAACCTGGAGGGACGGCCCCTGTTGGGGCTGGATCTGATCAGAAGCTTCACCGCCGGTCGTCTGGCCAACATCGGCCTGACGGGCCTGCTGCTTCCGGTTATCGAAGACTGGGGCAACGAAGATCTTGGGGAAGAAGGCGATTTGAACGCTGCGATCAAGCTCTACCTGTTGTGGTATGACACGGACCTCGATTTCATCTATTTCGACGGCCAGGAGCAGCCCCGGAGTTTCGGGTTCGATTTTGCCAAGAACCTGGCCGAAAACATCGAAGTCCACGGGGAGCTTGCCTTCCGGGAGGATGTGCCGCATGTGTTGTTGGATGCCGCCGGAAGCGTCCGGCATACGAGGGAGGACCAGATCAGTTGGCTGGCCGGGGTGCGCTATCTCAATGCAATCGACACCACCTTCATCGTCGAATACTACCACAACGGCGGCGGCTACGACCGAAGCGAGGTGGAAGATTTTTTCGCCTACCAGGAGGCGGCCTTCGACCGGTGGCAGGCGAGCGGCGATCCCTCGGTGATGCAGCGCGCAGATCAAGTCACAAGGCCGTATTATCAGCAGCGAAATTACGGGGAGGACTACGGGTATCTCAAGATCTCGCAGAAGGAGCCGCTGGACATCCTGTATTTCAATCCCTGGGTGGCGGCTGTCGTCAATCTGCAGGATTTCAGCTTCAATCTGCAGCCCGGGATGACCTGGACGGGCGTCACCAACTTCGAGTTCAATTTTCGGGTGGCCATTCCCGTGGGGCCGAGCAATACCGAATTCGGGGAAAAGCCTGACGCAATGCGACCGGAAATTTGGGTGAGATATTATTTTTAAGGAAAAGGATCGCGATGACCGAATCCATTTTTGTTGAAAATCTGGCCAAGCATTTCGAAAAAGTCGAAGCGGTTGCCGGAATCTCCTTTTCCGTAGAGCAGGGGGAACTGTTCGGCTTCCTTGGCCCCAACGGCGCGGGCAAGACCACCACCATCAACATGCTCACCGGCCTGGCTCGGCCGAACACAGGGGCGATCCGCATCGGCGGCATCGACTGCACGAACAATCCCAGGGCGGCCCAGCACCTGGTCGGCGTGGTGCCGGACGAAAGCAACCTGTATCCGGAGCTTACCGGTTTCGAAAACCTCTGTTTCTGCGCGGCGCTCTATGGGATGGGCAAATCCGAAAGGCAGGCCAGTGCCCGGGAACTTCTCGACGTCTTCGGCTTGACCGGTGCGGCAAAACGAAAGTTCGGCGGCTATTCCAAGGGCATGAAGCGCAAGCTCACCATTGCCGCCGGAATCATCCACCGGCCGTCTATCCTGTTCCTGGACGAGCCGACCACGGGCATCGACGTGGCCAGCGCCCGGCAGTTGAGACAGCTGGTGGCCGATCTTCATCGAACCGGGACCACCATATTTCTGACCACCCATTACATCGAGGAGGCAGAAAGACTCTGCGGCCGGATTGCGTTCATTGTTTCCGGGCGCATCGTTCAAATCGATTCGGTCGAAAACCTGGTTCAACCCCTCAAGGACAAGTACGTGGTCCGGATCTCATTTGAAGGCGTTCAAGATGATCTGCGGGGAAGGCTTTCTGAATCCTTCCCCGATTTAGACTTCGAAAATCTGGGGCAGGGAAAAATTCGAGTAGAGGCAGACCATCCGGTGCCGGTCGGGCCGCTGGTTCGCGTTCTGGAGGATTGCGGTGCGGAAGTTTCTGAAGCACGGAGAATGCGGCCTTCCCTGGAGGACATTTTCGTCCGGATCACCGGTATCGAAGCCGGAGCCATGCAAAAAGAAAAGGAAAAAATGGGAGCCGGCAGATGAAGTACTGGATCGCTTTCTGGAATATTCTGGCAAAGGATATGCGGACCTATTACCTGAAGCCGCCCAATGTCAGTTGGGGGCTGATCTTCCCCCTGGCCTGGACGACCATGTTCTTCATCAAGTCCGGGGCGGGGCTCGAAAGCATCATCACCCTGATTCCCGGGGTGGTGGCCGTCTCCATTCTCTTCGGCACCACATCGATGCTGGCGGTGACCGTCACCTTCGAAAAAAAGAACCGGTCCTTCGAACGGCTGCTTCTTGCCCCCATACCCTTCGAACTTCTGATGCTGGCCAAGACCAGCGGGGCCATCCTGTTCGGCGTGGCCAACGCTTTCGTGCCTGTGGTGATTGCCGCTTTTCTGGCCGACCTGTCCGCGGTCGCCTGGCGGGTTTTCGTGCCTGCAGTGATCATGATCGCCGTCGCCTCCACCTTTCTGGGCCTGTTCATCGCCGTGGCGGTGAGCGAGGTGTTCGAGGCGCAAACCTTTTCCAACTTCTTCCGTTTCCCCATGATCTTTCTGTGCGGGCTTTTTTTCCCCATCGAGAAGCTGCCCGTTTTTCTCAAACCCTTGTCTTACGCCCTTCCCTTGACCTACGGGGCCGATATGCTTCACGGGGCTGTGCACGGCGGACACACCATGCCGTTTGCCCTGGACCTGGCCCTGCTTACCGCTTTCTGCGTTTTTCTGTTCGTCGCCAGCCTATGGAACATCAAGCGCCGGTGGATCTCATGACAGGCCAAAGAAATGAGCAGATGAATGGATTTTATCACGACCATCAAATCGATCTTTTATTTCAAAAGGTAAAAATCTTTTCGGCTTCCATGGCAATTTCGTACAGGTCGTCCATCCAGCCGATCGGACATGTGCCTGATCCCACCAGACCGTGGGATTTCATGCAGACCCCTCAAACATAAAAATCGCCCTCGAATTGGTTGATCTGGCCCATCACGTCATACTGGTCGGTTCCGGCCTGTTCGAAGCAAACGCCTTTGCCGAGCATGAACACGCTGACATCATCCCCTTTTTTTACTCCCACGTTTGCAAGCCGCATAGCATTGAAGATGGTTTCGCCGTCGTCGGTGGAGATGATAAACAAAACTTTCATTTTTCCCTCCGATCGCAGAAATTTCTTCAAATTTCTTCATTTTTTGCTGAATTAACTGCCTCTCTTTCAAGCTTCGACAAAAGAAACTTCGCCCCTCTGCGGGACAAACCGAGCTTGTCTGCCAGCGCCTCTTCATCCAGCGGACCCTGCGCTTTTATCAGCCTCTGCGCCTCACTCTCCAATTCTTCCAGCCAGTCTTCGAAAAGCATCAGCAGATCGGGATCGGCAATCGCCAAAAGTTGTTCGGACCGTGCAACTTTATCTACCAGGTTTTTGCACATCTGCGTTGGGTCGACACCTTCGCCCATGCATTCGGCCAGTCACAAATGCACCATACCGGCAACCTTATCGCCTTCGGACTGCTCGATAAGATTCATCAAAAATCGTTCGCGCGCGTCGGTATCCAAGTCCTGCAAGAGCCTTCCCAGGGCCTTCGTGATTTCCGACAGCGCCTCTTCAGGCGCCATGTGGGTAAGGATTTCAAATAGTTTGTCCATACGGCCGATCTACCCCCCTTTGCCCTCAAAACATCTTTCTTTCCGTCAGCAGGTCCGTCGCCACGTCGTTCAGGATTTGCAGTACATCCAAAATTCTCGAATCCGCCAGTTCGTAGTAGACGAAAGGGCCTTCACGCTCCACCCTGACCAGCAAGGATCGCTTCAGCTCTTTCAGGTGATGCGAGACCAGCGGTTGAGACAAGTCAAGCTTTTCGACAATTGCCGAAACCGATTTCCTGCCGTTGCTGATGAGGACCAATATCCTCAAGCGGTTGCCGTCGGACAGACTCTTGGCAAGAAAGGCGGCGTGTTGGAGATGATCCTCAGTGAACTCGTATCTTGCCGAAAATCCATCTTTGCGAACTGGCAAGTCCCGGTCCGCATCGTCATTGGCTGACCTGTTTTGCATTCTGTTCATGGCTGGAACCATCATCTTGGCACGTTTGGCCGCCTTTGCGGGTTTCGACATAATGCGCCGCCGCCAGGGCGGCTGTGCATCCGTCTGCGGCGGCGAGTACGATCTGATTGGCGTATTTTTGCCGGAGGTCTCCCACTGCAAAAATGCCTGGGATGTCGGTTTCGCATTTTTCATCCGTGATCACATAACCGGTGCGGTTGGTCTTGATCCCGGCAGGAACCAGCTGGTTGTTGGGGGCAAAACCGACGAAAATGAAAACGCCCTCTGTTTCAATATTCCGCTGCGCACCGGTTTGCGTGTCCTTCAAGGCAATGTCACGGACACCGTCGTCGCCGCCGTTGATGGAGGCGACAACCGCATTGTATATGATTTCAATCCGTGGTTCTTCGAAAACCCGTTGCTGAAGGATGCGGCTGCCCCGGAAAGCGTCCCGCCGATGGATGAGGTAGACTTTTCGGGTGATCTTTGACAGGTAAAGGGCATCCTCCAGCGCGGTGTCGCCTCCGCCCACGACTGCGACGGTTTTGTCACGGAAAAAGAAACCATTGCAAGTGGCGCAATAGGACACCCCTTTACCGAAATATTCATCCTCGCCCGGGATGTTCAGTTTTCTTGCCGTACCGCCGGCAGCCAGAACGACCGCATGGGCCTTAAGCAGGGTTCCGTCGGCTATACGCACCGAATGGTAATCGAGACCGGGCTCTGTGCAGACGGCCTCTTTCTCGATCATTTCCAGCCCGTAATGCTTGGCGTGCTGGAAAAACTTGTCACACAGGTCAAAGCCGCCTATTTCAATGAAGCCGGGGTAATTCTCGACTTCCTTGGTGATGGCCACCTGTCCGCCAGGGACGCCTCGCTCGACTAATACGGTTTTGAGCGCGGCACGCATGGCATATATCCCGGCCGTCAACCCGGCCGGACCTCCACCTAAAATGATCAAATCGTAAAACTCATTTCCAGACATGGATCCCTTTCTATTTGGCCACACCGTCAAGTGGAAATCCCCTGCCGATGCTCGCGGTCAACCAACTGCTACAACGGCTACAGAGATTGGTAATATGATGACCTCTTGACCCGGGCGCTGGCATGGATATTTGACCCTGATTCCGGCCGCAGGCGACCCTGGGCATACTTTTGGAGGATCTCTTTTACCATTCCGGATGTTTGTTGCGAGTTGTTCTTTCTCAAACCATCACATTGGCAAGATTGGCCGCCTCCGCAGACCCGAGAAAGGGTTTGCGTCGACAAATTTCAATTGATCGCCATATCAATATATGTTTATATGTTTTGTCAAGATCTTTTTGGGGGTCGTTCCAAGGATATTTTTATTGGTGTGCGCAACCAGCGAAGATTGGCAGGGGAGATTTCATCATGCGGAAAGAAAGCTTCGATCTCGAATTGTCAGTTGAGTATGACGCTGACGACGAGGAGCAACGAAGAGCGATTGCCGGATTTTGGGCTCTTATCGGAGGCATGATGAAAGAGCTGCACAATCATTATGGCATGGGAATCAATCGAGGTGAAATTTCATTTTACCCGCCGGAAGAGTGATGCCATATTCGACAGCTATGCGGTCCCAGCGTATCTGGGCAGAATTTTTAGGCGTACCGGTCCGAGCTTGACACCCAGGCATGTGGCGCATAATATAGAGCCATATGGCAATAACAATCAGGGGGACGGTTCGATGACAGCCAAAGCCACCGATGCCAAAAAGCCGAGGGAAAAATCCGCCCGCAAAGGCGTGGCCTTGTCCGAACTGGCGTCTGATGAACAGATGAGTCCAAAAACACTCATCGACATCATCCGACAAGGGGTCGACTATTCCCTCGTGGAAAGGCTCCGAAGCGATTTGTCTTTGTCCACAGGAGAAATAGGAGAGCTGATCGACATCACCCCCAGAACCCTTTCCCGGCGCAAAAAGGAAGGCCGCCTGGCCAAAGACGAATCCGAGCGCACCGTCCGGATTGGCCGGCTGTGGGAGAAAGCCGTCGATGTGTTCGACGGCGACGAGGATCGCGCCAGAAAGTGGTTTAAAAGCCCGGCATTTTCTCTAGGCGATAAAACGCCCCTCGAGTTTGCCGACACCGAGCCCGGCGCTCAGGAAGTGTTCAATCTGCTGGGGCGCATCGAACACGGCCTGGGGGCCTGATGAAAGCCTGGCGGCTTGCCAAGGCAAAGTGGGTTGATACTGCATTCAGCGGCGAAGGGGCCCGGCTCTTTGGCAGCCGGTGGAGCAACCCGGGCTACCCCCTGGTCTACACCGCCGGGAGTATCTCCCTGGCCGTTCTCGAGATTCTGGTAAACGACCGTGAAACGCCGTTTGCCGCGCTGCAGAACGCATACCGGATGGTCCCGGCCGAAATCCCGGACCATTTGATTGAAATCATCGCGGAGCATCAGATGCCAGAAGGGTGGAACGCCGTGCCGGCCGGCCCGGCGTCAAAGAAAATCGGAGACGCATGGTTCGGTGAAGCCCGCTCGGCGGTTTTGCAGGTGCCGAGTGCGGTCCTCCCCGAAGAAAGCAACTACCTGATCAATCCGAATCATCCGGATTTTGAAAAAATCAGGATTGGACAGCCCCGAACGCTTCGCATCGATCCTCGCCTGGGACAAGGATTCTAACATCAAACTTTGGACTGAAACTCCTTCAGCCTTGTACATTTCACCAAGCGGTCGATTGTTTTCAGGGTAAAAACTTTGCCCCGGGTCGCAAGAAGCATTTTTTCCATATCTCCTTTCCGAACGCCGAAGCCGCGACCACCAATACAGGCAATTACCTCGTACTTGGGCCGATTTTTCTTCCGTCCAGCCATGCTCAATTGACCAAGGTGCTGAATCCGTGTCACTTTGTCGCGAGCTGTCCCGTCATCCTCGGTCAGTTTCGCTTCGATTATTACCTGCGGATTGAATTCGCTGGGTATGATAAAATCTGGAGCTTGATCAAAACCGGGGACTCGCTCGGCGCGTTTGGTTTTCCGGAAGCTTATGCCGGATTTTGCAAGTACATTTTCAATAGCAGACTCTAAAAGATCGCCAACCAGTTCACTCACCGAATCACGGTGCCCGGCAAAGGGTCTTCCAAGAAATCGTTCATACAGCAACATGGCATAGGGAACCCCGATGTCGGCAAGCGCTCGCAGGGAGGTCGCTCCCTGAAGTGAATCCGCCTTGTTGAGCCGGTGCAGCTTATCTTTTTTGACCTTCGGTGCCCCCACACGGAGAAGTTCACAGGCTGTTTGCACGAGGGCTGTCATCCGGGCAGGCATCACACCTCCATTTTTTAGCGGCGCTTCCGGAGCCATCCTGATTTTTCTATCCAGTGATCGGACAAAACCTTGAGTAACGTCAACTCCTGTGCGTTGGGTTGCGACATAGGCCCACTCGGGAGGCGTGAATCCTAACATGGCCCTTAAAACGATGACCGAAATCGGCTCTGAAAACGTGACAGGCAAAATCTTGTCCGGCGAAAGCTCTTCAAAACCTCCAGTCGCCTGTTTCAATGCTTCGTATCCGCGCTCGAAAACTGGATACTCAACAAATCCAGCCCCCTTGGGCATTTGCAAAAAATCGGACTCGAGGCATGCGAAAACCGACTCTGCAAATGCCCCTGGGTCTGCTTCAATCTCCTGGAAGGTCGCTTCAAAAGGATACTTGGTCCTCATCTTCACCATATGGGCTCCGATCTTCCGCAATGAGAACTTTCTGTATAGGAGGAAGTATTTTCGAGCCTCCTTCGAGAAAAGCTTCAACCCCCTGGATGCCGCCGAATTGCTCGATCCAGTTTTCTACCCGTTTTAATCGGTCGAGGGTATTCAAGCGCTCGTCCCAGTCGCTTCGGAGCGACCATACGGCAAGACGTGTTAGATGCCCGAAGATAATGCAGCGGGCATCTCCTTTTGTCGGATTTAAACCGCTCTCCCTAAGGCATTCCAGGTCTTTCGAAACGATATCCGCAAGCCCCTGAGGAGAATCGGGAATCAATTTTCTGCTGATTCTGCCGATTGTTCTCGAAACAAATACTGTATCCACAATGGAAGATTTGGTGTGGCTGATGTGAATCGAGGCCCCCATCTCCGCCGGACAGGGGAAAGAAGCGGAGCAGGTCAACCGGGCGTCCAATAGGGCTACCGCCACCGGATAGTAGGCTTGCTGCGCATTATGGTGATAGGTAAAGACAAACGGCGCTCCCGGCTTCAGTGCATCTGCCATTTTTCGATAAACAGACGAAAGTCCTTCCGCGAAATGGACGATGTCGCGCTTCATGTTCTCGTTGCCGGTCAATTCTTTGGCGTTGCGGGTGGACTGAGGTTCGAAGGCCGCCACAGTGCGGCCTAAAAGCGTACGGAGCCAGATATAGCAAAAATCCATCAGTTCCGCGTATTGGACGTTTCCAAAATATGGAGGATCGGTAAAGACCGCATCCAACGAACCACCCGCAATCTTTTTTTCGGCCGCGTCGATGCAGGCGATGTCCACGCTTCGTTTCGGCCGGCCCGAACCGTTGTCGTGATCGCCGATCCATTCGCCTGGGATATCCTGCCTTATTTTTTTGCCGCTGTGGTGAACAATTTCAAATGGTGTGTCGCAGTATTCTTTGGCCTTGGTGAATTTGTCTATGATGTTGGACCACCCTCCTGAACCGATACTGACATTTCGTTTTTCATCCCGAATGCCCAGAAAGTTGGATTCACACTGGATGAGTCCAACCGGAAAGCCGTGAACGGAAAATATATCCAAAGATTTAAGTGCCATAGTATCGTAACGGCACAACAGGTTCTGGTATCGAAGAAGGTCGGATAAATTGGTGGCCAGCGCGTTTTGGACTCTTTGATCAGGCTGCGAAAGAATCAGTCGGCAGCTTAGTTCGAGGGCCAGCTTCTGGCGATCGTTGAACATTTCATGATAGTGGGTGTATCCCCAGCGGAAAAGCCGGTCCGACTCATCGCCTGGTAGAATTGCGTCTTCCGGAATCGAACTTGGGTCCATTTTTTGCCAACCTCTGGCGGCATCCCGAACCTTACGAAGGTCCTCCTTGTCGGGCGATTTGAAAAATCTACCTTTATGTCCAGGCTTGCATGAGGGACAGTAGTATTCTAAGGCAAACAGCCGGTGGCCGAGAGGCCCCTTTTCCGGCCGTGGATATCGGTTGAGCGTTTTGCAATAAGGGCAGGCGCAATGATTTCGCGTTGCAGGACCGGAAATCCTCAACTCTTGCCCACAGGCAGAGCAGGCCCCGGGAGATTCCCGGTTATCGGTTTCCGACAGGGCTCCACATTTTCCGCAGACCAACACGTTTTTAGGGTGGCGACGGTCCTTGGAGATCAGATAACCTGGAAACAAGTCTATTAATTTGCCGCATTTTTCACACGGAAGGATCTTGACCCACAAAAAATATTTTACATGAGCCTCACCGTTACCGCAGATTGCGCATTTTGTTCGGTACAAAGGACCGATGCGGCGTTCGATTTCAGCACGAAGTTCCCATGCTGAAGCGCTGTATTTGTCTAAATCTAGATGCTCCAGCTCCTGCTTTACAATCCAGTAGGCCATGGGATTGATGTCGCAGCCGACCACGTCGCATCCGATGCGATTGGCCTCCAGCAGCGGCGTTCCACCCCCCATGAAAGGGTCGGCCACCCGTATGCCGGGGAGGGAATTGGATTCATAAAACGATTTTTGAAGCGGTTTTTCGACGAATTCCGACAACAGCAACCCGCGGAACAGGGTGCCAGGTCGCCGTGCAAACCACTTGTGAACCGCGATAATCGGCCGATAGTTTTGCTGAATCTGCTTTTCGCGAAGCGCCAGTCTGGCGATAAAGGGGATATCGAAAGTTCGTTCGATCATCGGATCCGAAAAACCTTGTTGGGAGTACAGGAATTGGTGTCGGCTACCACTGATCAAACTGGTCGGCTCCGCCGGCCAGCGATAAGGCTCCTCTAAAAGATCAAGATGAATGTTAGATACCACAGATCTTACGTAGGATAAATGCAGAACAAGGCGGGGCGAGTTGTTGCAGGGCTCTGCATAAAATTCGAATTCTGGCTTCCGAAGCTGATTCCATCTGTAAGCGTCAGATTCTCCCCGCGTTTATTTCCTGATCTCGAGCAGCTTGAACCCCAGGTCCGGGTCGACGGCCCGGCCGGCCCCCGCGTCGACGAGTTCGAACACGATCACCTCCATGATCTGCCAGACTTTCACGCCGCTGCGGATGCAGCCGGCCACCGCATCCTTGTCCCGGCCGCAGGCCATGTGCATGTGTAAAAGGGGGGCGCCGTCCTCGTCGGTGAAAATCGTGCCGGTGCCCGCGATCTCGTGAACGTTTGAAAGCACGTGCATCATCGGGTCGATGGGCCGGGCGCCGCCGTCTTTGGGGCCCACCACCAGTTTGCTGCCGGCGTCGGCGCCGCCCACGGCGACAAGGGCCGCTGAGGCGATGTTCTTTTCCCGGGCGAAGCGCTCGATTTTTTCGTGGACGACTTCCCCGTGTTCGAGCCGGATGATGAATATTCTGCCGGATTTGGCTTCGGTGTATTGCATCACTGTCCTCCAGGGAATGTGGCTTTTCGGAAGGCGAGGTGCCGGGCGATACCTGATTCGATAGCGAAAAGCGCCGTCAAATGCAAACTTAGGAAACGATCAGCAGTTGGATGTCGCAGACGTTGGTGTTGGTGGGACCGGTTTTCAGCAGACGGCCGCAGGCATGGAAAAAAGAATAGGCGTCGTTGTTTTTCAGGTAATCGTCGGGGTAAAGCCCCAGGCGCTCTGCATCCCGGAGGATTTTAGTGCAGGCAAAGGCGCCGGCGGCATCGGTGGGACCGTCGTTGCCGTCGGTGGAGGCGGCCAGAAAATACAGGCCTTCGGTCGCGGCCGGGTCCTGCTCGATTTCTGTTAAAAATGCCAGGGCCATTTCCTGGTTTCGGCCCCCCTTTCCCGATCCCTTCAGGGTGACCGTCGTTTCCCCGCCGCCGATCAGGCAAAGGGGCCGTGGCCCGAACAGCCCCTTTCGGCGTGCGTCCTTGCCGATCCCGCAATAGACCTTGGCCACCTCCCGGGCCTCTCCGACGATCTGGGAGGAAAGCACGACCGGGGAAAACCCAAGCGTTTTGGCCGCTTTGGCGGCCGCTTCAAGACTGTGGTAGTTGGTTCCTACCAGCAGGTTGTTCACGTTCTCGAAGACAGGATCGTCTTTTTTCGGGGTTTCGGGGATCGCTCGCTTTGCGCCCAGGGAGAAGATCCGCAGGACCGCTTCCGGCAGGTCTGCCTCGATGTCGTATTTTCTCACGATTCGGAGTGCGTCGTCGAAAGTGGTTTTATCCCAGGTGGTGGGGCCCGAAGCGATGGCGTCGAGCCGGTCTCCGACCACGTCCGATAAAATGAGATTGAGCGACGCTGCCGGGTGGATCATCCGCGCCAGCCGCCCGCCCTTGATCTGCGAGAGATGTTTGCGCAGGCAGTTGATTTCGTTGATGGTCGCCCCGCAGCGGAGAAGCACTTCGGTTGCCGCCTGTTTTTGTTCCAGGGTCAGCGTCGCCTGGCCTTGGCCGACGCTGCCGGACCAGGGGTAGGGGATCAGGGCCGAGCCTCCCCCGGAAATGAGGGTGACGACCAGGGTGCCCTCATCGGCCTGCCGGGCCAGGTCCGCGATCTGCCGGGCGGCATCCATGCCGCTTTCGTCCGGAACCGGGTGGCCGGCCTCGATGGTCCGGATCCTGGAAAGGGCTTCGGTGTGGCCGTATTTGACCGAGATCAGGCCGTTGTCGATCCGGTTGCCCAAAATGGACTCCACCGCCCTGGCCATCCGGGCCGTGGCCTTTCCGAAGCCGATCACCACCACCCGGTCAAACCGGGAAAGGTCGTATTCGAAGCGGTCCTCGCCGGTGTCCACCGTCAGGGCGTCGCCTTTCAGATGCAGACAGTCGTGGATCAGCGCCTCCGGATCGACCCGGGCAACCCCCGCCCAAAAGATTTTTTCAAGTGCGGTCAGGTAGAATTCCACGGCATCCTCATTCCATCATAGAAGGGGCATTTTTTCGCCCGACACGAGTGGGTGTCTGCCAGTGCCGATCTCCGGTACGTAAAGAAGCCACTCGTAAAATCGCCTCAGCGATTTTATCCATGTCAGGGATCCGGCCGTGCCGGAGCCATGACTACCAGACCCTGCACAGCAGCCCCTTCAGATAATGCCCTTCGGGAAAGTTCAGCGCCACGGGATGGTCGGCCGGCTGGCTGAGGCGGCCAAGGATCTGGACCTGGCGGCCGGCATCCTGCGCGGCGCCGGCGACCACTTTCTGGAAGAGCAGCGGGTCCATGGCCCCGGAGCAGGAAAAGGTGAACAGCACCCCGCCGGTGCGGATATTTTTCATGGCAAACAGGTTGATGTCCTTGTAGCCCCGGGCAGCGCGTTCGAGCTGGTTTTTGGTCTCGGCAAACTTGGGCGGGTCTAGGACGACGACGTCGAATTCTTTGCCGGAATCCCGGAAGCTGCGAAGCGTGTTGAACACGTCCCCGCGGATGGTTTCCAGCCGGTCTTCGGCAATGTGATTGAGGCCGGCATTGTATTTGACCAGTTCGAGAGCGTCGGAGGAGACGTCCACGCAGGTGACCTTGGATGCCCCCGCCACCAGAGCGGAGACGGCAAAACCGCCGGTGTAGCTGAAGCAGTCGAGCACGTCGGCGCTTGCGGCATAGTCTCTTACCCGGGCGCGGTTGTCGCGCTGGTCCAGGTAAAATCCGGTCTTGTGGCCGTTTCGAACATCGACGGCGAACCGGCAGGGGCCTTCTTCGATCTCGAGAAGTCCGGGAGGCTCGCTTCCCTCGATCAGGCCGGTGACCGGGTGAAGCCCTTCTTTTTGCCGTACGGTTACATCCGAGCGCTCATAGATGCCGGTGGGAGAAAGCTGGCTTTTGAGCTCGGCCACCAGCGGCTCCTGCCAACGCTCGGCGCCGGCGGTGAGAAACTGGCATACGAGGTAGTTGCCGTATTGGTCGACGATGGTGCCGGGAAGACCGTCTGCCTCCGCATGGATCAAACGGCGGGCGCTCGAACCGATCGGGGGGCGGATCAGATCCCGACCCAGCACGGCCTGACGGACCCTGCTTCGGAAAAAGGCCGGGTCGATGGCTTCAGAGGGGTCCCAGGTCAGGAGGCGGACTGCAATCTGGGAGCGGGGAGAGAAGGTGCCCCGGGCAAGCCAGCGGCCCTTGGCGTCGATGACCTCCACGACCTCGCCGGGCCTCTTGGCGCCCTCGATTTTCTGGATGGCGCCTTCAAAGATCCACGGATGGCGTCGGAGTGCCGAGCGGTCTCGGCCGGATTTCAAAAAGATTTTTGTCGTCATGGTCCGGGGCTTTTATCGGATTGGATCCAATATGGCAAGGGGCGGTCTTTTCAGTATGCTCAACGTGCAGCACTTGCGATGCATGTTCATTGCGAAGAATCCCGGAATGATACGGAGCTTTCCATCCGGCTAACCAACGAATCGACCGGTTCAGCCTATTCGGGTTCTGTCCAGTGGTTGTCTCCGACCAGCTTGACCCCCACATCGGTGAACCAGAGCCGGAATTCTCCGTGCTTGGAGCGGTGCATCAGAGAGACCGTAAGGGGCCCCAGGGCTTTGTCTAATTCCCAGGTAGTGACACGCGTCGGTTCGACAGCCCCGTTTTTACGGTAGATCCATTCCACAATCCGAAAGTCGGTGTCCAGGAAGATTTCGTAAATGTCTCCGGCTTTGTATCGCTTCCCGGCAGGATAGGAGACCAGCACGCGTCGTCCCCGGCCCGGTCCGATGGGAAGTTCGGCCAGGCCGGTATCCTTCAGCGACGCTTCCGTGTCCCAAAATACATGCAGGGGAAAAAGAAACCAGTAATTGTCGTTGATAAACCGGGCGTCTACAGACCGGAGTTCGTCTGATGCGGCCGCGCGTTTCCGCTCGTAGTCGGCGCCTCCATCGCTGGACCGAAGAACGACCCGGTCGGTTTTGGGCTCCCAGATCCAGGTTCGCTGGACGGTGCGCGCGCCGATCTGCGCGTTGAAGGTGTAACGGAGCGCATCGACCCGGTAAAAATCAGGTGCCCCGTAGGCGTTGCCGATTCGTTTTCGAAGCGTGTGCTCCGGGTTTGCCGGCCCGGTGCCGGCGCAGGCCGCTGCGAAGGCCGCGAGAAACAGGACAGCGAAGATGCGGATCGATGGTTTCATGGCGTGGTTTCCCATTGAAGATTGCCGGTCGCTCAACGCCGACTTGGTGAAGGAAGCATCAATATTTATGATGTTTCGTTGTTTTCGGAAGGAAGCGCCGGGCGGACCTTGAGGATCTTTTCCTTCCGGATCGATACGGTGCCGGGTTTGGCCCCCCGGGGTTTGGAAACGAATTTGGCCAGGGTGCAGGCCACCGGCACCTTGCCCCCCGAGCGGGCCTTGCTGTGCCAGGCGGCGACGGCTGCCGCCCCCTCCAGGGTTTTTCGGTCCGGCTGCCGGTCCTTTTCCCCCCGCAAAACCACGTGGCTGCCGGCCATGCCCCGCACGTGAAACCAGTAGTCGGAAGGCCGGGCCGTTTTCAGGCTCAGCAGATCGTTGTCCGCGTCGGTCCGTCCCGCCAGCACGATCCAGCCTCCCGGCAGTTCATATTCGTATACATTCGGCTCCGGGGGCCGGTGAGCGTTTTCAGCAGACATCGCCACTCCTTAGTTTCATCCTTGATCAAACTGGCCGGTTAAGAGCAAAAGATTCGTATACATCTCCCGCCGGAAAATCTTGAATCTTGAATTCGGAATTTTGAATCCCGCCGACCGGCGGGCCTGACATCCGACATCGGTCCCTCTACCCATTTCCCATCCTTCTCAGAAGGTCAACCAATTCTGCGCCTTATGCAAGGGATGTGGCTATCCCGGCAGCCACCGCAGCAGTGCCAGGCAGACGAGCAGCAGCCCTCCGAGAATCAGAAAGCCGGCGCCGAAATGACCGGCAGACCCTGCAGCCCCGAGCATGGCCGGCACCAGCCCCTGGCCGATGAACGTGGCAAAGAGCGCGATCACCGACGTCGCCACGTTCTGGGATGGACCGGCAAATGCCCGGGAAAGCACCGTAAAGCCTGGGGCGAAAAAGCATGTGGCCACGGCGGATTGCAGGAAAATCGTCGCCAGCAGCAATGGACCGGAGGTCAATCCATACAGGGCCGTGAGGGCGGCGCAGCTCGTGAAGTATAGCAGCAGCGTGGTTTTCGCCCCGAGCCGGTCCGTGGCATAGCCGGCCGCCAGGGTCATGAACAGGCCGGAAATCCTGGCCATGGACAGCAGGGTGTTGGCCGTTTGCCGGGCATACCCATGTTCGGTGATCAGGTACAGCGGCAGCATACTGAAAGAGCCGATGGAGGCCCCGGCAGCGATGCCGAAAAAAAGGGATAGCAGCCAGAATTGCCGGGTGGGGATGATAGCCGCCAGCACCACCGGCCTCGGAGAATCGCCGAAGCTTTCCCGTCCGAGCCCCCGCCGGGAAAAACCGACGGCGGCCGCCGCTTGAATGGCGCCCAAGGTCAGCAGCGTATGGCGCCAGGTGCCGACAAGAAGGATCAACTCCGCAAAGAGGGGAATCAGGATGAAACTGAGGCTTGCTGCGCTGTCGTGAACCCCGATGGCCTTTCCCCAATCCGGCTTTCGAACATAGGATGTGATGGCAGCCAGGGCAGAAGGAAAGTAGAGGCCGGAAAAAAGCCCTAAAAGGAAAAGCCCTGCGGCAAACAGCGGATACGAAAGGGCGCGGGAGGCGGCCATCAGCGTGAGCCCGGCGAAAAAGGCCGATGCGGAAACGGTGCCGCGGTGCGAAACCCGCTTGGACACAAGCCCGTTGGCAAAGGACCCCAGGCTCACCCCCAGGGCCAGGAAAAGAAAGAGCCGTCCTGCCTGGGCGTGGGAAATGGCCAGGTCTGCTTCCAGCTCCGAGAGCAGGGGGGAAAGAACGGTCCGGGTCATGAAATTGAGCAGGAACATCGCCGTCAGGAAGACCAGGGCAGGAAGCGCTCTTCGAAAGCCGGTGCCGTCCAGCGGTGCGTCCATCGATCCTCCGGTTCCTTGCCCATGCGTTCCCGCGCAAACCGCCGCATTTCGGGGACTGTCTGCGGCGGCCCTCCCTTGCCAAAATCCCGGTCAACCGGTATAACCGATCAGACCTGAAAACGAAACCCAAACCCCTGACAAGGAGTGGATTGATCATGCCCAAAACCTGGGAAGAAAAACTCTCCTGCGCGGTTTCCTGCGCCCGCTGCCATAGAAAGCTTGCCCCTTCAGACGAACGGATTCTTTCTGTCTACGACCACGAGCCGATTTGCATGCCCTGCAAGCGGGAGGAGGAAAAGAGGGCGGACTACGCTGACGTCTCCAAGGAGGCGATCGGCCAGTGCATGGCCGAAACCGAGTTGCTCTACGGCGATCCGAAGGGGTACTGCTATCATCACTTTTATCCGTTCAAATGCTGAGAATTGCATCATGATTCCATTCAATCCGGAAGAAGCCCTGCGTCGAACCAAGAGGGAATTTGGAGAGCACGGCGGCGTCGCACCCTCTCTTTCCCGCTCCTCCACTTTTACCGTGATGGAACCCGGAATCATGCCTGAGATTTTTCAGGGGGTCCGGGGGCCGGACAAAGGCGGCTGTTACCTGTACAGCCGGCATTTCAACCCCACCGTCAATGTGCTTGCCCGATACCTGGCCGCCATGGAAGACACCGAATTTGCCCTGTGCACCGCCAGCGGCATGGCAGCCATTTCATGCACGCTCCTTCAGCTCTGTGAATACGGCGACCACATCGTGGCCAGCGACACGATTTACGGAGGCACTTACGCCCTGCTCGATTCGCTTTTGCCCAAGATGGGCATCCGGACCACATTCGTCGACATCACAGATCTTTCAGCCGTATCGGCGGCGGTTGATGACCGAACCCGCGTCCTGTACACGGAGGCTGTGGGAAATCCCACGTTAAAAGTGGCCGACCTGCCGGGGCTTTCAAGCCTGGCGAAGCGATTCGGGGCCGCCTTGGTGGTGGACAATACCTTTACGCCGATCGTGCTCACCCCGTCGCTCCTGGGAGCGGATGTGGTGATCCACTCGCTCACCAAGTTCATCAATGGCGCCAGCGATCTGCTCGGCGGGGTGATCTGCGCCGACCGGGACTTCGTTTATCGGCTCATGGATCTTCACCACGGAAGGGCCATGCTTCTGGGGCCGGTCTTGGATCCACGGTCCGCCTTCGACGTTCTCCAACGTCTTCCTCACCTTCCATTGCGCATGCGGGAACACGGCGTTCGGGCAATGGCCATCGCCTCCCGGCTTGAAGAGATCGGGGCGCCGGTGATCTATCCAGGCCTGGCTTCCCATCCTCATCACGAGCGACTCCGGTCGATGATCAACGAAGGTTTCGGCTACGGGGGGATTCTCACAATCGACTGCGGCACACGGGACACCGCCAACCGCCTGATGTCGATTCTCCAAAACAAGGAGGCCTTTGGCCTGATCGCCGTCTCCCTCGGGTATTTCGACTCTCTCATCTCCAACTCCGGCGCGTCGACATCGTCGGAGATCGCCCCGGAGGACCAGAAAAAAATGGGCCTCTCACCGGGACTCGTCCGGATTTCCATCGGCTACACCGGAGGCCTCGACGAACGAATCGCAGAGATCGAGCGGGCGGTCAGGGAGGTTGGCCTGGACGGAAATCATTGAGCCTTTCCGGCGTTCAGGTGGAGCCGTACATGGAAGAACTCCTCGGTATCCACGAATTTTTTGCCGAGGGAGCAGGTCCGTCTGACCTGACGCCGGCAACGGCGCAGCATCGGGTGTACATGGCGGAGCATCTGGCAACCCGTGCCCTACTCGATTTTTACCGGGTTTCCGTGACAGGAAGCTTCGAAGAGGCCGTCACGGCCGTCAAGGGGTTTGCCAGCGCCGATGCCCGTCGTTTCCGCCTCAGGGACGAAATGCGGGCCGATGCGCTGGCGGAAGTTGTCGGAGGCTATGGGTCCGCTGCCGTGGAAGCCGGCTACATGCGCCCTTTTATGGCGGCTGCTGAAACGACGGGCGGCGGCGCACGCCAGGGTACGGCCGGTTTACCTGATGCAGGAGCCGATGGCCGAGGCCGGAGCAAGACGCCGGAATCTCGGGCCGGGAGACGTGCTGACTTTGCACTATCTCTTCCATCCGGAAAGAGACGACCCGGTGCTGGATCTGCTGGCCGCCAGGAGCCTGTTGTATGCAAAGCTTTTGGAAAAGGAGGAAATGATCGGTCAGGCAGGGCAATTTCCCCATCTGAAAAACGAGATGGAAACCGGCCGGATTGCAGACG
>JAIPEL010000002.1 GCA_021737185.1 Desulfobacterales bacterium | reverse complement strand
TCTACCTGCTCATGCTTCATGTGCTGCCCCGAGGATTTCGCCGGGCAAGGTCGTATGGTTTCCTCCATGCATGCAGCAAAAAACTCGTCCGTTTCCTTCAACTGGTGCTGCGGATCACGACTTGGCGATCCGTTGTCCGAAACCAGAAGCAACGGCCGGCAATCACCTGCCCGGCCTGCGGCGCTGCCATGGTTATCATCGAAACGATGGTTGCCCGGCCACAAGTCCTTCCGCCCCTATCGTATCAGCAAGCAAAACCGGAGGCACTGCCCATGTAAACCGTAGCGGACATCATTGTTGCCAACCGCCGGGATGCGTCGGGACAGGATAGTTGCGCCTGAAAAACGCCTTAAAAACAGCTGAAAAAGAACGATGATTGAACAAAATCTTCGGCAAAGAGCATCTCGCCAACTCTCCACGCCTCGCAACAGTTCAAATACCTGACTCAGCAACCTCAGTCTCAAAAAGTTTTTTTCTATAATATGGCCACCGGGCTTGTCCAACAAACGGTTCAGATCACGGCTTCGCGTGATCTAACCTTATTCGATATATTTCTTGAGGTCTCGATAATCGTTCTGGCGCGGGCCGATCGAAGGCATTCTGGGATTTTCTTCGACAATTCTGCACGCCAGCAGGTACTGGGTGGTTTTACGCTTGGAGATGTCTCCATGACGGCCCTAATTCACCCGATACTCGACTTCTTCTGTCGTTACCGGGGCGTCCCTGCCCTTCAGATACACCTCGGCCCGCACCCTGAAGTTCCCCCTGGACAACTTCCAGTTGTATGCCGGCTTTTTCGTGACCGATATCGGCTTGTCATTGATGAACCAGCGAACCTTTCCAAGGGCTTGGATATCGGTCAAGGCAAACTCGAAATATTCACAATTATCCGGAATCCGCGGGTCCATTGCCAACATGAGGCCGTTGCTCGGTTTCCGAATGCGGACCACCTTCTGCCCCTCTGGGGCTGTCGGCCCAGTCCCGGTCAAAAACCATTCGTCCCGAAATTCGCAATCCCCAGTTGCCGGCAGCCCGGTTTCGATACAGACCCGGTGCTTTTCCAGGTTCTCACTGAAATAGAGCAGTTTTACCTCACGATACCTGTTCAATTCATTGAAGATCGACCGCAGTACCAGCGCTGGCCCGGACGAACCGGTAATCTTGTCCATGGCCGAATAGTCCAAATTGCCCATCCACACCCCCACCGCGTATCTGTCGTTAAACCCGACCGCCAGGGCATCCCGATAGTCGCTGGAGGTTCCCGTTTTCACCGCCGTCTGGCAGGGAAAATTCAGGATCGAGTCCCAGCCGAATTCTTTTTCCCTGGCCCCGGGGTCGGACAGAATATCGGCGATCAGGCTGGCGATATCTTCTGAAAGAACCCGCTCATGCCCATTGCGAAGGTGTTCCCCTTCCAGAAAAGAGAGGGGTTTGTAGTCCCCCATGCGAGCCAGAACGGTGTAGGCCTGAACCAGTTCGTAGAGGGTGATCTCGCCGTTGCCGAGCGCCAGTCCATCCCCATAGACATTCGGATGACCGGAGAGGCTGCGAATGCCCAGCAGGTGCAAAAAGGACAAATACGCCTTGGGCGTGACGTACTGGATCGCACGGACTGCGGGAATGTTCAGCGAGTTGCCCAAGGCTTCCCGGAGTGAAATCTTCCCATAATGGTCCCTGCTGCTATTGTGATAGGTATGCATCCCGCAGCCAACGCTTTCCTCCATGGGAGAGTCGTCGAGCATGGTCGCTGCAGTCCACCCCTTGCGCAAGGCCTCGGCATAGAGCAGCGGTTTCAACGCCGATCCCGGCTGGCGCCGGACCGTTACGGCATCGATGCGATTGAACGGCTTATCGTGCCTGCCGGCGAACCCCACGACCCAGGCGATAATTTCGTTGGTCGTATGATCCACGACGAGTACCGCACCGTTGTGGACCCGGCGTTTCGCCATTAGTTCCAGCCTGTTGTCCAGGATGCGCTGCGCCTTGTCCTGCACCTCCAGATCGATGGTGGTATGAACCCTTCCCCGGTCGCAGGTCTCGTAACCGGATAGCGCATAGGCACGAGCAACGAAGTGAGACAGATCGTGGGCCGTCTCAGCCCGGCGAAGATCCAGCTTCTGTCGATCGATCCACTCCCTGTCGCGGTCCTCCAGTTCAAACCGGCCGAGCAGGTCGGCGATGGATCGATCGAGGTTCGCTACCTGTCGCCTCGGATCAAGCCATTCCGGTGACCTGACCAATACTGCAAGAGCCAGCAGCTCCTTTTCGTTCAGGGTCGAAAGGTCGCGGTCGAAATAGTAATGCGCTGCCTGAACGACCCCCCTTCGTCTGGCCCGGTAGGGGACTTGATTCAGGTAGAACTCGAAGATTTCGATCTTGGAGAACTCCCGCTCCAGCAGCATGGCTTCGAAGCCTTCCATCCACCTCGACCAGAAAGTCCGGGCTCGTGGATGCATCATGCGGATGACCTGCTCGGTAATCGTACTCGCGCCCCGGACCACCCCGCCGGCCAGGAGATTTTGCCAGGCGGCGTTCAGGCGTGCCAGCCAATCGACTCCGTGGTGGGCATAAAATCGCTTGTCCTCCGAGAGGATAAATGCCCGCTGCAGCAGCTCGGGGATATGGTGGATTCGGGCCGTGTCGTAAATATTCCATGCGTTCTCATAGGTAATATTCAACGGCCTGCCGCGGCGGTCCAGATAGATCGGCTTTCTAATTCCGGCTGCGGCGCCGGATAGATCGTCGGGGGTCGGCTTCAGGCAGAGCAGGGTAGCAACAGCGAGGGCAACTACGGCGCTGCAGCCGCCAATCGCGACAGCTCTTCTGCCGGGCCGGTTAAAAAGGCGAACGGGAAACATCATTCAGCCACGATAAGCGTCGCCGGCAGCCCCTTGCCGAAGACATCGGGATTGTACATCTCTTCGACATGCACCGGCATGACGGAAAAATGTCCTTCCGCAATCGCCTGCGCCGTGTAGGAGAGCCGATAGTTCCCGGCGGGGAGATAATCAGCGTAGAATCTCGCGGAATCATGCCGCAACTCCTTGTGGTAAAAGCTCCAAAAATAGCGCCCGAAGTAGGACCAGTCCGAGAGATGGAAGAACCAGGAGCCCTCGGCCATCTGATCTCTTGCCTTATCCGCATCCACCTGGGAGCTTGTGGCAAGGTCGGAATTCACCGGCTCCAGGCCCCCCGGAAGGGAGTCGTGGACCACGACGAAATGCCGTGCCGTTGGCACGGAGACAAACAGATCGACTTTCACCAGTTCGCCGCGCGTGATCTTCATGGGGCTTTCCAGCAGTACGAACTTGCCGTCCCGCTCCACGGAGTATTCCCGGCGGATTTCAATGCCCGCATTGATGCGATCGGCCGCCCCTTCCTTCAGGGCATAGGCCATTCTGGCAGCGTAGTAAAGACGGCCGGGTCCCTTTTTGGCGATGTGCAACTTCGCTGAACGTCCCGGGTCTCCGGCGCGGATCGGCCGGCTGACCGTGACTTGCGGGTCGGACTTGGCGGTGAACGTCGCCTCGCCCATGGGTTCATCGTCGAGCTGAACCGCAACCCGCATATCGGGTTTGTCGTGCTCGTAAATCGCAGCGTAATCGACCAGGGCATTGGTGCAGAAAAGATTCTCCTGCGTGTTCTCCCAGTGATCCCGATTGCCCCTGCCCTGGCTGATGCTCCGGACCAGCTTGAACGGGATATCGCCCACCGCCGCGCCCTGGCCGAGCTCGGTCTGGGCTCTGAGCAGGCTCGACAGGACAGTGCAATTGGAACGCATCGGCGTTGCCAGAATGTATTTGTAACTGTCGTCCCAGGGTTCGTTGAATTGAAACCTCCCCCCGGATTGGCTTGCAGCCCCGAGAATAGCGTCAATCGTGGTACGGATGGTGCTTTGCGGCACCTCCGCTGTCTTGATGGCGGCCTGAAGGAAATGCGATTTGCCAAACAGATCCATCTCCGGCATGTGGGACGCATGCCTTTCCACGTCCTCGGCAGACACCTTCCCGGCTTCCGCCAACGCCGCCAGGGCGACCGCTCTGACCGACGAGGCCATTCCCTGGCTGAAGAAGGTGGGGAATTCATCCCGGCGCAGCAGGTTCAACAGATAATGATGCAGCCGGCTTTCGACCCTTTCCGGAACACGATGGCCGGCTTTTTTCAGCCAGTTGAAAGCCAGGGCCGTGTAAGCGGAAAGATAAGAGCTTACATAATCGTTGGTTGGAATCCAATAGGCCATGCCCCCATTGGGCGCCTGGAAGTTGGCGGCCGCCCCCAACGTCCCGGTGATATCGCCGCCGGGATCGGGCCACTGGGTCGTGGCATCCAGGTAGGGGTCCAATTGGACATAGGCCTTGGCCATCACGGCCTTGGTCAGCCGCTGCTCCCAACACAGGTAGGGATACTCTTTGACATATCGAAACGCCCCGCTGACATTGCCGATCACCGTGGGGGAGAGGACGGCTTCGATTGCACCGATATCGGCATGGGCGCCGGCAGGAACCTTCATCGATTCGTTGACCGAAGCCGCGGTTGTTGTGCCGTAATTGGCCGCTGTCTCCAACGAGCGGCGTTTATGTACCGACACGGTGTGCTCGATCGCATCAGCATCCGCTGCATCGCCCCCCTCAGCAACGAACTTCAGATCGCCGCTGCCTTCCGTTATCAGAGGCAGCCAGATGTTCGTTCGCTGATACGGCGCGATCTTCATGTCGTAGGAAAAGGCCCGTTTCGACCCCTTCGCCAGCGGGCCGGAAACGCCGACCTCCATCTTGAGCCGTCGCTCCCGGCCGGTCCGGTTCATCACGTTGAAACCGGCCTTGAAAGCGTCCCCCTCGATAAGCTGATTGGGCATCACCGGGCGGATTTCCGTCGGGCGGTTGACCTTGAAGCCCGAATCGCCCAGACCCATATGATCATCCGGGGTAACCGCCAGGGCAAGGATCCGCCAACCGGTCAAATTGTCCGGGACCGAAAATTCGATTTCGGCCCTGCCGCCGCTATCCGGCCGGATCGACGGGTTCCAGTAGCCGACGTACTTGAACAGGTTGCGAAGTTGCGAGTAGGCCGACCCTCCGCCACCGCCGGGGTCGGCACCCTTCTTCTCGAACTTCTGCCGCCCTACCAGGCGGCTTATGAGGCTGTAAGTGTTGACGTCCAAGCCATCCAGGTGGTTGAAGCCCGCATAGGGGTCGTAGTATCCTTTTCCGCTGCGGTTCAACGCCAGGACCGACTCGTCCACCACCGCGACGGCGATCTCGCAATCCGGCCGGCCACCGAGTTTTCCGGAATCGATCCGGATCACTGCCTTGACCTTGCTCCTCGGCTTGTAAACATCCCGGTCGGTGGTCACCGTAACGCCGATCTCCTTGTAAGGGTCGGTCACCGGCACGCGCACATATCCCATGCGATAGCTTGGCTTTCCGAGATCGACCAGGCCGGGGCCGAGGGGCTCGGCGACGCGGGGAGAAACCACGGCAACCGAAAGGTAGAACCCCGGCAGATAATCGGGCTTGATCGGGACCTCGATAATCGGCGTACTGGTCGAAAGGGCTTCGACCCAGCTGTCCAGAACGCCGTAGCGCTCCACGGTCACCAGCGCTTTCGCGCCCGGAAAGGGATTTTTGATCAGGTAGCGGGCGGAATCGCCAATCTTGTAACGGGACTGCTCGGCAATGATTTGCAGGGTTGCATCGTCGGTCTGATCCCAGACGACGCTTCCTCTTCCTGTGACCCAGCCATAGATCCTGGTTTGGTGCTCCCGCCCCTGCGAGTCCTTGATAGTTGCGACAAACTGGTAATACCCGGGATGCCGCGGCGTGAATTGACAGGCTTGCGACCCCTTGGCGCTCTGCAGGCTGCAGCGGGTTTCTTCGACCCACTCCATGATATTTTTGGTCAGGTAGGCATTTCCCGGCCCTTTGACGCGGGCCGCCTTGTATTCGCGGTGATTGACGACCAGCGTAACAGCCACCCCCGGAACCGGTTCGCTCGCCTGATTCACCACCAAGGCTTCCACTTTCGCCGCCTGTCCCTTTTTGTATAGCCACCGGGTATTGCGAAGGCCCACAAAGCGATCACGACCGGCGTAGTCCGCCTTCGCGGTGGCGGCGACAAATTTTCCCCTGTCGTCCCTAACCGCGGCTTCCACCGTAACCGAACCGAAATAGATCCCCGTCTCGGGCAGGGTAAAGGCATCGACGTACTGCCCGGTGTCGTCCAGCTTCCCGCGGACGTCGAGCAGCCGGCTTTGCTCCCGGTTCAGATAGCTGCCGCTGATACTGCCGAAGGTGAAGCCCTTCGCCAGCGGGTTGCTGGTCGTAAAAGGTTTTTGGGCAAGCTTTGCCGTCAGCCGAATGTCCGCTGCGGAGAAAGGGCCGCCGGAATGCAGGGTTGCCAAGGAGGTTACTTCCACTTGGTCCTTCGCCTTGAACAGGTCTCCATTCAGTTCCGTTTTCACCTTGAACGGCGCCGGGGTAAAATCGCTGATCAAGACCGACATCGGGGTCCAGGTAAAGCGATACTTTTTTTCTCCGGATGCTTTCGACGGCATCAGTCGAAACCGATACCACCCGACCGCTCCCTGTTCGGGCACCTTGAACCGGCCGTCGCAAGCTCCAAATTCATTCAGAGTGATGTCTTGAACCTCGTGGACGATTTTGCCCTGTGGGTCGACGACTTGAAGCTCATACCCCTCCCGCCGAGGAGGGATCCAGTGCTGGTTGCTCTGCTCCCGAACATAGATTTTGTACTCAACCGTATCGCCCAGCTTGTAAATGCCCTGCGCTGTCGTTCCCCAGCTGCGGGTATGCCCACCCCGCTTCTGAAGGCGGGGGTGGGTGCCGCCGCCCCGGACCGCAAAGCTGCCATTGAGGGGAAGGACGGCGATATCCTCATCGGCTTCCACTTTGGCGAAAAGGCCCGGTTGCTCTTCACGGTAGCCGCCGTTGACAAACTTCAGATCGGGATCGAAATCTGCCAGCCCCGCCAACTTTGCCAATCCGTCGTGATCTGTCGTCGCTTCATGTCCAATTTCCTGAAGTCCGGGCAGATGGCCGTAATCCCCCTTGAGCAGGGAAACCTTTGCGCCCGCTACCGGCAAGCCGCTTTCGAAATCGGTCACCCATACCTGGGAATTGAAGTGCCCCAGCTTGAAATGCACCTGGTAGGGCGTGACCTGGGCCAGGACAGCAGGGTCGCGATACCAGTTCGGCGGTGTCGGATCCGGATGCAGATAGCCATATAAGATCCCGGACGAATCCCCTAGCAGTTCCCTGACCCCCAGCGGCATGGCGTATGCGATATCTTCGGCACCCTGAACCTCCACCGTCTTCGAGAGCCCTGCGAGCACCTGCGAACTTCCCAGCTTGTCGTAGGTCACCCTGACGCTGTTCAGGTTGGTGACATACAGCGGGACATCACTATCCGCCCCCTTTTCCAGCACAGCGAAATTATGGTCCAGTACCAGCTTGGGTTCGCGATGGCTGGAAACAAAGCTGAAATCCACCGGCCCGGTCAGCCGCCGGCCAAACTCGTCCTGCAGCTGAGCGACATCGAATCCGACCGAGTAACGCTGGTCGGCCTGCAAAGATGCCGGGAGCCAGACATGGTAATGCCGTCCGGTACGGTGCGGATAACCCAGGCGGGAAAAATCCCCCCTGTTTTCCCAGGGATCGTAGTCGGTGCGCTCACCGTCCAGGCGGGGAGAAAAAGAGACATGGTCACGCACCTGGGAGTTCATCACCGGCGCGGAAAAGATGAGGCCGATGGGATTGAGGGGGACGCACCGATCTTGCAGGCCCTCCTCTTCCTGCGACTCGCGCAGCTCGGCGAGGGAGAAATCCCGGGGGCGTTTTTCCCCCTTAGGCATGCAGCGCAGTCCCAGGAACTCGAATTTCGGATAGGTTTCAAAACTGACGAGAGCCCGACGTTCCGCACCGGTTTCCGGTCCCTCGCTCGAGACCAGCCCGGGGGCGATGTCGAGCCAGATGGTTTCATCCAGGGGCAGCTCTTGCCGAGGTTCGACCACCCAGATTCTGCGCGCCTTATCCTCGCCGACTCGGGTGAAGCGATCATCGACTCCGGGCTGCTCCTCCTCCTCGGCCATCGCAAGCCACCAGGGCAACTCCCGCGGCATATCGTCAGGAAAGGCGACGACCCCGACGGGAGCGGACTGCTTGGCCCGCCGCGCAGTCATGGTCAAGGTTGCTTCAACCGACTTTTTGGTAACCGGTTGATTGAAGGTGATCTGGATCAGCGGAGTCCCCGGCGACAGCCAGTTTACAAACCGCTGGAATCTTACTTTCGGTCGGGCCGTAATAAAACCGTGCGTGACGGTTTCTTTTAGGCGGGCGCCATGTTCCGTAGTGATTCCCGGCGCCATGACCACCTCGTAACGAGTGGCCGGTTTCATCTGGTCTTCTTCGCGCAGTTGACACGCAAGGGCGCTGGTATTCAGCCAGCGCCATTCACAGGCCAGGGCAGGGGTCACCGTCACGGGAATTTCTGCGGAGCTGCGTTCCATCCGGCCGATGGGCACAACCGGACGGTCGAACTGAAAAACGATCTGCCGCCCCGGCAGAACGTCATCCCCTTTCGGTATGATCCGCAGTACTTTCAGCTCTTCGCCGGCCGGCACCGCCGACGAATCGAACACCAGCATGGCCGCAAGTTCCTCGTTTCGTTGCCGGTAGATCTCTGCCAGACAGGTTTCTGCCTCATGACCATTCTGATTACATCTTCGATTCCGGTCTTTCAGCCAGTCCAACTGCTCTGATTTCAGAAGCGCTGCCTCATCCGGCGGCAGTTGATTGATGACATTTTTGTAGAGTCGGGAAAGCTCCACATCTAGCCGCGACAGCCTGTCTGAGCCGCAAATCGACCGCTCCGCCGAGTTGGATGCCTTGGCGCAATCGAAGCTTGGCTCACCGGGGAATGCGACACTGGTTGAGCTCAAAAAAATCAGGCATGCAATTGCGGTAAATAGTCTGTTCATTTCCCACCCCTTTGCTGGTAGTCAGGGTCGATTGGACATTCGCTATAAAAGAAATGGAAAAGAATAAGGCCGCACATAAGATTTTTAAGTTCCCTTTTCAGCAAGCTTCTAAAATGATCCTTGCAAAAAGTTCCCAGCATTTACACGAGGACCTGACAGAAGGTTGTTTTATATTCTGCCGCCCATTTCACTGAAAAATAGCGTTATGAATTAGCCTTGGTGCAGCTATTTTCGCATAGGGAGTCTTACTACACCATTTGCCCAACAGGGCAGATAGGAAATTTAATAAGGCAATAGGCGTTCCCTAAATCACAACGCTATATAAGTCTTTAGTTTCCTATCAAAATTCGTGCCTACTTTTGGACCTGACCAAAATCCATGAAATCATATGCAAATTCGGATAGCTGAAAAGGAGCAATCCTTTGTTTTCAGATCCCCACAGAAGCCGGAGCCATATGAAGTGCACAATTTTAAGTGCAATATTGCACATATAGCCGTGCAGTAAAACATACAATAAGTTCATTTTGGGTAGAGGGATGTAGAGAATGGCTATTGTTTTATGGTGTCGAGAGTGAACTCAAAGATGCAGTATCGGCGGAAGAGCCCTTTTGAATCTTATTGTGATCGGCTTCTACATTGTCCGCACCAGTGAAAGGTTATATTTTTGCTCTCATTTCCATTCTATATTTGTAACCTGGTTAGGATCTATTGGAGCAAGGCCACAAAAATCATCTCCAATTTTCAGCTCCCAATTAATACTACCTTTGCATTTAAACATTTTCTTCTTGTATTTATTTAAATATTTCTGCCTATGGTATTCTGCTTTTTCCTGTAAAATCGTTGATAGCCTCATGATGTGTTCTATTGAATTCCGCTTTATCCGCGGAGATTCTATATCAATATATATTATCGCACCCCTCTTTATAACTTGTACTCGGTGGAATTCTCTTTCTGGATTATCGAGACCGTGTTTATCCATATGTGCAGCATACTTGTCACGGCTCTTAATCATCATTTTGTGCACCTGTTCATATTCGCTCGGGATGATTGAGTCGTCGATCCTCTCGACAGCATTACTTTTTTTAAAAGGCTTCGCATATTCAATGATTGCTGCGGTAAGGAGTGCCCTAGATTTAGCACTTTCCCATGGGACATTTTCCTTAAGAAATACATCTAAATATTCTGCGCATGATTTAAAACAAATCTCGGCATGCGCATATTTTTTAAGCATTGCGGCATCTTCTTTATCGAATTGGATTTTCACTTACGTAATTCCTGGTTCGTTAGAAATATCTCACGGTAGGAACGCCGGTTACCCGGCGCCCCCCGCACAGACCCGGAGGTGCGGTTTTCTCGCATCCGGTTCCTCAGATTGTACTCGCTTTCGCGTAAGGCGGCAACATTATGCAAATACACGATGCTTTCTTGTGACCACCGTCATTTTCGGCTTCGCAATTCCCAGTCGGTCTATAGCCTTTAGGAAAACCCGCCAGGTAAAGCTTGCGCTTAATAAGGTTCCAACTAACCTCCAAACCGTAAGGCTCTCATGGTAAAATCGCTTTTTGCTGTCGTCTGTCATCTGTTGTCTGTCTTCTGATTGCTGACATCCGACATCGGACATCGATCACCTCCAGCGCAGTCACGCCAAGGCATGACGAAGACGGGTCCTCTGTCCTCTGTCGTCTGTCCTCTGCTTGCTAACCTCCGGCACCTGATCTTTCTCGCTCAGCAGCAGCTCAGCAGCTACCCGGCGGCGCGCAGCGCCGCCTTGACCCGCTCCGGCGTCTTCGTAAGCTGCCGTACCACCGCGCCGGTGGCATTGTGGGTCGCCTTGGCCAGGACTCCGCCCATGCAGATCTCGGCAGGCTCGCCGCCGCCCTTGGGGGGCAGAGCGTCGTTTTTCACGAACGCCTTCTGGATGGGGTGAAGCTTTTCGTGCAGACCGAAATCTTCTCACCCTTTTCAGCAAGGACCTTCCATCAGATTAACATATTGCAATCATTCGTATAAAGCTGAATTGAATTTTTTGCTTGACAAGGTTGAAATCTTTTCGCTAATTTTGTGGTGAGCGCTCAGTACAGTCAAAGGATTTTCTCAGATGACCAAGAAAAAAGACCTCATCCTCGAAGCAGCGACGATCCTGTTTGCGGAAAAAGGGTTCAACGAAACCTCGGTGGCCGACCTGGCGCGCATCACCCACTCCGCCGAAGGGACGATTTTCTATCATTTCAAGAACAAGAACGAGCTGTTGGTGGCGATTCTCGAAGACGTCAAAGAGGGGATCCTGGCCGAGTTTAGCGGATACATGCGCGAGTGCCGCTTCGACACGGGTCTGGAGATGATCGAGGGGGTGATCGGCTTCTTTCTCTATCTTGCCGGAAAAAAGGAGCAGTGGTTTCGGCTGCTCCAGCGGCACTACCCCTACGAATTCGCCCGTTCCAGCAGCGACGGCAGGGGGCACCTGGAGGCCATCTACAACACCCTGGTGGACCTGTTCGAAGAGGCCATCCGCCGGGGCCTGGAAGACGGCTCGATCCGGGATCTTCCCGAGCGCAAAACCGCGCTGATCCTGTTTTCCATGGTCAACGGCCTGATCTGGCTCAAGTACCACGACCTGTACGAACCTGCCACCCTGTACGAAGAGCTTCTGTCTAACTGCAAACGGATGCTTTCACCGGATTCCGGTTCATTCAAGGAGGAGGAGACGGGTTCATGCTGAAAAGAATTTTCCCCTTTCTGGAGTGGTTCAGAGGATACAGCATCGAGGCGTTCCGCATCGACGCCGTTGCCGGCCTGACCGTGGCCCTGGTGCTGATTCCCCAGTCCATGGCCTACGCCCAGTTGGCGGGCCTGCCGCCGTACTATGGCCTGTATGCATCGTTTCTGCCTCCGATCGTGGCGGCGCTGTTCGGATCGAGCCGGCAGCTGGCCACCGGTCCGGTGGCCGTGGTTTCCCTGATGACATCGGCATCCTTAGAGCCCCTGGCCACGGCCGGAAGCGAAGGGTATATCGCCTATGCCGTGGTATTGGCGCTCACCGTAGGGGTGTTTCAGTTCGGCCTGGGGCTTCTTCGCCTCGGCCTGGTGGTCAACTTCCTGTCCCACCCGGTGGTCAACGGATTTACCAACGCAGCGGCCCTGATCATCGCCTCTTCCCAGCTTTCCAAGCTCTTCGGCGTCTATGTGGACAAGGCCGAACACCACTACGAAACCATCGTCCGGGTTTTGGAGGCGGCGGCCCACTACACCCACTGGCCCACCCTGCTCATGGGGGCGCTTGCCTTCGGCATCATGTACGGCCTTCGCCGGATTTCTCCCAAGATCCCCAACGTACTGGTGGCCGTGGCCGTCACCATCGGCCTTTCCTGGGCCACCGGCTTCGAACACAACCTCACGGTGGACATTTCGGCGATCCGATCTGCTGCCGCCGTCGAGCGGATCCACGAATTCAACCAGGCGACTGTCCGGATTCCGGAACTCGGCCAGGAGCGAGCGGCGCTGAATCAAGCACTGGAAGACGCCAAGGCGCGAAATGACGTGTTTGCCGCCATCGATGCCGAACATGACCTGGCCGTGGTCGGAACCAAGATCGAGCGCCTCCACCATGAGGCGCACCTTCTTCGCAGCGCCATCCGGGAATTTCTGTTTGCAAAACGACAGGGCAGCGGAGAATCCCCGGTATTCGTTCCCTTTTCCGAAGACGACCCCTCCGCCGCAGAAGACGGAAGAAAATGGCGCATCAAAGTCGGCAACACCCCGCTTTCCACCGAACGCCTGCTGATGATCGGCGGCGGGGCGGTGGTCGGAGAGATTCCCCAGGGGCTTCCGACGCTTTCCGTGCCGCCGATCAACATGAAGGTGTTCCTGCAGCTTTTTCCCTACGCGGTCATCATCTCTCTTCTCGGATTCATGGAGGCCATCTCCATCGCCAAGGCCATGGCCGCCAAGACCGGCCAGCGCCTCGATCCGAACCAGGAATTGATCGGACAAGGGCTGGGAAACATGTTAGGGGCCGTCGGAAAAAGCTATCCGACGTCAGGGTCGTTTTCCCGTTCGGCGGTCAATCTCCAGGCAGGGGCCCATACCGGGCTTTCCAGCGTGTTTACCAGCCTGGCGGTAGTGATCGTGCTGATGTTTTTCACCCCGCTTTTATACCACCTGCCCCAGGCCGTACTGGCGGCGGTGATCATGATGGCGGTCATCGGCCTGGTCAACGTCACCGGTTTTATCCACGCCTGGCGGGCCCAGTGGTACGACGGGGCGATTTCGATTATCACCTTTTTCGCCACCTTGGCCTTTGCCCCGCACCTGGACAAGGGAATCATGATCGGCGTGGTTCTGTCCCTGCTGGTATTCCTGTATAAAAGCATGCGTCCGACGGTGGCTTCCCTGTCCCGGCACAAGGACGACGCCTTCCGGATCTCCTTTATGCACCAGTTGGACGAGTGCCGCTACGTGGACCTGATCCGGTTCGACGGGCCGCTTTTTTTCGCCAACGCCAGCTACCTGGAAGACAAGATCAACGAGCGGCTGATGAACAAAACGAACCTGCGGCACATCATCATCGCCGCCAACGGCATCAACGACATGGACGCCTCGGGAGAAGAAGCGCTTTCGCTGGTGGTGGACCGGGTCCGCAGCGCCGGTGTGGACATCTCCTTTTCAGGGGTGAACGAGGCGGTGATGAAGGTGATGCACCGGACGTACCTGCTTGAAAAAATCGGAGAGGATCATATGTATCCGACCATGGAACAGGCCGTTTGCGCCGTGCATGACCGCGCCCACATCCAAGCCGGCGAAGCTGCCTGTCCTTTGACCACTGTCTGCCGAATCGCCTATGGAGACGAAGACTAAGGAGAGCCCCCATGCCTGTGATCACGTTTTTTAGCGGTACGTTTTGTCAAAAGGAAGCCGTGGTCGAGCAGTTGACCGATCGAACCGGATACCGTCCGATCACCGATGAATCGGTTGTCGCGCGGGCCGCGGCGCTGTCCAACTGGGACAAAAAAAAGCTCTCTGCCGCATTCGAGCCAAAGACATCGGTGTTCAACAAATTCACCCATGAAAAAGAGCGTTCCCTGGCCTGGGTTCGACTGGCGGTGGCCGAGCTGCTGGCCGAAGAGGGCCTGCTCATCGACGGCTTCAGCGGCCAGTTGATTTCCCGGGACGTTTCCCATGTGCTGAGGGTCTGCCTGATCGCCGATCTCCGGTTTCGGATCGAACAGGCGATGAACGCCGCAGGACTTTCGGAAAAGGCGGCACGGCAGCAGATTCATCGAGACGACGAGCAGTGTGCGGCCTGGGTGAACACCCTATACAGACTGAACGACCCATGGTCGCCCGGGCTTTATGACATCGTCGCTCCCGTCGATAAAATGGAAACCGGCCGGATCGTCGATCTGGTGGAAGAAAATCTGCGCAGCGAAGTCATCCAGCCCACGGACGCCTCGAAGCGGGCGGCGGCCGACTTCGTTCTAGCCGCCCGGGTGGGAGTGGCCCTGGCCAAAGAGGGGCACAATGTGGATGTCACCGCCCGCGACGGCGCCGTCAGCCTGAAGATCAATCAGAACGTTCTCATGCTCGGGCGGCTTCAAGAAGAACTCAAAGAGATCGCAGAAAAAGTGGAGGGCGTCGAATCGGTGGAAACGCGGATCGGAAAAGGGTTTCACCGGGCGGACATCTACCGCAAATACGATTTTGAAATGCCGAAGCTGCTCCTGGTCGACGACGAGCGGGAATTCGTCCAGACGCTTTCCGAGCGGCTGCTCATGCGGGATGTCGGCTCGGCGGTCGCCTATGACGGAGAAAGCGCACTTTCCTTGATCGAAGAGGAAGAGCCGGAGGTGATGATCCTGGATCTGAAAATGCCCGGCATCGACGGCATCGAGGTGCTTCGCAAGGTCAAACAGACCCGCCCCGAAATCGAGGTGATCATCCTGACCGGACACGGGTCCGATGAAGACCGGCGGGTGTGCATGGAATTGGGGGCGTTTGCCTACCTGCAAAAACCGGTGGACATCGACGTCCTGTCCGACACCCTGAAAAGGGCCAATGAAAAGATGAAACGCAATAAAGCGGCCCGTTCCTGATCGATGAAAAAGACATTTTCCCGGCAGGAGAATCCAATACCATGGGCCTGATCGACCATATAAAACCGATTTTCTGGGAGCAGGGCGATTCGAGCAGGGGAATCTACGCCTACCGATTCAACTTCAGCCGGATCTGGAAGCTCACGGTCTGGCTGACGCTGGCCGTGACCGTCATCCCCCTGGTGGTGATGACCGCAATCGACTACCGCGTCAGCCAGGCGGCCATGGAGTCGGAGATCCTGCTTCGCACAACGAGGCTGGTTTCCAACACCCGAAGAAGCGTCGCGTATTTTCTGGACGAAAGAATGACGGCCATCGATTTTGTCATCCAAAACGATCCGTACCGATCTTTGAAGAACCCGGTTCGGCTGGCCCAGATTCTGACCCATCTGAAAAGAAGCTTCGGCGGCTTTCTGGATCTGGGCGTCATCGACGACCAGGGAATCCAGATCGCCTATGCCGGACCGTATGCGCTTTCCGGCAAGCAATACCGGGAAGCCGGCTGGTTCAAGGAGGTGGCTCAAAAAGGCATTTACCTGAGCGACGTTTTCCTGGGCTATCGAAACATTCCCCACATGGTGATCGCAGTGAAGCACGAGCACCCGCCCGACGGCTTTTACGTCCTGCGCGCCACGGTGGACATGAATCGGTTGAACAATCTTCTCATGGATTTGGAGGTGGGCGGCGACGGCGACGCTTTCTTGATCAACCGCCAGGGGGTTCTGCAGACCCCCAGCCGAAGACACGGCGGCGTGCTCGAACAGATCGCGCTGGAAGTGCCCCCCTACAGCGAGCACTCCCAGGTCAGGCAGATCCTCCAGTACACCAAAGGTCCTTTGGTCATCGGGTATGCCTACATCAATTCAGACACGCCCTTTATCCTGATGATCGTCAAGGAAAAGGACCGGCTCATGGGGGCCTGGAAACAGAGCCGGACGCAGATGATCGGTTTTTTGTTCGGCTCGATTTTCGTCATTTCCCTGGTCATTCTCGGGGGGAGCACGTTCCTGGTCAATCAGATCTACCTGGCGGACAAGCGCAGGGTGATGGCCTGCCACCAGATGGAATACGCCAACAAGATGGCGTCTCTGGGCCGGATGTCGGCCGGCGTCGCCCACGAGATCAACAACCCCCTGGCCATCATCAACGAAAAAGCAGGCCTGATGCGGGACCTTCTGGTCATGGATCAAAAATGCCGGAACGATCCGAAACTGGTGGGGCTCATCGATTCGGTGATTGCCGCAGTGGACCGGTGCTCGGATATTACCCGCAGGCTGCTCAGTTTCGCCCGCCATTCCGGAGCGCCCGCCAAGGAGCTCGATCTGGCCGAGGTCGTCCGCGAGGTGCTTGGCTTCGTCGGCAAGGAGGCCGAATACCGCTGCCTGGATGTGACGGTGGAAAAGGCCGAGGATGTTCCGATGATCCTCAGCGACCGCGGCCGGCTGCAGGAAATTTTCCTCAACCTGATCAACAATGCCTTTGCGGCTGTCAGCGACGGGGGCAAGCTGGGCGTTGCCATCGAAAAATACGATGAAAGCAAAGTGATGCTCCGCTTTGCCGACGACGGGCACGGAATTCCCAAAGAGGACCTGGAAAAAATCTTCGAGCCGTTTTTCTCCACCAAAATCGGCAAGGGCGGAACCGGCCTGGGACTGTCGATCACCTACGGACTGGTCCAGGAGCTGGGCGGAAGCCTGAAGGTCCAAAGCGAACCGGGGAAAGGAACCACGTTCACCGTCATTCTTCCCATCTGCCTGGAGCGGCCTTGTTCCGAGGCAAGCGACGGCGGGAGATCCGGTGAAAATCTGTCTATCGAACCGGAGGCGGCAAATGAAAATTCTACTCGTAGATGATGAGATCGAATTTGTCAGCGCACTGGCAGAGCGGATGAAGCTTCGGGGCATCGACGCGGAGTGGACCGCTAAGCCGGAAGAAGCCGTCGGGCTGGCAGAAAAGAACTGCCACGACATTGCCGTCCTGGATATCAAGATGCCTCGGGTGGGCGGTCTCGACCTGAAAAAACTGCTCGAGAAGCGATGCCCGGAGATGAAATTCATTTTTCTCACCGGGCACGGCTCCGAGGAGGCTTTCAAAAGCGGAAGCACGGAGACGGGGTCCGAATTTTACCTGGTCAAACCGGTTCGATTCGAAACGCTGCTGGAAAAACTCCGCACCATTGGGGCGAAGTCAACAGGAGGGGAAAAAAATGGATGAGGATATCGAAAGCACAGGCCTGGTTTTTTTCGGGAAGGTGACCGCTTCGATTTCCCATGAGCTGAAAAATCGCATGGCCATCATCAACGAACAGGCCGGCCTCCTGGAAGATCTGGTGCTCATGGCAGAGCGAGGGGTGGAAATCGATCTTGCGCGGCTCAAACGGCTGTCCGGGGCCGTAAAAACTCAGGTGGCCATGGGCGACCGCATCCTCCGGAATATGAACCGGTTCGCCCACAGTGTGGACAGCCCTCGCCGTTCGGTGGACATCCGGTCCCTGCTGGACCTGACCACCGCCCTTGCCGCTCGGCCTGCCTCAATGAAAGGCGTGAATCTTGAACTCTATCCCGGCCCGGAAGCGGTGGAAATAAACACCTCGCCGTTTTTGCTGATGAACCTGATCTGGCTTTTGATCGAAGCCGCCTTGCGCGGATCCGAACCTGGGAGCGAGCTGGCGCTATCCTTCGAAAAGGACAAGGAGGCGGCGTTCATCAGCATCGGCAATGGGTCGGAAGGAGAAACTGCCGGCGTTTTCAGCGCCGGCAAAGAGGCCGATTCTCTGGCATCGGCCCTCGGGGCCGAACTTGTCTCAGGCGATCAAAAGCGGGGCATGAGGATTCGGCTCTCGATAGTTTGATCTTACAGAACCAATGGGTCGAAGGCGATGAAGTGAAAATTCTGGCAAGGAGGAATGATCATGGCTGAGCATGTACTGCTGGTCGATGACGAAGAGGATTTCCTGGATATCATGAAGGAGCGGCTTTCGGCCCGGGGAATGGAGGTCTCCACTGAAACCTCCGCCGAAAAGGCATTGAAGCGGATCGAGTCGGAGCTGTTCGACGCGTTGATCCTGGATCTGAAGATGCCCGGGATCGACGGCCTCGAAGCCCTGAAAAGAGCGAAAAAGCTTCGTCCGGAGCTGCAGGTGATTTTGCTTACCGGGCATGCGAGCATCGAAAAGGGGGTGGAGGCGATCAAGCTCGGCGCGATGGATTTCGTCGAAAAACCTGCCGATCTGGAGGCATTGAGCGAAAAGATCAAGCGGGCACGGCAGAACAAGATGCTGATCGTCGAGAAAATGAACCAGGAAAAAATCGTGGAAATGCTGCGCCGGTTCGGCGTCTAACCTATTTGCTCCACCCCCCGGTGCAATCGGTCTCCTCAGCAGATCGGCTTTTACAGAGTTGCCCAGGGCGATGCAGGGGCTGTGCGGATTGCGGGAGGCGTGATCCAATCAGGCCTGAACAGCAGAAGCAAAAAAACAGCCACCCGGTATTAGGGGAGAAAAAGTAAGATGGAAGATATTCGCGTCAAACAGATCATGGTGCCGCTGGCAGAGTATGCCACCGTCAGTGACAGCGCAAACCTGATGGAAGCCATCCGGGCAATGGAGAACAAAAATAAGCGGTTTGAAGACAAACCCTACCGGCACCGGGTGGTCCTTGTCCTGGACAAGAAGAAAAAGGTCATCGGCAAGGTCGGCCAAGTGGATATCATGCGTGCCCTGGAGCCGAACTACAACAAGATCGGCACCGATGTCAGCCTGAGCCGTTTCGGATTCAGCGCCACGTTCATGAACGCCATCCGCGACCAGTTCAATCTATGGCAGCGGCCCCTGGAAGAGCTTTGCCGGGCCCTGGAGCAGGTTCGGGTGACCGAGGTCATGTACACCCCGGCAGACCACCAGCGCGTTTCGGAAAACGACACCCTGCAGGCGGCCATGCACCAGTTCGTCATGGGCCGGCACCGGGCCCTGCTGGTGACCGCCGCCCGGGGCAAACGGATCGTCGGCATCCTTCGCTCCACCGACGTATTCAACTGCCTCTGCGACGAGACAGGGATCTGCAAGGCTTGAGAATGCCATGTACGCCGGCCTTCTCGGCGGCGTGGCGTTGGCCCGGTCCATGACCGTAGGGGGTCAGCAAAGGAGAAGTGCCATGGGTGCTAAGGTATTGGTGGTTGACGATGAAAGAGAGTTTTCCGTTCTGCTGTCCGAACGGCTGAGGCGGCGAGACTATGAGGCGCAGTTCTGTTTCGGCGGAAAAGAAGCCCTGGAGATTCTCGGCCGTCGGCCCTTCGATGTGATCGTTCTCGATCTGGTCATGCCCGAAATGGATGGAATTACGACGCTGAAAGAAATCAAGCTGCGGTATCCCCTCACTGAAGTGATTTTGCTCTCGGGGAGGGCCACCCTGGAGACAGCCATTCAGGGAATGTGGATGGGGGCCTTCGAGTACCTGACCAAGCCCTGCGAGATCGAACACATGACTTCCAAAATTAATGAAGCGTACCTGCGAAAATTTGCCCAGGAGGAAAGAATCCGAAAGGCCAAAAGGGAGCTGGAGCTGTCACGCGGCCAGACGGCCGAGCGCAACCCCTGATTCGGCCCCGACTAGGCCTCCGGACTGTTCCGGAATTTTACAGGCGTCCCGGATCCACCGCCCTGCTGCGACCCTCCATTCAGCGGTATCCGGAAATTCATGCGGGCGTCGCCGCAGACGACGAGTGGTAATTATGGGGACGGGGATGATTTTATGCGTGGTAATTATGGGGACGGGGATGATTTTATGCGTTTCTATCTTATTCCAACGACAATCCCATCTCTCTGGCAAGTCTTTCCCCCCTTTTTACGGCACGGCTGACCGCCGATTGGCCAATGCGCAGCTTTTTTCCCACTTCAACCCCGCTCATTGATAATTGCCGGACGGCCCAGTAGGCGGCAACACTTCGGGCTCTCACCCGGAGAGGCTGCTTGCCCGGCTCGATGATTTGCTCCGGGGGGATGTCAAACTCGTCAGCGGCCTTTTCAATTACGTAATCCAAATCATAACCCTTTGCCCTGAAACGGTATTTTCGCTCCATGTCCTCCTCAGCCTGGGCAAGAACCGCCTCGACAAAATCGCTGTCGCCCAATATTCGCTCATCGCCTTTCAGATGCACCTTCAAATTCCGCATCATCCTGACTACACCCCAGCCCCCTGCACTTCCCACCAATCCACCGCCGATCAGATCAGGGCGCTTCCCCTGCGAAAGTCCTCTTTGCACATAGCGCTTGTATTTTTTCCGGGCGTCACTTTTTCCGGTATCCAATAATCGTAATACCGTTTCCGTGTCCTGCCACAGTACTCTGCAAGTGCCAACAATGGCAGAATGGCCGCAGTATGGATATTTGTTCAATAACTTGAGGTCTTCAACCATCCTGGCGCGGATTGGATTTAAATGGATGTAGCGGACCAGTTCAAGCAGATAGGCCTCTTCCTGGCAAAGAATCGATTTGTACCGGTTTTGAAACAGACACCCGACCCTCCGATGCCGTTGGTTGAAGGTAACGGCGTACCCGGTCAAAACCCTCCTCATCACCGATGCAATCGGAACGTTTCCGGTTTTCAAGAGTAGGTGAAAAAATGATTCGGCAGCAAGGCCCACCCGTAGCATGGGGTGCTGGTGCCGGATAATACCTCACCCAGTCGCTCGATGAAACGATTCCGATCCGTGTCGTCCCAGAATATCTTTCGCCGTTCAATGCCCCGGCAAATGATGTGGTGAAGACCCCCCAGTGTGTCTATGCGAGCTTTTCGAGGCATACGGGTCTGCTTTCATAATACAGGTCCAAAAGAAACGCATAAAATCATCCCCGTCCCCTAGGGTGGTTTGGCGCCCCCGGCCTTGATAGATGATCCCGCCCGCTCCTTAGACGGTGGAATCGTTCCCGGGCTTTTCCAAAAAAAAAAGCCGGCGAGGTAAACCTTTTTCGCGCCGGTTCGTCTAAAGGGGGTAAAACCGGCAAAAAAGGAGGTCCTCATGAATATCCAGAAGGCAGCGGTTTTTCTGGTCACTTCCCTGTTTGCGATCTTTATGGGATTTTCAACGGTTTGGGCTGGCGATCCTAGCTCCCGCCGGGACCGTTATGTGAATTCCAAGCCGGGCAAATTCCAGGGCCGGATCGTGGAGCGAAACCAGCATCGGCAGGCCGGACGCATCCATCACGACGTGCGCTCGGGGCAGATTACCCGCCCGGAGGCATACCGGCTCAAAACGCAGCAACAGCGAATCGACCGGACCTATCGCCGGTTCTCGGCAAACGGGAGCCTCGACCGCCACGAGCGCAGCCGACTGGGCCGGATGCAGCATCGGGCGAGCCGGCACATCCACCGGGCCAAGCACAACCACGCCTGGCAGCATCGCCATTTTCCGCCGCGCCACTTCGGCCACTGGAAATATCCGCATCCGGGATATAGCCGGTTCTCGGCGGGAGTGTGGGATTCGGGATGGCGGTTTGCATTTTCAATCGGCGGCAGATAAACTAACCGCATTTCAATGCAGGGGCTATGAAACGGAAAATATGCTCAGAGACAGGGGCGGGATCCGATGCGGTCCTGCCCCCGCCTCCTTCCCTGATCTGCCATGTTGAACAGAAAACGTCATCCGGAGGCCGAAGATGCCGCCGAGCCGTTCGAGGCGCAGCCGAAGAAGAACGACCTGACGGACGCGGACCTGGCCGCGGAAGCCGGCCGGGGAAGTCGTTGGGCCGCCGAGCAGCTGATTCGGCGATATCAGGACCGCGCCTACGCATTGGCATTCCGGATGAGTGGAGGCGATGAAGATCAGGCCAGAGACGCCACCCAGGATGCTTTCGTCAAGGCCCTGGGCCGGATCGACCGGTTTCGCGGGCAGTCCAGCTTCTACACCTGGTTTTATCGGATCTTGGTCAACACCAGCCTCGACATCCGAAACCACAAAAGGCGCTGGTCCCGGCTGTTTTCAATCAAAAACCGCCTGCTGGGCAGAGACGGGACAGAGGCGTCGATACCCGAGGCGATACCGGATCCTGCAGGATCGGCCAATCCCATGGAGTCGCTGGAAGCCCGCGAGCTGCACCGCACCCTGCACCGGGTTTTGGAGCGCCTGCCCGACCGCCAGCGAACCGCGTTCGAACTGAAAATTTTCGAGGAGATGAAACTTTCGGAAATCGCCCGGGTGATGAAGCTCGAGACAGGTACGGTGAAAAGCCACCTGTTTCGGGCAACGAGGGCCGTCCGCACGGCCCTGGCCGACTGGGCGGAAGGATGAAGGAGGGTGGACCGATGAACGGTTGCCCGGATCGGGAAAAAAGTATTTGGCTGTATGTACTGGAAGAGCTGTCCGAAGATCGGCGGCAGGCCCTTGCCGAACATTTCACCCATTGCCCGTCCTGCCGGACCGAGCTTCGCCGGCTCGAAACGGTGCTGGAAAAGGTGAAAACCGCCGGCCGGACGCCGCGCCTGCCCCGGCAAAGCGCCGATGCCATGACGCGCCGCATTCTTGACCGATTCGATCCGAAGCTGCGGCTCCGGGGCCGAAGATGGTTGACATGGCCGAAGCTCGTTCCTAGTCTAGCAGCTGCCTGCGCACTGCTTCTTTTCGTGGGCATATTCAGCTACCGCGCCCTCGATGAGGAGAAAAAGGCCCCCCTGGTGAGCGGCCTTCAAAAGGAACAGATGCTTTCGCCAGAGGAGCCGCAGACGATCCAGGATCAGGACATGGAGCTTCTGATGGAATTTCAGACCGTCCAGAAACTGGTTCGGGTGCTGGACGCCTCCTCTACGGAAGGCCAGCAGATTGACAACAACGACAGCGTTTTGAGACAAATAATCCATGTCCTCGAAGCATAACGGGTACACACGGATCGTCCGTTTCCTGCTGGCAGCAGGTGTGGCGATCTGCGCCGCCGGATCGCCGGCAGGGGTTTCGTGGGCCCGGGAACCGGTCCAGGCGCCGATCCGGTCGTCATATCTGCCGGAGACCGGCATGCCCCTTTCAGCAGACTCTTTTTGGAGAGCGCCTGCCCGGGGCCAGGAAGCGGACAATCCAGGGCGTCCTGGCGGGATGCTCACCGCACGAAATGGCAAGTCCCGGGATCGGATTCACCGGCGATGGCAGGAAACGCCCCCTGAAGACCGGAGGCGGCTCGAACAGCGAATGGAGCAGTGGAACCGGATGCCTCCCCAGGAAAGGGAGCAATATCGGCATCGATACGAACAGTATCGGCGCTTGTCCCCGGAAGAACGGCGGCGCCTTCAGCGCGACCTGGACCGGTGGGACCAGCTCAGCCCCCAGGAGAGGGAGTCCATCCGGAAAAAATTCAACAACTGACGCCTGGCCGCCGGCGTTTGCGGCGGCCGCAGTCTGACCCGACGGCAGAGAGCCACAGGGCCGTCATTTCACAGGCAAAGGAGCGATTCATGAAAAAATCGGTTTTGAAAACTCTTTGCATCGTCTGCCTTGTTTCGTTTTCGGCTGCCGCCGTGCTCAGCTGCGCCGGGCCCCAAACCCAGCGCGGCCAAATGCGCACCGGAGGGGCCGTGCTCGGTGCCGCCGGCGGCGCCATCGCCGGCGCGCTGCTGGGCGACTTTAAAGGAGCGCTCTGGGGCGCCGGCATCGGCGCGGTCGTAGGCGGCATCACCGGCGACCAGGTGGGCAGGTACATGGAGCAGCAGGAGCAGGAGTTTCAGCGGGCCCTGGCCTACGAACGGGATGCCTCGATCCGTCGGGAAGGTGAAATTTTGGTGGCCACGTACAAAAACGATATGCTGTTTGCCTTCGATTCGGCGGAAATCAAGCCCGGCGCCTACCCCAGCCTCGACAAGGCCGCCGGCATCCTGAACCGCTATGAAAACACCATCATCCAGATCGAAGGACACACCGACAGCGTGGGCTCCGAGCAGTACAACATGGAGCTTTCCAGGAAAAGAGCCGACGCGGTGGGAGAATATCTCGTTTCCCAGGGAGTGAACCCCGCCCGGATTCGAACCGTCGGGTTCGGCGAAAGCGAGCCGATCGCCGACAACGACTCCCCATGGGGCCGGTCGCAGAATCGACGCGTCGAGATGGTTTTGGAGCCGATCGTGTCGCAAGGATAATGGTTCCATAAACCGTCCAGACTTTTCTTTAGCGGTTACTCATAAAGATCCAGGGTGGGCGCCGGCGGCCAATAGGTGTCGACTCTCCTGCCGGCCAAAACTCGCCATCAAGGCCGCGTAGAGACGGCTGTTGGCGGGTTCTTCGGGTTGAAATCCCGGCAAACCGGAGTAATTTGGCGCATCGCAACGATCGCGTCGCGGCCGTCTCAACGCGGCCTAACTGGCTCAGACAGTTGCCCGGCATCCGAGCCGACACCTATTGGCCGCCGGCTGGATGCAACTGGAATTCTATAGAGAACCGGTTTTTCTTTTTTCCCGTCATTCCCGCCCCGGATCCTGATCCGGGGGCCGGCATGACACTTCGGGGACTTTTTACGATTTCATCAAATTCTAAAGATGAAAAATAGAATCAAGAACAAATCAGGAGCAGGGGAGCTTCTTTCTAGAAGTGCAGTCATTCCCGCGAAACAGGCTGTGTCACAATTCAAGAATCGTCATTCCGGACGACCCCGCTTAAAGGGGGGGAGATCCGGAATCCAGGAAATCCAGTACCTTCTGGATCCCGGCTCGCGCCCCGCTACGCGGGGCTTGGCCGGGATGACGAATTGCCGCACAGCCTCGAAAACGGGAATCCAGGGACCTTTTTTTCCGGATCGTACACTGGATGCCCGCCTACGCGGGCATGACAGAAAAAAACCTACCGAACTCTCGACTAAATATCTTTTTCTTCCAATCCTGCTGGTGGCCATCCTGCTCGGCTGCAGCGCTTTCGACCATCAATTCCGAATTCGGTTCGAGAGCATCGACGGCCTGGTGAAAAACGATCCGGTGTTCTTCGACGATACCCCCATCGGCAGGGTCGATGACATCGAATACACCGATGCGGGGCATTTTCTGGTCGAGGTATCGATCGAAGATCAATTCTCCTCCTGGCCGAAGACATCGAGCACGTTTTATATCGGTTCAAACCCGAATGCCGAGAGCCGGAAGGCGATTCGAATCATTGGCGGCCCTGCCGGGGGAGAAAAGATCGCAAAAAATGCGATGGTCAGAGGTGAGTCGAAATATGTCGGGCTCTACCATAAAATGATCACCGATTTTCTCGGAGGTGCAAATGGGATCAATGCCGAAATAGCCAAGCTTTTACAGAAAATTCAGGAATTACCCACGGACGAACAGATCGAGCAGCTTGAAAGGCAGCTGGACCGGATTCTTTCCGAAATCGAGAATATGGGCGCGGGCATGAAACAGAAGTTGGAACAAGAGATTCTGCCTCTCATACAGGAAAAGATCGAGCAGTTGCGCCGCCTGCTGGAAAAAAACGGAAAAGAGGAAAAGCTGGATCGCGTCGAAGAAAAAATGCAGAAACTTTCAGAGCAAGTCACGGTCTGATTCGTTATAGCCCCTTGTTTGAAAAGGAAATCGCTTTATCCGCGATAAACGTGACTTTGATATTTTTCCCCTCCGATCCCCACACACAGTTTTTGATTCCCAGTTCGACCCTGCACTCATCGTCGTTTCCCAGGATATCCGTGACCTCGCTGTAGGTCATTCCCATTCTCAGTTGGCTATATTTTTCCTTTGTGACGCTGCCGTCTCCTAAAAACAATAACAAGACGAACAGAATAACGATGATCGATTCTACGGCATACATCACCCGTTTTTTACTGCCCGAATGCAGCCTTTTGAATTCAAAAAGAATCTTCTGGGCGATCTTTTTAAAATCACCTTTTCTTTTCGCTATTTTGGTTTTCAGATAATCCTTGTCCAAAACAGCGGTTCCTGAAGGGGTATGCCCCTTTTCCGGGGGATATTTCATCAATTGGCTCAGTTTTTCCTTTTCCTCGGCATATTCCCTTTCGAATAAACCGGTCATGTATTCAGACAGCAGCTTTGCATTCGGCCGGTCTTCAAGATCATACAGGCAATTGTCTATGTCCGCCGTCATTTCAGCGCAAGACTGGTATCGTTTTTCAGGGTTTTTGGCCAGGGCCCGGTGCATAATTTCATATACCTGGGGGGGGAGGTCGGGAGCGAGTTCTTCCGGCGGGTCATACTTTGCGTTGATCGCCTTGATCAACATCTGGCCCGTGGCGCCGTCGTACATGTCTTTCCGAGTCACCATCTCATATAGAAGAATGCCCACGGAAAATATATCGGATCGCTTATCGAGAGGCTTTCCCTCGGCTTGTTCAGGGGACATGTAAGCCACCTTGCCTTTTATGATGCCGAATCGGGTTTTCGTGGCTTTTTCAGTCGTTTTGGCGATACCGAAATCGATTATTTTTATTTTACCATCATAGGTAAGAAAGATGTTTTGCGGGCTGATGTCTCTGTGAGTGATGTTGAGCGGTTTTCCGTGTAAATCTGTCAAGCTGTGCGCATATTCCAATCCTTCGCATAGTTTTGAAATGACGAACAGCGACAGCGCAAGCCCGATAGGCGAATTCTCTTGTTCGGCCTTTTCGATGACGGAATGCAAATCCTTGCCGAACAAGTATTCCATCGCGATAAAATAGGACCCCTCCGCTTCTCCAAAATCGTAGACGTGAATGATGTTGTCGTGCTGAAGAAGGGCATCCAGCCTGGCCTCCTCGATAAAATGGGACACCATTTCCTGGTCTTCGGCCACATGGGGCAGCATTCTTTTGACAACGACGAGTTTTTCAAATCCTCTTTCACCTGTCAGTTTTCCCCGGTACACTTCCGCCATGCCGCCGACGGCCAACCGGTCCAGCATCTGATATTTCTCGAATTTTTCGTGGTGGGAATCAACCATTGCGGCTCCGATACCTTTACGAGTTCACCGGGGCAACCCTCTTACCGGAACGAGATTGCGGCCTTTGTACGCCGTATTTTTACGGAGGGGTCAACAGCTTCAGCGTTCATTTGCGCTTTTTGCCGCTTTGATCAAGGGTTTTTTTAAAATTTGAAACATCCAGCGCGGTCGTCCTAAGGGTGGAATACGCCTGGCCCAAAGCGTTTGGCAACATGGTTTCTTCCATCGTATAGGGTTCATATTCACAAAAAACCAGCTCGTGCTTTCCGATGGTGACGATATCCTCATCCTTCAGTCTGTGGGTGTTCACCGGCTTTTCATTGACGAAGGTGCCGTTGGTGCTGTCAAGATCTTCGACAAAATACTCCTTGTCCCTGGATACAATTTGTGCGTGATGGCCGGATACCGCGTCATTCTCGATGACAATGTGGTTGTCTTCCAATCTGCCCACGGTCAGCACCTTGCCGGACTTCAAAACATATTTTCGGATCTGCTTTCCTTTAAATCGAAGGATTAAGAGGGTGGCGCGGTTGGGGTCATAGATGTTTTTCTCCATAATTTCCCGATAATCCGCAGTGGCCAGGGCGCTGGTTTTCCCTCTCGAGGCGATCTGCCCCGACGATACGGGCGCCTCCAATCGACTTGAACGAACCGATTCGGACATGTCAACGATCAGTTCGTGCTTCCCCACCGTGATCACATCCTCATCTTGCAGCCGTTTAGACCCGACCCGTTTTTTGTTGACAAACGTTCCATTGGTGCTGCCGAGGTCTTCGATATAAAAGTCATCCCCCTTTGAAAAAATGCGCGCATGGGTTTCTGAAACAGCGGCATTGTCGATGACAATCTCGTAGCTGCTTCGTCTTCCGATCAAAAGCGATTCTCCTTTTTTTATCGGGTATTTCCTGAGAATCTTCTTTTTGAATCGAACCGTCAGCGTTGGCATGATGCAATCTCCCTGCTCAATGGTTTAGACCTGGCTTCGGCCGGGACTGCGGACGTCGCCGCAAAAAGAAAACCAATCGTAAGTATAAGTGCCCGTACGCGTATGATTTTCGGCTTCATTGGCCCTCCTTGCGGCTTTTTGCCTCTTTTATGAACCCGCCCGAAGCCCGTCCAAAATATCTCTAACGATGGAAGGTGTCAAATGTGTTTCCCTACAGCACACCGGCTACGTGCCAACGCCCCGATGGCAAGCTTGGAAATCTGCCGTTTATCTGGTAAACTCATATCGTGTGTACAAATATAAAACGGATTTGGATACATATCTGAAACACATTGGATACGGAACTATGCCTTCCCAAGACACTTTGAAAACAGCCGGCCGCAAAAATCAGACCACATTGAAGCGGCCGTCCCTGCGCAGCATTCTGCCTGCGGTCGCTGTGGCAATTTGTTTCGTCTTTGCCGTCGGATGCAGCGATGACGGCGGGTATCAAAAAGTGGATTTTTCGCAGGTGAGCGAAAAGACCGTCGCCGAGGAGGCGGCGCCTGTGCAGGCGGAAAACCAGCTCAACGTGGCGGTTTCGGCCATGGTCTCTCCCAAAGAGACTTTTTCCCAGTACCGGGAACTGCTCGACTTCATCGGAAAGCGTGTCGATCGCCGCATCCGCCTGGTTCAGCGCAAGACCTACCGGGAGGTCAACCAGCTTTTCCTCGACCGAAAGCTGGACATCGCCTTTATCTGCAGCGGCCCGTACGGCACCGGAAAAACCGATTTCGGATTCGAATCCCTGGTCACCCCGATTGTCAGGGGAGAGCCGTTTTACCAAGCCTACCTCATCGTCGGCAAAGACAGCCCGATCGCCACCTTCGAGCAGCTCAAGGGCAGGAGTTTTGCCTTCACCGATCCGGATTCCAATACGGGGGCGCTGGTTCCGTTCTATTGGCTGTCGAGAATCCAGGAGACTCCGGACACCTTTTTCCAGAGCTACACCTATACCTACAGCCACGACAATTCGATCATGGCAGTGGCCAAATCGCTGGTGGATGCCGCCACGGTGGACGGCCACATCTGGGAATATTACAACACCCGCAATCCGGTGTACACGTCCCGCACCAAGGTGATCGACCGTTCCATCAAGTTCGGCAGCCCTCCGCTGGTGGTATCCGGTCGCCTCTCTTCCGATTTGAAGCAGGAGATTCGCAGCGCGCTATTGTTGATGCACACCGACGAGGAGGGCCGCCGCATCCTCGATTCCCTGATGGTCGACCGTTTCGTAGACTCGGAAGAAAGCTGGTACGAGCCGGTCCAGGTCCTTCACCGTGAACTGACCGCTTTTCGTGAGGCCCGGTAATGATTTCCTTCGGCATCCGCACCCGGCTGACCGCAGCCATCGCCGGCATCGTGATCGCCAGCGGGTTGATCATCTCCCAGGTGGTCACCCACCGGTACACCCACAGCCTGTTGGAGACGGCCAGGGCCCAGGCCGAAAATCTTGCCCACAATCTGGCCCTGGATGCAGCGGACAAAATCCTGGTCAACGACATTGTCGGACTTCGCAAGCTCCTCGACGACCGGATGAGAACCAACCCCGAATTGGCCTACCTGTTCATCGCTGTAAGCGAAACGTTGGTGAGCCACACCTTCGAAGCAGGGGTCCCTGTCGAGCTAATCGCCGCCAATCGACCGATGGACGACCGCCAGGGAAGGATCGAAAAGATCGTCTCCGAAAAGGGGGAACGCTATCTGGATGTGGCCTGGCCGATTTTCGGCGCACAGGCGGGGGTTCTCCGGGCCGGATTTTTCGAGAAGGCCTATTTGAAGGACGCTGCCGAAATGCGGCTTCAGATCAGTCTGGTGACCGTTGCCGTGCTCCTGATTTCTCTTGCCCTGGGCCATCTCTTCGTCCGCCACATCACCCGGCAGCTTGTCCGGCTGACCGAGGCGGTGGAACATATCGACGAAGCGCACATGGATCTGTCCGTTTCCATTGAAAGCCGGGACGAGGTCGGAAAGCTCAGCGCCGCCTTTCACAAGATGCTCGACCGGGTCAGGGATTTTACCGGGCGCCTGAAATACACCGCCGAACAACTGGAGGAAACCAACCGGGAACTGGACCGGGCCTACCGCCAGGCCAAGATTGCCTTTGAAATCGCCCGTGAACTGGGGTCCATTTCCGATATCCGAAAAATCTGCTGGTTTTTACTGGAAAGACTCAAAACCATCATCACCTGCCGGCAAATCGTACTGCTCCTGTTCGAAAGCGACGGCAGGCAGGCAGCGGTGTATTCGGCCGAAGAAGTCCAACCGCTCCGGGTGACGAAAAAATCCATCGACGAACTGGCGGCGGCATTCACTGTTTCGCGCTTCATTGCGAAAGACAAGATCCCGATATCCGTACCGGAATTTCAAAAGGCCGAAACAATTGCCGTCTTTCCGATCCGCCATGAAGAGCGCATGATCGGCGCCATGTGCGTCGGGTGTCCCGGAGAGTGCGCGTGCGTCAGAAACGAAATGGACGTCATCGAGCTGGTGCTGGCCCAGAGTGCAGGGGCCATCCGCCGAGCCGTCGTCCATGAAAACGAGGTCCGCGGACTGCGGCTTCGTATCGAACAGGCCTCGGGCTATTCCGGGTTTGTCGGCAAAGACCCGAAAATGCAGATGGTCTACAAGCTCATCGAGGATGTCGCACCGTCGGATGCAACGGTGTTGATTCTGGGCGAAAGCGGCACCGGAAAGGAGCTTGCCGCCCGTGCGATCCACCAGAAGAGCGTTCGGAAAGAAAATCCTTTCGTGGTCATCAACTGCTCGGCCTATCCTGCCACCCTGCTGGAAAGCGAGTTGTTCGGATACGAGAAGGGAGCGTTCACAGGGGCTTCCGCGCAGAAGATGGGCCGGTTCGAACAGGCCGACGGCGGCACGATCTTTCTGGATGAAGTCGGCGAAATTCCCTCCACGGCCCAGGTCAAGCTGCTGCGGGTGCTGCAGCACCGGAATTTCGAGCGGATCGGGGGCACCCGAACCCTGGCCGTGGACGTTCGAATCCTCGCCGCCACCAACCGGAACCTTCTCCAGGATGTCAAAAACGGCCGCTTCCGCGAGGATCTCTATTACCGCCTCAATGTCATTCCCATCCGCATCCCGCCCCTGAGGGATCGGCGAAACGATATTCCCATGCTCGCCCGGCACTTTTTGCACCGGTTCTGCACAGTCCAGGAAAAGACCATCGAAGATTTCTCCTCGTCCGCCATGCGTCTTTTGCTCGACTACCTATGGCCCGGAAACGTCAGGGAACTGGAAAACACCATCGAACACGCCGTCGTACTCGCCCGGGGAAGCCGCATCCAGCCATCGGATCTACCTGTTCAGGTTCTGGAGCCGGAACCGCCGGATCCAACCGAAAGCGCCCGGCCGCTTCAGGACACCGAAAAGGAAATGCTCCTTGAAGCGCTGGCGGCGAGCAGCTGGAACAAGGCTGAAACCGCCCGTCGCCTGGGAATCGGCCGCAGCACCCTGTATTCCAAAATGAAAAAATACCGCATCCGCCATCCGGAATCGAGTTGACCCAGGCATCCACTGTTTCCGCCAACCGGTGATTCCCCGAAAAAACCCGCCTGAAAGCCGGGCCGGAACTTCCCTGCAAAACACACCTGTATCGAAATTGTACACACCTAATCAATCGAATTAAAAGCGTTATTTGGCTATTGCCACTTTTGCGTCCAATATCGAAGCAATCCGCCCAACGCCGCTTCCCGTCGCCTGCCCCCGGACGAGGCATCCTCTGCTTTCATCCTGACATCCCCATATTGTTGCAATATTAGTTGGTTACGAAGGCTTCACCGGCGCCGGGACGACCGTATCCGCCCCCGCCCCTGCCTGTGGCACGATGTTTGCTCAATACCGGAAGCATGGCTTCTTAAAAATCGAAACCTTCGGGACCGGAGACCGTCCGGGCGGACAACGACATGAACAAGCTTCTTATTTTGCTGAGTACGGCGCCGGAACGGTTCCAGGAGGCCTTAAGTCTGCTGAAAGCCGGGCATTTTGAAATGAAAACCGCTTCGTCGCTTTCCGAACTCGCCGCGCTGTGCAGAAAGCATCCCTGCCGCGCCGTCATGATCGACCTGGACACGGCCGCCGTGGACAACGAAAGCCTGAAGCGGTTCTCCCGGCATGTACCGGACCCCCTGCTGCTCGCGGTGTCCGGTCGGCGGTTCCACGAAGACCTGCAGGAGGCCATGCAGCACTGCATCTATGCCTGCCTCCGCTATCCGATCGACCCGGATGAGCTGATGATCGTGCTCAAGGGGATTTCCGCCGAGGAGCGATAGGCTCAGAGCTGCCCCGGCACGCCGGGATAAAACTTGTAGACGACGTATCAACCAATGCTTTGATGGAAAGGGGAATCGTATGGACAAACACGATCAGCAAAAGCAGGGCAATCTCGAAGCATTTTTGCATCGCGGCAGGATGTCCCGCCGGACTTTCGTCAAGGGTTCGATTGCCGCCGGGGTGGCCGTGGGGGCCGGCGGGGCTTTTTGCCCGTCTTTTCGGGCATTGGCCCGCACCGGGGCATCCGGGGCCGGGGAAATGGGCGAATGGAAGCCGGCCACCTGCCAGGGATGCACCTCCTGGTGCTCCAAGCAGGTCTATGTCATCGACGGAAGGGCGGTCAAAGTCAGGGGAAACCCCCATTCCAAGGTCAATGTGGGCGCCAGCTGCCCCAGACCGCATCTGGCTATCCAGCAGGTCTACGATCCGGACCGCATCAAGACTCCCCTGAAGCGGACCAACCCGAAAAAAGGGAGGGATCAGGATCCGAAATTCGTCCCGATCTCCTGGGACGAGGCGCTGAACACCATCGCCGACAAGATCATGGAGCTTCGCAACAACCATGAAACCCACAAGTACATGCTCATGCGCGGCCGCTACACCTACATGCGCGACATTCTCTACGACCGGATGACCAAGATCATCGGATCGCCCAACAACATCTCCCACAGCGCCATCTGCGCCGAGGCCGAAAAATTCGGCCCATACTTTACCGAAGGGTTGTGGGACTACCGCCAGTACGACGTGGAAAACGCCCGCTACATCCTAATCTGGGGGGCCGACCCGCTGGCCGCCAACCGCCAGGTCTCCTACTATTCGAGCGCCTGGGGAACGGTGATCGACCGGGCCCACGTGGCGGTGGTCGAACCGAGGCTGTCGGCCACCGGCGCCAAGGCCGACGTCTGGCTGCCCGTCAAACCGGGCCACGACGGCGCGCTGGCCGCGGCCATCGCCCATGTGATTCTGACCGAGGGCCTCTGGTACCGGGATTTCGTCGGAGACTTCAAAGACGGCAACAATCGCTTTGCAGCCGGCCGGGAGGTGGCAGAAGAAGACTTCGAGGAGAAGTACACCCATGGCCTGGTCAGGTGGTGGAACCTGGAAATCAGGGACAAGACCCCGGAATGGGCCGCGCCCAGGACCGGCCTTCCCGCCGAACAGATCCGCCAGGTGGCCCTCGAATACGGCAGGGCGGCCCCCCACGCCATTTCGTGGGTCGGCGGCGGCCCGGTCATGCAGGTGCGGGGCGGCTACGCCAGCATGATCTGCCATGCGCTCAACGGTCTTGTCGGATCGGTGGACAACGTGGGCGGAACGCTTGCCCCCAACAAGGAGTATACGTCGCATTTTCCGGCCCCCGACGATTTCATGGACGACATCGCTAAAGAGGGCAAAAAGCACGAAAAGATCGACCATCGCGGCCGGCTGGAGTTTCCCTCCCTCAACAAGGGAAAATCCGGCGGCGGGGTGGTCACCAACAACGCGGCGGACGGGATCCTCAACGAAGATCCCAACGAAATCAAGGTGGCCATCGCCTACATGAACAACTTCTCTTTTTCCGCCGGACAACCCGAGCGCTGGGAGCGGGCCCTTTCCAAGATCCCCTTCGTGGTGCACATCACCACCAATGCCTCGGAGTTTTCCTGGTTTTCGGACATTCTGCTGCCCAACACCCACCATCTGTTCGAAAAATGGGGCTACGTCAAGGTGCACGGCAACGGCTATCGCCACGTCACCCTCATGCAGCCGATCATCAAGCGGCTGGGCGACTACAAGACAGACGAATCCGAATTTACCTGGCTGATCGCCGAAAAACTGGCCGACCGCGGTTTCGACAACCTGCTGCGCCATTACAAGACCTACCGGGATCCGGAAACCGGAAAAGAGCCGACCGACGAGAATGAATTCGCCCTTTATGCCCTGAAAATCGCCACCCATAATCTGTGGGACCCGGCCAAGTACAAGGGAGGGGATAAATTCAGCGGGTGGGAGGAATTCAGCAAGATCGGCGTGTGGAATTCGGACCCTTACCCTTTCCGCAAGCGGTGGGGCAAGATGAAAACCAAGACCGGCAAGTTCGAATTTTACAGCGAGACCCTAAAAGAGGCCTTGGAAAAGCACGCCGAAAAGCACAACACCACCGTCGACCACGTCATGACGGTATGCGACTACCAGGCGCGGGGAGAACATGCCTTCATTCCCCACTACGAAGAACCCTGGACGGCCGGGGATCCCGATGAGTATCCGCTGCTTTTCGTGGACCACAAATCCCGTCTCAACCGCGAGGGCCGCTCGGCCAACTGCCCCTGGTACTATGACTTCAAGGACCTCGATCCGGGCGACGAGGCCTGGGAGGATGTGGCGAAGTTCAACCCCTTGGACGGCAAAAAACTGGGCCTCGCAAACGGCGACCCAATCCGCATCGTTTCGCCCACCGGCAGCATCGAATGCACGGCCAAGCTCTGGGAAGGCGTCCAGCCGGGCACGGTGGCCAAGTGCTTCGGCCAGGGCCACTGGGTATACGGGCGGCTGGCGGCTAAAGTCTTCGGCAAGGTTCCCCGCGGCGGCAACAACAACGACCTGATTCCCGCGGTCTATGACCGGCTCAGTGGCAGTACGGTCCGCCATGCCGGCACCCGGGTCAAAATCGAAAAGATATAGGAGGAAACCCCATGCCCAGATACGCCATGGTCATCGATCTGCAACGATGCGTCGGCTGCGGTTCCTGCAGCATATCGTGCCGAAGCGAAAACAACGTTCCGGAAGGAATCTACTGGTCCAACAAGATCACCGAAACCTCCGGCACCTTCCCCAACGTCCGCTACCACTATATCCCGACCCTGTGCAACCACTGCGACAACGCGCCGTGCGTCAGGGGATGCCCGACGCAGGCCATGCACAAGCTGGAAAACGGCATCACCATGCACGACCCGGACAAGTGCATCGGCTGCAAATACTGCGAATTCAACTGCCCCTACGGCGTCATCTACTTCAATTGGCGAAAGCCGCATCCTTTCTGGCGGCAGCAGGACGCCTTGATCGAGGGCGGCACCTCTTCTCCAGCAGAAGAAGCCAAAAAAGCCGGTGGGAAGGTGATCCCGTACTACAACCCGGAACGGGCCGAAACCCTGCCGGGCATCCGCCCCAAGGGCGTGGTGGAAAAGTGCACCTTCTGCGACCACCGGGTCAAAAAGGGACTGCTGCCCCGCTGCGTGGAAGCCTGCCCCGCGGATGCGAGGATATTCGGCGATATTTCCAACCCCAACAGCCAAGTCAGCAAGCTGCTCGGAAAATTCCGCCCTTTCCGGCTTCGCGAGCAGCTGGGGACCGACCCGCACGTTTTTTACATCCGCGACTTCAATCCCGCCCATTACCAGCCGACCAAGGGAGGTGTCTAAATGAGTCGATCCAAAAGCGCATACTGGATATGGATGGGCCTGCTCGGCGTCGCGATTCTCGCCGGGCTCGTGGCCGCCTTCCAGCTGTTTACGAAAGGCCATTACCTGTTCAACGCCAACGACGTGCTGATGTGGTCCCTGCCCCTGGGCGTCTACATCTACCTGGCCTTGACCAGCACCGGCCTGACCCTGCTGGCCTCGCTGCCGCTGGTGTTCGGAATCCAAAAATACGAGCCTTTGGCCAAACGGCTGGTGTTTCTGGCCATTGCCACCCTGGTCGGGGCCTTCGTATCCATCGGGCTGGAGCTGGGCAACGTGTGGCACATGTTCTACATCATGCTTTCCCCGAACTTGAGCTCTCCGATCTGGTGGATGGGCTTCATCTACAGCGTGGAACTCGTGGTGCTAGCGGTCAAGTTCTGGCGGCTGCACGTGGGCGACTGGCACAGCCCGCTGGGCAAGGTCCTGGGCCATGCGTCGTTTCTTGCCGCCATCGTCGCCCCACTGATGATCGGTTCCGTGTTTGGCCTCACCGAATCCCGGGTGACCTATTTCGGTCCGGTGATGTCCATCTACTGTCTGATGATGGCGATTTTAAGCGGTGCGGCCCTATGCCTGTTTTACAATCTTGTGCTTGCCCGGATCGGCGGCAGCGGCCTGTCTGAATCCATTTACGCAATACAGGACGATATGGCACGAATTTTTACCTGGGCCATGGGCCTCGTCATCGTCTTTACCCTGGTCAAGGTCGCCATCGAATCGGCAACGGTCATCCCGGATTTTCTTAACTACCACAAATATGCCCAGATCTTCGGCGGCATCGGCAATCTCAACACCGAAGTCATTTTAGGATTGCTGCTGCCTTTCGTATTGATGGCAATTCCGTCGATCCGCTCCACCGACGCAGGCCGGATGCTGGCCTCCGGCCTGGTCCTGGTTGGGACCCTGGCCATGCACATGGAAATCCTGCTGGCAGGACAAAGCCGGCCCATCGGCCCCAAGGCCGAGCAGTACCCCGACTATATCCAGTATTTCCCCAGCATTTACGAATGGCTGGTGATGCTCCTGGCTGTGGCCGTTGCCCTGCTGCTCTATACCCTGGGGGAGCGCTACCTGAAGTTGGAAGCCGCCCCCGAACACTAAGACGCCGCTGCGCCGGATCGCCTCCCCGCTTTGGGCCGGGCGATCCGGCAATGCGCAGGATTGGAGAACCAAACACGATGGAAATCGCAGACATGCTCAAAACGCAGGAGACCGCCAGATCGCTGGTATACCGCCGGCTCGCCGATGCGTTTTGCGAGCCTTCCCCGGCCCTGGCGGCGGTGCTGGAGGAGATGCAAGCGGCGCTGGAGATTCTGGGTTCGGGCGCCTGTGAAGATGCCGCCCGTCTAAAGTCGGTCTTTGGTTCCGTCGATATACGCACCCTGAAAGTCGACTATACCGCCCTTTTCCTGGGGCCGTTTCTGGTTCCGGCCCCGCCTTACGGATCGGTCTACCTGGAAGACGAGCGCCGGCTGATGGGAGATTCGACCATCGAGGCGCACCGGCAGTACCTCAGCTTCGGGCTGGACTTGTCGCCGGACTTCAAGGATGCGCCGGACCACATCTGCGCCGAACTGGAGTTCATGCATCTTCTCGCCGGAGAGGCGCTGGAGGCCGTCGACGCCGCCGATGCCAATCGGCTGGAAGAGCGCGTCCGCCGCCAGCACAGCTTTCTTCAAAATCATCTCGGGGCGTGGGTCCCGACGTTTGCCGCCAAGGCCGCCGAACACTCCGGCACCGATTTTTACCGGGGCCTGGCTCTTCTGACCGCCGCCTTTATCGCCGAAGACCTGGAGGCGTTAACCGATTTGCCCGCGGGGCAGCGGGCAGCCGCCGAGGCGTCGGCATAAAACCCTTGCCGCGGTTTGCGGGCGCTGCACGCAGTTCCGGGAAAAGAGGGAAGGAGTCGCTCATGCAATCGTTTGACGCCCTGCTCAACGAATCGTCCAAGGCCCACGGCCATCTTTGCCCCGGCCAGGTGGTCGGGGTCCGCATGGCCATGCTCGGCTGCCGGCTCATCGAACTCGACGAACCCACGCGCCGCGACCAGATCAAGAAACTGATCGTCTACGTGGAGATGGACCGGTGCACGGCCGATGCAGTGGCTCATGTCACCGGGGTCAAGCTGGGAAGGCGAAGCCTCAAGTTCGTGGACTACGGCATCATGGCGGCCACCTTCGTGAACCTGGAGACCGGCAAGGCTTTCCGCGTTCTTTCCACCGAAGAGGCCCGGGATCTTGCCTGCGCCTATGCACCGGATGTGGCCGGAAAAGGCGACCGGCAGCTTGAGGCCTACCGCCGCATGCCCGACAGCGTGCTGTTCCGGGTCCAGAAAGTCCGCGTGAACTTAGATGCGTGCGACCTGCCTGGGCCCACCCGGTACAAGGCCGTGTGCAGCCGCTGCGGCCAGGTCATCCGCGACCGCAGAGAATACCTCGTGGACGGCGCGCCGGTATGCCGCCCCTGCTCGGAGGACTGCTATTTCAGCCACGCCCGGGAGGTAAGCTGGCCGAACATGGACTGGTCGCCGCCGGCGCCGTCCGATCCTGAACCGCCCCGGCAGGCGCCGGCACGGTGCGGCCTGGTTTCCGTTTCCTGAGAGCCTCAACCCTTCAATGACAGCCGAAAGAGAGGTTGCCGTGCTGAAAAAAATCGATGTCAAAGACGCCGTCGGCACCCGCCTGGCCCACGATATCACCGAAATCCGCCCCGGCGAATTCAAGGGACCGGCATTTACAAAAGGCCATGAAGTCTGCAGCGAGGATATCTGCCGTCTGCAGAAGCTGGGGAAAAACCATCTCTACCTCATCGATCTGGAAGAAGACGAAATCCACGAAAACCAGGCAGCCTCGATCCTGGCAGCCGCCCTGGCCGGAGAGGGAATCGCGTGGGAAAACCAGCCGAAAGAAGGCAAGATCGGCCTGCACGCCGCCTTTGACGGCCTGCTGAAGGTGGATGCCGCGGCTCTGGCGGCCTTCAACATGGTCGACGAGGTCATGTGCGCCACCTTGCACAGCCATACGCTGGTGAAAAAAGGCGAGCTGGTGGCCGCCACCCGCGCCATCCCCCTGGTGATGAAACGGGCGCCGGTGGAGCGGGCCGCCGCTGTTGCCGCCCAAAACGGCGGCGCGGTCCGCGTGGCGGCCCTGAAAAAGGTCCGGGCCGGCATCGTCGTCACCGGAAGCGAAGTCTTCAACGGATTGATCGAGGACAAGTTCGCCCCGATTCTTTCGGCCAAGATCGCCGATCTGGGCTCGCAGGTCGCCGGGGTGTCCTTAGCGCCGGACAACGAAACCCGGATCGCCGAAGCCATCGCCGACCATCTGGACAACGGCTGCGATCTTCTTATTCTCAGCGGCGGCATGAGCGTGGATCCGGACGACGTCACCCGCAAGGCCATCCGGAAGGCCGGAGCACAAGAAGTGCACTACGGGGCGGCGGCCCTGCCCGGGGCCATGTTTCTGACAGCCTATATCGGCGATACACCCTTGCTGGGCGTGCCGGCCTGCGGTCTGCACCACCGGACCACCGTGCTGGATCTGATCCTGCCGCGGATCCTGGCCGGCGAACGGATCGGGAAAAAGGAGCTGGCCTTTATCGGCCACGGCGGCCTTTGCCGGGACTGTGCCGAGTGCAGCTATCCGCACTGTCCCTTCGGCAAGGGAATGTAGAAAAGGAGATTCGATGCCGACTGAAACCCGACCGAAGGTGCGCGTGACGGCCGTTTCCGTCAGCGACCGCAAAGGGGTCAAAAAGAAGAACATCGCAGCAGGCTTTCTGATCGAGGACTTCGGCCTTCAAAACGACGCCCATGCCGGCAAGTGGCACCGGCAGGTCAGCCTCCTGGCGGCCGAAAGCATCGAAAAGATCCGCCGAAAGGGCCTGGACGTCTCTCCGGGGGATTTCGCAGAGAACATCACCACCGAAGGCATCGAACTGTGGCGCCTTCCGATCGGCGCCCGCCTGAGGATCGGCGCCGACTGCCTTGTGGAAGTCACCCAGATCGGCAAAGAGTGCCACAGCCAGTGCGCCATCTTTCACCAGGTGGGAGACTGCGTGATGCCGAAGGAGGGAATCTTCGTCCGGGTCCTGAAAGGCGGCTGGGTTAAACCCGGCGATACCATCGAACATCAGGCGCAATGCATGCAATCGGAGGATAAAGATGGCGACAACTGCCGCGACATACCGTGAAGGAGTCCGCTGCCTCGACAGTGAACCCGGTACCGGACACCCCCCGATGGTGGGCATCGCCGGGTTTTCCGGCTCGGGCAAGACCACCGTGACCGTTGGTCTGGTGGCCGAATTCAACCGCCGCGGGCTGCGGGTGGCCACCATCAAACACGACGTCCACGGCTTCGCGATGGACCGCCCCGGAAAAGACAGCTGGCGGCACAAACAGGCCGGGGCTGCGGCCACGATCGTAACCTCGCCCGATAAAATCGGCATGGTCATGGATGCCGATCACGACCACCAGCCGTGGGAGATCCTCCCGCTGCTCCCGGCAATGGACCTGGTGCTGGTGGAAGGCTTCAAGCGGGCGCCGCTTCCGAAGATCGAGGTGCATCGGCCCGAAACCGGAAAACCGCCGGCATGCCGCAACGACCCGAACCTGATCGCCGTGGTCAGCGACGCCGACCTAAACTGGGAGGTTCCACGGTTCGGCAGCCGGGATATTTCGGCGCTTGCGGACTTCATCGCTGCACGATTCGACCCGGCCGTCGGCCACGGGTCCTTGTGCCGGAAGGCGGCCTGCTAGCGGAAAGTATATCTATCAATACTTACCCGCCAGAGATGAAAACATGGGAGGGATCATTCACTACAAACCCCGAGCCCGTCGGCGTATCGAGTCCGAAAGCCGGGCCGATATCCGATGCTGCTGGACCTGCGGCTCCTGCGATTTCGAATGTCCGGTCAATATCGCCACCGGCCGGCTGCGGCCGCAGAAAATCGTCCGGATGTCGGCCCTCGGTATGCTGGATGAGCTGCTGGATCTCCCGCAAATCTGGTATTGCCTGACCTGTCGGCGCTGCGCGCAGATATGCCCCAACTCCGTGAGCCCCGCGGCGGTGATTGCATATATCCGGAGGGAGATGATTTCCAGCGGCCGGATTTCCTGGGAAAACGTTCAGCGTTATCAGGCCCTGTTTTTCCGGTTTCAGCGGGTTCGGTGGCGTACCGCTGCTGCGGCATTGGACGGAAGAACTGTCGAACTGACCGAAACCCGCTGGAGACGGTGGATGGACACTCCGATACCGCCGCCTGCCCGTCGGGTCATTTCCGGAGACATGAGGCCGGCGCTTTCGACGTTTCGAAGACCGGTGAGGGAGACGGGTATTCTGCGCTGTTTTGCCTGTGGGGAATGCTCCAGTACTTGTCCGATCTCCTGCCATCGCAATGTATTCGATCCACGGGCGCTTTTGCGGATGGTCCACCTCGGACAGCCAGAAGCGCTTTTCCGCTCCCCCGCCCTCTGGCTATGCCTGGAGTGCAACCGATGTACGGATGTCTGCCCCCAAGAGGTCGACGGACGCGGGATGATTCGCTTTTTGCGCGAGGCGGCAGTAAAAAGCGGCGCGATCGATCCGGCATTTTTCTCCTGCCTGGAACAGTCAAACCGGGTCATTTATGCCCGGCTTTTGAAGGACATCGATACAATTCTCGGCTTTTGCGCCCGGCAGGAAGAAGAATGCCGCAGGAGAGCCTATGCATGACGACAATTCCGGCGGACGGACCGACAGCATCCGGCCGCGGCACCGAATCGGCGACCGGGGCGATCATTTTCTGAAACGGGTGGAAGGAGAAACCGGCGCGAACATCTCCGCCTGCTACCAGTGCGAACGGTGCACCAACGCCTGCCCGGTGAGCGCGTTTATGGACGTCAAACCGCACCAGGTGATCCGTTATATCCAGATCGGCTGGCGGGAAAGGCTTTTGTCTTGCTCCACCGTCTGGGTCTGCCTCTCGTGTGAAATGTGCACCACCTACTGCCCCAACGACGTGGGGGTGGCCGAAACGATCCAGCACCTGCGCAAGATGGCCGCAAACTCGGCCATCCAGCCCAGGGAGCTTCAACTGGCGACATTTCACCGGACGTTCATCGAAGAGCTTCAGCGCTTCGGCCGCGTCAACGAATTCTGGCTCATGGGCGCCCTCAACCTCAAGCCCGGCATCCTGAAAGACAAAATTCGGACCGGCGCCCTGAAAGAAGAAATCGAGCTGGGCCTGACGTTGTGGCGACGGGGAAAACTGAAGCTCCTCCCCCACCGCTGCAAGGCCGTCGGTGAAATCCGGACGGTGGTTCAAAACCGCAACGGGAAGGTACGCTGATGCGGCTGGCTTTTTATCCGGGCTGCTCCCTAGAAGGGATGGCAAGCGACTACGCCGAGTCCATCGAAGCCGTCTTCCGGCGGCTGCAAATCGATCTGGTGGAGATCGAAGACTGGTCCTGCTGCGGGGCGACAGCCGCCCACAGCCTGAGCGAGGCGATGGCCGTCGCCCTGCCGGCGCGGAACATCGCGGCCGCTGAAAAGCTCGGCCTGGACATCGTGGTCCCCTGCGCCAACTGCTTCAACCGGATGCGGTTTTCCCAGGTCATGATCGAAAAAGGCATATACGACGTTCCCTGGCCGGTGACCGGAAAGATCAAGATCCACGACATGACCCGGCTTCTGGCCGAAGACGACATGCTGGAAAAAATCCGGGCGCGCACCGTTCGGCCGCTGTCCGGGCTGAAGCTGGTCAGCTACTACGGCTGCCAGATGGTCCGCCCCCCGCGGATCACCGGTTACACCGACTATGAAAACCCCCAGACCCTGGATCGGCTGGCCGAGGCCGCCGGCGCCGAGGTGCTGGACTGGTCGTACAAAACGACCTGCTGCGGGGCCAGCATCGGCATCGGCCGGCGGGACATCCAGGAAGCCCTCACCCGGAAACTGATCGTCAAGGCCCGCCAGGCCGGTGCCGAGGCCATCGTCGTTTCCTGCCCCCTTTGCCAGTCGAACCTGGACCTGATTCAGGCAAAAGAGAGCGGACCGGCGACGCCGATCTTCTATTTCACCGAATTGCTTCGTCTGGCCTTGAACAGCGGCGGCCGCCCGCAGCACTGGCTCCGCAAACACGTGGCCGACCCCCTTCCCCTGCTTCGGGAAAAGGGGGTGATCCCGTGAGCTGCAGCCCGTCCATCACTCATCTCAGCAGTCCGCCCGAAGGGAAGGTGCTGGTGGTCGGCGGCGGAATCGGCGGCATCCAGTGCGCCCTGGATCTTGCCGACGCCGGTTTCCATGTCTATCTGGCCGACACCGCCTACACCCTGGGAGGGGTGATGGCCCGTTTGGACAAGACCTTTCCCACCAACGATTGCTCCACCTGCATGTTTTCCCCGAAGCTGGTGCAGGTGGCCGGCCACCGGAACATCGAAATCCTGTCCAACACCCGGCTGCTGGACCTGGATGGCGATCCGGGGCGATTTTCCGCCCGCATCGAAAAGCGGCCCCGCTACATCGATTTGGAAAAGTGCATCGCCTGCGGCCAGTGCGCCGAAAAATGCCCGAAGAAGGTGCCCGACGCCTTCAACGGGGAGCTGAGCATGCGCAAAGCCGCATTCGTAACCTTTCCCCAGGCGGTGCCCCTCAAATACGCTCTCGACCCCGATCACTGCCTGTACCTGACCCGCGGCCGATGCGGCCTGTGCAAAAAAATCTGCCCGACAGACGCCGTGGACTTCAACCAGAAGCCGGAGATCGTCGATCTTTCGGTAGGGGCGGTGATCCTGGCCTCAGGCTTCGAGCTTGCCCTGACCCGTGAGCACGGGGAGTACGGGTTCGGCCGCTACCAAAACGTGGTCAGCTCCCTGCAGTACGAGCGGATGCTGTCTGCCACCGGCCCAACCGCCGGCCATCTTGCACGCCCCTCCGACGGCAAAACGCCGCAAAAGGTGGCCTGGATCCAGTGCGTGCTCTCCCGGGACGCGGCCCGGAACCGGCCCTTCTGCTCGTCGGTCTGCTGCATGCACGCCGCAAAGCAGGCGGTGATGACCCGGAGCCATCTTCCCGAAACCGAGGCCGTCATCTACTTCATGGACGTCCGCGCCCACGGCAAAGGGTTCGACGACTACGTGGAGCGCGCCCGCCGCCAGCACGGGGTCCAGTACCGGCGATCGATGATCTCCCAGGTATACCTTGACCCGGAGACCGAAAACCTGATCATCGAAACCTTCGACCACGAACAGCACCGGAAAAAAGAAGAGACCTTCGACCTGGTCGTGCTCTCCAGCGGCTTTCAGCCCCCCGGCTCGTGGCGCGACCTTGCCGGAAGGCTGGGGCTGGACTTGAATCCCTATGGATTTGCACAAGCCCCCTTTGACGAGCCGGCGGCCACCAATCGGGCCGGCGTGTATGTGTGCGGCGGCATCGAGTCGCCCAAAGACATCCCCGAGACCGTGGTGCAGGCCGGCGCCGCCGCGGCCGAAGCCTCGATCCTGCTTTCTTCGGCCCGCAGCCGACCGGCAGCCGAATCCGAAGCCGTCGACGCCCCCACCACCACCGGCGAACCGCGGGTGGGCGTCTTCGTCTGCCACTGCGGATCGAATATCTCCGGGGTCGTGGACATCCCCGCGATCATCGAACGCCTCCGCAAAATGCCGGAGGTCGCGTGGGCCGAAGACTTCGTATTTACCTGCGCCAACGAAACCCAGGACCGGCTGATCGAATCGATCCGCAAACACGACCTGAACCGGATCGTCGTGGCGGCCTGCTCTCCGAAAACCCATGAACCGTTGTTTGCCGAAACCCTCCGCCGCGCCGGCCTCAACCCGTACCTGATCACCATGGCCAACATCCGAAACCAATGCTCCTGGGTGCACGCCAAAAAACCGGACAAGGCCACCGAAAAAGCGTTCTCCCTGGCACGAGGCGCCGTCCGGCGCGCGCTTTACCTCGAACCCCTGACCGAGCAGCGCTATCGCGTCACCGACACGGCCCTGGTGATCGGCGGCGGCATTTCCGGCATGACCGCCGCGCTGACCGTCGCCGATCAGGGATTTGCGGTCCATCTGGTGGAAAAAGATCATCAGCTCGGCGGCTTTGCCCGCAACCTGACCGAAACCCTCGAGGGCGACTCCCCGCAGCAGTTGATTCGCCGCCTGGAACGCCGCGTGCTGAGCCACCCCATGATCACCGTCTACACAGACAGCGAAGTCACCGCACACGACGGATACGTGGGCGCCTTTACCGGCACCGTCCAAGGAGCGGGCGGCAGTTTCGATCTCCGGTACGGGGCGGTCGTCGTGGCCACCGGGGCCCAGGCCTATGTACCCAGCGAGCACCTTCACGGCAAAGACGAACGCGTCCTGACCCAGGTGGAGCTTTCCCGGCGCATCCGAACCGACCCCGATAAGATCCGCCGCCTGTCCCGGGTGGTGATGATCCAGTGCGTCGGCTCGCGCAACGCCGATTTTCCTTATTGCAGCCGGGTGTGCTGCAGCGCTGCGGTAAAAAACAGCATCGCACTGAGAAAAGCCAACCCGGACATCCAGGTGGTCGTCTTGTACCGGGATCTGCGCACCTTCGGGTTCAAAGAGCTCTACTACCTGGAAGCCCGGCGGCTGGGGGCGTTGTTTTTCCGCTATATCCCGGAGCATCCGCCGGAGGTCAAAACCGACGGCAACGGAAAGCTGGTCGTGGATTTTACCGACAGAAGCTCCTTTGAAGACTTTCGGGCCGAGGCCGATTTGGTCGTCCTCAGCGCCGGCATGCGCCCCCACGAGGCATCCGGTTCGGTGGCCAACCTGTTGAAGCTGCCCCGCACCCCGGAAGGCTTTTTCATGGAAGCCCACGTCAAGCTGCAGCCGATGGAGTTTTCAACGCCCGGGATCTACCTTGCCGGGCTGGCCCACAGCCCGCGGTTTATTTCCGAGTCGATCGCCATGGCCCAGGGCGCTGCCCAGCAGGCCGTCAAGGTCCTTTCGAAAAAAGAGATGAAGACCTCGGCCACCGTGGCCGAAGTCGATCCCGACCTGTGCGCCGCATGTCTTGCCTGCGTGCGCGTGTGCCCCTTCGGCGCGCCGTTTATCAACCAAGACGGGGTTTCGGAGATTCCGCCGGCCAAGTGCCGCGGCTGCGGCATCTGCCCGGCCGAGTGCCCGGCCCGGGCCATCCGCTTGAAACACAGCACCGACGAACAGATCGACGCTCAAATCGATGCGCTTTTGGAAGCAGAACAGCCCAGAAAGAGACCGCGATGAAGCCCGGATCGAGGAACTGCTGGACCGGCCCACCGTCTACGAGATCTTCGACGTCCGGGCTTCATCGGGTTGATTCGACGGCCTTCAAACCGGCCGGCAATAGGCCTCTCCCATGCATGATGGGCACGCCTTTCCCAGGTGCAGGGGATAGGATTCGCCGCAGCCCGGGCAAGGGCCCGTCGTCACCGGCGCGGACTTTTTCAGGGCGCGAAGCATTGTCACGGGCCGATGCCGGATCAGCACCGGGGCCGCGGCCAGGATTTCCTCGGCCAGTTGCTGGAAGGGCGGCTTCTCTTTTCTTTGCCCGGTTCGTTCGAACCAACCTCGAACCAGGGGGTATTCGGCCATCCGGTCATAATCCAGCCAGGCCCGCTCTCCTTTCAAGGTCTGCCGGTCATAGCCGGTGAGGGCGAACTTTCCCCAGTCCAGCAGCTGCAAAAAACCGTTTCCGATCGTGCATGGCGTGAGCAGCTGCACCGCATCCGGCAGGCAGACCACCGTCTCGCAGACCACATTCAGATAGGGAGCTTCGCCCACCGCGGCCAGGACCCGATCGAGCATGAGAGCCCCCACCAGCATGCCGGGGGAGCGGTACCCGTGGAATTCTTCCATTTGCACCAGGAAGGATTCATAGTCCACACCGGCGATAACGCGGTTTTTCATCTTATTCTTCTCCCAATACCATTGCACCGTAGATGCACACTTCCATGCAGGAAAGGCATAGGATGCATTTTTCCGGCTCGAAGGCCACCGCCCAGGAGTCGTCGCGGTCCACAGATAGAGCGCCGGTCGGACAATGGGGGATGCACGCCGTGCAGGCCGTGCATGTTTCTTCCATGTGACGGATTTCGGTCGTCAGCGGCTTGACCTCGACGCCGATTCTTTCCAGGTAATTGAGCCCGGCGGCCAACTGGCTGTCGTCGCCTTCCAGATCGACGACCATCCGCCCCTGCTTTCCCGGATCGATGCGGGCCCGCAGTATGTTGACCCGGAGGCCGTGATCGGAGATCAGGTGATAGGTGACCGGCTCTTCCACCGATTCGGGCGGGAAAAAAAGAACGGTCCTGACCTGTTTCATGATCGCACCTCCTGCTCTCCGCGGGCGCCGGGCAGGGGGGCCTGGGCTTCGGTCAGCAAAAACGCCTTGCTCTCGATCAGCGCCTTTACGTGCCGGGCCACCTCCCGGGCCTTGGCATAGCTTGAAAATGAGCCGGTCGGCACGGTTTTTCCCTTCAAGCGGATCCGGCCGCTCTTGAGCTCGGCATAGGAAACCTCGCCCAGGACCGGCTCGCCTTCACCGGTGGGATAAAAGCGGCTGTAGTCCACTACCGGGGCCACGATCTCCTCGTCGGTGACCGCGGCAAAGCGGAGCATCTCCTCGTCCAGGATCGGAATCGGCACGCCCAGCGCCAGGCTGAGGGTCACCCCGTAGCCGGCAAAAGAAACCGCCCGAAGCCACCGGGGGTCCATCTGCTTTAAATCGCCCACCAGGGCAAGGGTGCCCGCGGGCCGCACCGGCGCCCCGTTTTTCCGCCTCGGAACGGCCGCATTGTGCTGGGTGCCGCTCCAGGCCACGTAGCCCAGGGCCCCACCCAAAAAAACGCGCGTACCGATGCCGATGGTCCGGTAATAGGGGTCCTTGAAAAGCGGAGAAAGCTGGCCGGCGCTGCAGTAATTGGCGTTTCCCAGTTTAGGTTTCAGCTTTCCCATGTAGGTGTAGATCGGCTTGTCCGAGGGGTTGACCGCAACGTTGTAGTTCTGGTAGCCGTTTCGCGGGTTGAATAAAAACGCGTCGTTGGTGTCCTCCAGCCCGATCTCCTGGACCCGTTCCCGCCTCGGGTAGCAGTCGGTGCCGTATCCGCCGGCCCGCAGGGTCACCTTCCTTCCGGCCACCAGGGCCTCGATCACGTGGGCCCCGCCGTAGCGGAACTTGCCCGGCCGGCCGTTGCCGTTTCTCGGGTCGCCGTCAGGCAGGGCGGTGGCCCCGAGGTAGATGTCTGCAGCAGCCAGTCCGGCATAGGCCGGCACGTGATTCAACGTGGCAAACCCGCCGCCGATCTTCATTTTCTCTTTGGACTGACGGATGTTGAAAAACGCCCCGGACGAGCACATGGGACTAAAGGTGCCGGTGGTCACCACATCCACCTTTTTGAAGGCCGTTTTAATGCCGTCTTGTTTGACCGCATCGATGACTTCTTCAGCGGTGAGCACCACCGCCGATCCGGACCGAATCCTCTCGTTGATTTGTTGTATGGTTCGGGTCATGATTTCTCCTTTTTTTAGAATATAGGGCGAAGAAAAAAACCGATGCCGGCGGACGGCTCCTTCCGGAGCCCCGTCATTATCCATAGGGGCCCCTCCCGTTCCTGAAAAAAGAAAATCCTGCAGATCATTTTCTCCACCGTGTATCTGTCCTTTCGAAACAAAAAAAAAGCCGTGGGCAGCTTTGGCTGCCCACGGCTTTGATTTGCAAAAAAAAACATCAATCCATGGGCGCACCCCGGCACATGGACATCATGTACATTTCAACGGAGATCCGACGGTTCCTGGAAAACATGATTTCTTCCTTTCCTATAAGGACGCTTAAACGATTCCGGTCGTCCTGTCAAGGGGCCTTTCTTGTTTTCACGCTGCGTTTGGGTGGCAATTCAGGCAGGCTTTTTATCTGTTTTCCGGCTTCAGGGCACGAAACAGCACCCCCTTGGTTTTCGGGGAGCTGTTGAAACCGGTCTCGGCGACCAACTCGGCATGGCGAAAACCGGTCTGTTCAAGGATCGCCAGGAAATCCTTTCCCGGTTGGATATGCGAATTGGCCCTTCGGACTTCTGGCGACCTCTTTGTATTTATCTCGAACCCCTTTCTCTATACTTTCTCTATCTTCTTGGGAAATCGTTGATCCCATGCCTTATAGACTCCAAGTACTAAGCAACCGCAGCGCCTCCGCTACGGTTTCACGGCTTGAATATCGGCGGACGCCACATAGTCTTCGGCACCGCTTCCCGGAAACCATCCGCTGATCATCTCCCGGCTTTGGGATTTGACTTCGGTATTGACATCTACAAATCCGACCTCGTCCAAAAGGCTTCGCAGCCGATCGACTTGCTCCGCGCCGGCAATGCAGCCGGTGAGCAGCGCTGCCTGCTCGCGCATTTCTTCCGGCATCTCCCTTGTAGCCACCACATCGGAAATGTACAGCCGCCCCCCGGGCTTCAAGGCGCGGTAGACGTCCTGGAATACCAGGCGTTTTTCCGGAGACAGGTTGATCACGCAGTTGGAGATGACGACATCGACGCTGTTGTCGGCCACCGGCAGGTGCTCGATCTCGCCCAGCCGGAACTCGACGTTGGCCGTCCCCATCTTCACGGCGTTTTCCCGCGCCCTGGCGAGCATTTCCGGCGTCATGTCCACGCCGATGACTCGACCCTTGGCGCCGACCTTTTTCGCGGCGAGAAAACAGTCGAACCCGCCGCCGCTTCCCAGATCCAGGACAACGTCGCCCGGCTTGAGCTCGCCGATGGCGGTCGGGTTGCCGCATCCCAATCCCAGGTTGGCGCCTTCGACGACGCTGTCGACTTCTTCCGGCGAGTAGCCCAGGAGTTGATTTGTCGATTCGGCGATCGTCATGGAAGAGCCGCAGCAGCCGGCAGGGCTTGTCGGACCGCATCCACAGCCCGAGCCTTGGGCGGCTCCGGCATAGCGACCTCTGACCAGTTGACGGATGATATCGGCATGGTCTTCTTTCATTTTCCCTCCTTCACATCTTTATGTTTTCTTTCAAAAGTAGGAGTCCTTCTTCCCGGGCCTTTAAAATGGAAAAACCTCTCTGATCATTTCGATGGGATGCCGCACCGGGTAGGGCAAGTGCTGTTGAAACTGGAGCCGGCAGCTCAGGCACTCGGTGACCAGGACATCGGGATCCAGCTCCCGGATTTTTTCAAACAACGGCCGTCCCATTTGCACGGAACTCTCTCTAAACTCTTTTTTGAATCCCATGATGCCGGCCATGCCGCAACAGTAAAACCGCCCGTCGATGAGTTCAAGCCGGCAGCCGGAAATTCGGCCCAACAGCTCCGCCCAGGGTGTTCCGATTTCCTGCTCCCGCTGATGGCAGGGGGCGAAATAGGTGAGGCGCTTCTGAACGGCAGTGCGGGGCAGCACAAAGTCGCCCGCATCCTGCAGCTCGAGCAGGTACTCGCCAAGGTCCCAGGTGTTTTCCGCCACCTGGATCCTTGCCAAGGGATCGATGGAAGAAAAATACCCTTCGTCTTTGAGTATCCGCCCGTAAATGGTTTTCGACAAGGGGACAAACTCCTGGCGCCTGCCTTTGCCGCCTACCGGGGCCACGATGTATTTTTCGTCTCCGCCGGCTTTCTCCTGGTATCGGCAAGAGTAGTATGCGCCGTCGGCAATAACACGGCGCAGCATAAACGCGCAGGTGGGGCAGGTGCAGACAATGGCGTATCCCTCTTCAACCAGACCGGCCAGCCGTTCGATATTTTCAGAGGCAAACTTCAGGGCCAGGCTTCGGTCTCCCTCCAAAAAAGGCGGCATGCCGCAGCAGCGCTGGTCCGGGGAAAAAACCGAAACCCCGCATTGCTGGAGAACATCCGTCGCCGCCTGCGGCACTTCCGGGAACAGAAACCGACCGGTACATCCGATAAAGTAGACGACCTTTCTTTCCGCGCCCGTTTCTGCCGTCTTTCCCAGGTTTTTTTCGGCAGTCCAGCGGTCAAAGCTTTCGGCGGGAAATTCCGGCAGCCGGCTGAGCCGGTGGATGCCCGCCGCCTTTTTCAGCAGCGGCCCCAGCACGCCGCCTGCGGCCGCCCGATTGAGGATTTTGGGAAACATCCCGCAGGTGCGGGCCAACCGCTCCACGTCCTGAAGCAGCCTTGCGCCGCGCGCCAGGCCGTCTCTTGCCGCAAACCGTGTCTTGGCTTCGATCAGGTCGGCACGGATGTTCGGACACGGACACAGCGCACAGAAGTTGCAAAGATCCACCATCCGGCGGAGCGATTCTGCGCTGATCGGCTCTCCGGATTCCCGCTCCCGGTCCCATAGCCGGTACAGCTCGGCAAACACGGCACAGGGCGGGTCCATGGGCGGGCGGCAGCAGTCGCAGTCAGCACAGGCCTCGACGACCTCTCGGGCCTTGCTTTCGGGATCCGAACTCATGCTCATCGATCAGCTGCCCTCCGGCCTGGAAACGCCCAGCTTTTCAAAAACCGCGACAATGCTTTTCTTGTCCATGAAGCCCACGTGCCGCTGGACCTCTTTGCCGTTCTTGTCGTAAAAAATCTGGGTGGGAATCGCCCGGATCCCGAAGCGCTTTACCTGGTCGTTGTGCTCCCAGACATCGATGAAGATAATCGAGGCCCGGCCGGCATATTCCTTTTTCAACTCCTCGATGATGGGCGCCATCATCTTGCAGGGAACGCATTTATTTGCGCCCAGGTCCAGCATGGTGACCATATTCGGTGTCGGTACAGACGGTATGACGCCCTGTTTTGCATCGCCGGCCGCGGCCGGCACCGACGCAAGGCTGACGAGCAAAATCAAAATGAAGATAAAAAGCCAATAGACGCGTTTTGGCATATGAATCCTTTCTTTTCACCGGATCGACGGAATCTTCCAGGCAATCATAGTGGGATCAGAAAGACAGGGATTCGCACTTTCTGGAGCACTTTGCGCGAGGTGCCGCCGATAAGGGATTCTTTGATCAGACCGTGGCCCCGGCTGCCCATCACCAGCACATCGTATTCCACGGCTGACGCATGGAAGGCGATGCGCTCGTCGGCGTTTCCCGGCTCGACGACGACTTTCTGAAAAATCAAGCGGCAGTCGGGCATCTGCGCTGCGGTATCTGAACAGAACCGCTCGATCCGGGCCTTGATCCGCGCGGCCAGTTCTTCGCCGCTTTTCTCCCGGAATTCTTCCACATCTCGATACTCGAGAAACGACGCCATGAGAAGTTCGGCATTGGGCGGCAGTTTTTCAACCACATGGAGCACAGTGATCCTGGCGCCGTAGGCAACGGCCAGGCTCGTGGCGTAAGAAAAGGCCAGGTTCGCGTTTTCCGACAAATCAGTGGCCAACAGGATGTGGCTTACCCGAGGCCTCTGGTCGATTGTTCTGCTCATGGCTTGCACGTCAGGTGGCACACCCCGGTGGGAGTCTCCACCGCATAAGGAAAATACCTGCGCTTGAACCACAGCGCCACGTTGACCAGGGCAATGAGCACCGGCACCTCCACCAGGGGGCCGATCACCGCGGCAAAGGCCTCTCCGGAATTGATCCCGAACACGGCCACGGCCACGGCGATGGCCAGTTCGAAGTTGTTGGAGGCCGCCGTAAAAGACAACGTCGTGGTCTGCTCGTAGGTGGCACCGAATTTCATGGACATGAAAAACGTGATCAGAAACATGACCAGAAAATAGATGCACAGGGGAATGGCGATCCGCACCACGTCCAGGGGAAGTTTGACGATGTATTCGCCCTTGAGCGAGAACATGACCAAAATGGTAAACAGCAGGGCGATCAGCGTGATCGGGCTGATTTTGGGGATGAAGCGCTCGTGATACCAGGTTTCTCCCTTGGTTTTCAGCCCGATGATGCGGGTGATCAGCCCGGCGATAAAGGGAATCCCCAAGTAGATGAAGACGCTTTCTGCGATCTGGCCGATGGTGATATCGACCACGGCCCCCTCGATTCCGAACCAGCCGGGCAAAATGGTGATGAAAAACCAGGCGTAGACCGAGAAAAACAGCACCTGGAAAATGGAGTTGAACGCCACCAGCCCCGCGCAGTATTCGGCGTCGCCCTTGGCCAGGTCGTTCCAGACCAAGACCATGGCGATGCAGCGGGCCAGGCCGATCATGATCAGCCCCACCATGTATTCGTGGTGGCCGGACAAAAACGTGATGGCCAGCAAAAACATCAGGATCGGGCCGATTACCCAGTTCTGCACCAGGGACAACCCTAAAATTTTCACGTCTCTGAAGACGAAGCCCAGCTTTTCGTACCGCACCTTGGCCAGCGGCGGGTACATCATCAGAATCAGACCCACGGCGATGGGGATGTTGGTGGTGTCCACCTGGAAGATGTTGATAAAATCCCGCACGCCGGGGTACAGGTAGCCCCCGAACACCCCGGCGGCCATGGCCAGAAAAATCCACAGCGTGAGAAAGCGGTCCAGAACGCTCAGTTGTTTGATGGTGGAATCGCTCATGGGAACTCTCCTTGTGCAGCCTCTTCTAGCCGCGACAAACTTTGCGGACGATCTGCGACAAACTTTCGGATTTCATCTCGCACCCGGCGGTAGTGCGCCAGGGCCTCTTCTTCACTTTGTGCGCCTTCGGCCAGCTTCGGTGGGTCGTCGAACCCCCGATGCACCACCTTCGCATGGCCCGGAAACAGGGGGCAGGATTCGTGGGCGTGGCCGCAAAGGGTGACCACGTAGTCGAAATGCGCTTCCGGCAGGTCGTCGATGGTTTTTGAGACGTGTTTGCCGATGTCCACACCGGCCTCGGCCATCGCCTTGACCGCCAGCGGGTTTATCCCGTGGGTTTCGATGCCGGCCGAATAGGCCTCGATCGAATCGCCCTTGAGATGATTTGCCCAGCCTTCGGCCATCTGGCTCCGGCAGGAGTTGCCGGTGCACAAGAACAGAATTTTTAGACGATCGGTCATTTTGCTTCTCGGTGTCGATATCTTCGTAAAAAGTCGCTATTTTCTTTCTTTGTCATTCCCGCGCAGGCGGGAATCCAGTTATTTCAAACAGTTCTGAACTCCCGCCTACGCGGGAGCGACAATTATGGGAGTTTTTTCAAAAGCATCATCCCTGAGTCGTCTTGGCATCGCCGCTGTTGGAACTCGGCTGACGGCTGCACAATATCTCCGGATCCATGCTCAGAATCTCTTTCAACCGCCGGTCGTCCTTTTCCCGTTGCTCCGTTTTTTCGAAGGTCTCAAACACCCACCTGAGAACCTGAGCAATCTGCTCGGGCGCATCCGCGCCGGCCACACGGTAGTACATCCACCGTCCCTGCTTCCGGCTGTCGATCAGACGGGCATTTCTGAGAATCGACAGGTGCTTGGAAACGGTGGACGGGGCAAGCCCCAGCAGCTCGATGAGCTGGCAAACGCAAAGCTCGTTTTCGCGAAGCGCCCCCAGGATGCGGATCCGGCTTTCGTCTGCAAGGGCCTTGGTGGTTCGGACAAGGTGCCTCATGACCTTCCCGCCTTTTTCTATATTTTGCCAATTAACGAATTATTAGAATTTACGCCACCCTAAATCATCTGTCAACCCGCTTTCCGGCCCAGACAACGGCAGCGACGGCTCATTGCCTTCATGAGTGGGCAAACCCTGGGACAGAGACGATCCACCCAATCGCGCTTGACAGTTTTTTGGGCTTCGACTATAAGCAGGCGACCATCGGCAATGAAGTCTGCCAAAAACCGCCCCCTTTCTGGGGCTGATGACTTCTACCTCGAGACAGCCTGGGGTAGGAGTACGCGAATCCTGCCCCGCCTGAACACCCAGGCGGGTTTTTTGCTTCGATGCCCTGCAAGGCCGCCGCCTGGCAGGGCATTTTTATTTCAGGAGATTTTCCATGGCCATCGGCATTGCGTTGATCGTTCTCTTAGGACTGACCGGCGATTACCTGTTTCGAAAGCTGAAGCTGCCCGGCCTGGTAGGGATGCTGCTGGTGGGGGTGATGGCCGGGCCCTATGTCCTGGATCTGTTGTCACCGGAGATCATGGCCGTATCCGGGGACTTTCGCCGGATCGCCCTGATCGTCATTTTACTCCGCGCCGGCTTCGAGCTTCGCAAGGACACCCTCCATCAAGTCGGACGGGCGGCGTTGACCATGAGCGCCGTGCCGGCCGTGTTCGAGATCGCCGGCGTGATGCTGGTAGCCCCCCGACTTCTCGGCATCACGGTTCTGGAAGCCGCCATTCTCGGCGCAATCCTGGGAGCGGTATCCCCGGCCGTGGTGGTGCCCCTGATGATCGACTTCATGGACCGGGGCCGGGGAACCAAAAAGGGGATCCCGGCGTTGATTCTGGGTGCCTCATCTGTGGACGACGTTTTCGTGATCGTCCTGTTTACGGCGTTTCTGGGCATGTACGGCGGCGGGGAGGTTCATCTGCTCACCAGGCTCGCCGAAATTCCCGTCAGCATCGCATTGGGCATCGTCGCCGGTTTGATTTTCGGCTACTTGCTGTACCGTCTTTTCACCCGGTACGACTTTCGTCCCCCGAAGCGGACCATCGTGGTCATCGGAACGGCCATTGTCCTGGTCTGGCTGGAGAAGGCCCTGGCGCACGTGGTGCCGATCGCCGGCCTGCTGGGGGTCATGGCGATCGGGTTCGTGATACTCGAAAAATCCGAGGCCGTCGCCCATATCATCTCCCAAAGGCTTAAAAAAATCTGGGTGTTTGCAGAACTGCTGCTTTTCGTGCTTGTCGGTGCCCAGGTCGACATCCACGTCGCCTGGGAAGCCGGCCTGGCCGGTCTGGCGGTGATCGCGGTGGGCCTGCTGTTTCGAAGCGCAGGCACCTATGTTTCGCTGTTCGGCACGGACTTGAACTGGAAGGAAAAGCTGTTCTGCGTGGTGGCCTACATTCCCAAAGCCACGGTCCAGGCGGCCATCGGTGCCGTGCCGCTGGCCGCCGGGGTCGCCACCGGAGACGTCATTTTGGCCGTAGCCGTTCTTTCCATCCTGGTGACCGCGCCCGTCGGCGCCCTGGGGATCATGGTGCTGGGGGAGAAGGTCCTCGACCGCGGAGAACGGTATTCCTTCCGGTTTCAGGATCTGAGAGACGCCCTGGGCCTTCCGAGAGTCGGCGAGCGGATCAGAAGCCGCCAGCATGACACCGTCTGGAAAGTGATCGAAGAAAAGGAGCAATGGATCCAGGAATCGGGCAAGCGGGGCGGCTCCGGGCTCCAGCCGGCGATTTTGCTCCGATACTGGAAAGAAAAAACGAACAACGGCCCCGGCACCGGAAAAACCCTTTACTATCGCTACAGCCGGACCGACCCGCATTTCGACCGTTACTGGGAAATCCTCTACGACTGGTAGGCCAATACCCGACCGCCCGAGGAGGTACCAATGACACGAGCAGAAAAGCCATCGACGACCGGCAAAAATTCTCTGCCGCTTGCGGCGCTTCTGACAGAGGCAGCCGATAGGGTCTTGCAAATCGGCCCGCAATTTACCCCCTACGGGAAAAAGTTGACGGAACTGTCCGCCCGCTACTCCGAGGGCCGGTTTCACCTGGCGGTCCTCGGCCAGTTCAAGCGCGGCAAGAGCACTCTGCTCAACGCCTTGACCGGGGAGCCGATTCTGCCCGTGGGGGTCGTTCCCCTCACCGCCGCACCGACCTTTCTTCAATACGGCGAATCTCCCAAAATCAGCGTCCGGTTTCAGGGAGACCGACCGGAGGATGAATTTACCGGCGCCTCGACTGCCGAGAGAAACGCCTGGCTGGCCGGCTTCGTCACGGAAAAAGGCAACCCTGAAAACAGGCTGGGGGTCGCCGAGATCACGGTGCAACTGCCGGCCCCCATTCTTTCCGGCAGGACCGTATTGATCGACACCCCCGGCATCGGCTCCACTCATTTGCACAACACAAGGGCCACGGTAGACTTCCTCCAGCAATGCGATGCGGCCCTGTTTCTGATTTCGGCCGATCCGCCCATCACCGAAGTGGAACTCGACTTCCTGGGGAAGGTGAAGGAAAAAGTACCTCAGCTGTTTTTCGTTTTGAACAAAATCGATTACCTGAATGAAGATGAACTCAGGGAGGCCCTTTCCTTCTATAAGGAGGTCTTGGCCGAAAACGCCGACCGAGACAACCGGTTCCCCGTTTTTTGTGTATCGGCCCGGCTGGGACTGGAAGCCAAGGCCGCAGCAGACGCCGAAGGATGGAAGGCCAGCGGCATGGCAGAACTCGAATCCTTTCTCGTCGACTATCTCGCCAAGGAAAAATTCAACGCTTTGACCGAAGCCGTCTTTGGCCGGGCAATGGAAATTATCGATGCCGCACTGATGGAGGCCGGCATCGCCCTGCAGGCGCTCACCCTGCCCCAACAGAAGCTCGAAGAAAAAATCGCCCTTTTCGAAAAAAGCCTGAAGCAGGCGGAAGGCGAGCGGCGGCTGATCCAGGATGTTCTGGCCGGCGACAAAAAACGGGTGGCAGCCTTTGTGGAAGATCGGGCCCGCGATCTTGCCCGGGAGGCAGAACGTTTTCTAAAGGAAATCATGAATCGCGGTACTGTTTTGCACCGTTTCGGCCAATCTTCAAAAGCCGGCATACAGCAGGCGTGGAGCGATGCGATCCCAGACTTTTTCGAGCAGCAGCGGGTCGCGCTCAACGAAAACGTCAAAGAGCGCTTGCTGGAGTGTCTTGGGCCGCATGAACAGCGCCTTTTTACGCTCACGGAAACACTGCGCCGCACCACCGCGGACTTGTTTCAGGTAGCCTACAGGCCCCTTTCACCGGAAGATCCCCTGGAAATCAAACGCAAACCCTACTGGGTGCTGAGCACCTGGAACACCGATCCGCTTCCCCTGCTCAAATCCATGGACCAGCGCATGGATGGGCTGGTCCGGCGCAATGTGGAAAACATTCGCTGGTCCATGCTCCAGAACCTGAACATCTCCTTTGCCGGGTTTGCCCGCAAAGTTCGGGAACGCCTGGAAGAAACCGTCGCAGCCACACAGGGCGCCATGGAGGCGGCCCATCGTCGCCGGCAGGCCCATGATGGAAGCGTCGAGGCGGAAATAAACCGCATAACGAACAGGATCGCAGCTTTGGAAGCCTCCAAGGCCGATATCGCCATGCTGAAGTCCGGCTTATCCCCGGCAAATGAATCGGATGAGGCCGGGTAGCCGCGCCCGGCGGCTGAAGTTCTGGCAGGGCTTCAGAATCTTGGCCGGCGTTTTTCTGCCGACGCACTGCTGCGGCTCCGAACTTGATGCTCGAGCCGCTTCGGTTCGAAGCGGCATTGTCCGTTGGATGGCAGTCCGCAGGTGAGAATGGATATTTACGACACATTTAAGACCTTGGAGCGGAGCAGGTTCCGGTCATGGCCGGAAAAGGGCGGGGCGGGTGGCTCAACCGAAACGTTTTTGCTTTCGGTCTGGCCAGCCTGCTGGGCGACATTTGCCATGAAATGGCCACGGCGGTGCTGCCCCAGTTCATGCGCGCCATCGGCGCGAGCACGGCATCACTGGGAGCCATCGAAGGTGTCGCCGATGCATTTTCCAGCTTCGTCAAACTCGGGGCCGGATTTCACAGCGACAAGATCGGCCACCGCAAAACCTGGACCGTGGCCGGCTATGCCCTGACCGCTGTGGCCAAGGCGCTCTTCGCCTTCGGTGTGCTGGGTGTGGTTAACGGCATCGGAGACCTCGTGTCCAGCCTGGCCGTCGGTCTGCTGTGGACAGCGATCGGCGCAGGCTGGGGATTCGGGTATGCGGCGGTAGTGGGACTGGCCGGCGCCCTGTGGATGGCAACGGTTCCCGCGAAAGACCGATAAACCAGACAACGGTTATTCACCGCGCACCAGACAAAGCTGGAAAGGAGAGCGCCTTCATGGAAGATATCTTCACCATCGCCGCCCTGTGGCTCGGTCTGGCCGTCATCTCGGCGGTCGATGATAAAATTTCTCAACCGTTTGCCGCGACGATCAATCGACATGCAAAACAACGGCAAAGCAGTTGAACAACGCTCAGACACGATCTCCCCGATCCATCTTCAATCTCCCGGCGCCCTCCGTTGAAACAATGGCGCAAATTGCCGTTCCGTCGGCAATTCGGACGGTGCATTCCGTATTGACCCGGCCTTTGCGCACACGCTCGACAACCCCCTTGAATCTGTTTTCAGCGCTGCATGGCGGTTCATCCTGTCCACTGTGCAGGATGACCCAGGGCGTCTTGACTTCCGCCGTAATCAGTCGCCCTTGCTTCAGTCCGAGCCGCTCTAAGCTGTCGTTGGTGATGACGGTTGTAATGGAATATCCGCCGATGGTGGTCAGCACCACCCGGGTTTGAATGTCCCCTTTCCGGATGGATTCGATTTTTCCGAAAAACGAATTTCGGGCGCTGGTTTTTTGAGAAGCCTCCCTTTCCATGAATAATCGGATCACCTGCTGCATGTCATCCTCGGAAAAAGAGACATAGGAAGACGTCAAGTTAGGCGTCGAATGGCCCAGCAGCTTTTGCACCGCCGGCAGGGGCATGTTGCCTTGGATCAACTCCACGGCGCGCGCCTTGCGGAGCATCTCCGGTCCACCCGCCTCTTTTGGAAAGCCGCATGCCGCTGCGCGCTCGTAAAACTTTCGGCGAACAAAGCCGGGATCGACGCGCAGCCCGTTGCCCATGGCCTCTCTGAACGAGGGGTCCGAAAGGGCAGCTTGAATTTCCCGGGACAGGGGCTCGGAGATCTGACACCTGCCTCGGTCCGGGTGCCCTGTCGGGATCTGACCCGCGAAGAGTGACCAGCCCCCGATTCGCATCGATGTCCTCGAAGGGATTCAAGGCAAGAACCTCGTTCAATTTGGCGCCTGTATAGCGGATCAGCAAAAAAATGAGCAGGATGCGGCGCCGGGCCAGACGCACGTCTGTGCGTACCGAGTCTTGGGCCCACTTGCGAAAGGATCGTTCCAGCCTGTCGAGTTGGATCGGATCCAGGTGTCGTCCTTCTTCAGGAAGAGAAGCGATGCGGCCCTGACCGGTGTGTTTCGGCGGGAATTTGCGGAGTAGAGACACGATTCCACGGGACCGGAACGCTCGGAACAGGTACTCGCCGATCAGCTTCCGCAGGTCGGGACGAATGTGAGCCAGGTGGTAGCCGCACAGGACGCCATCGAGTTCCTCTGCAACATACGCCGGAACAGCGATATCGTCCCAGGACTCAGAGTCTTTTGTCACGAGCACATCTCCATGATGCAGTTGGAATCTGGCGATCTCGCTCCGCGTAGCGGTCGCGGACATGAATTCGAGGCCCTCTTTGATGAAGTCGTTGTAATACACGTCCAGGTAATTGCATAGGCGTACGGGTTCTTCGCCCTCAATGGTATGCTTGTCCACGCTGCTGAACTGGACCGACGCAACGTGTTTAAGGCGATGAACCTCCCAATGCTCGGGAATGTCGCCAACCCAATCCACCCCCGAGGGCTTGTAGGCCGGGTATGCTGCTCGCTTGCCTGACCGGGCGGCAGGACTTCTCATGATCCGCCCCCTTTGCCCGGCCCGCCCTTGCGGCCTTTCTTCTTCGCCTTTGCCTGCTTTTGCTTCGGGGGCTTCTTCTTGCGCTCCTGCTCAAGGACGCGGGCGGAGGTTCGAAGGTCTTCCACGTACCGCGTTTCGGCCTCGGTCTCCGCCTCCAGACGCCGCCGCCCGGCAAAGGCGTCGTACTGCCCCTCTGCCCATTCGAGAGCTACGTCGCGGCTGACCGATCCGGCATTGGCCAGCACAGGCAGTTCGGTGTTCCGCAGGAACTTGTCGAGAAACGCCTCCCAGTCCTGCATGCGGATATCCTGCCGCCGTTGGGCGCGTCGGCGCGCCTGCGGACAATTTCAGCAGCCGTCATGCCGGTGGCGGCGTAGTGCATCTTGTTCTGCATGGTGGCAAAGAAGACCTGCGTCTCTTTCTCACCCTCCTGGTAGTCACGGGCCAGGGCGAAAATCTCGCGAATCCGCTGGTAAACCCGGGCCTCGCTGGCACGAATCTCGCGGATGCGGGCAAGCAGTTCATCAAAGTAGTCGGTAACGCTGTCGGTGCCCTTGAGGCGGTCGTCGTTAAGCGTGAAACCCTTGACGAGGTACTCGCGCAGGCGAGCGGTGGCCCATTGGCGGAAGCGCGTAGCGACGGGCGATTTCACGCGGTAGCCGACGGATAGGATGGCATCGAGGTTGTAGTGCAGAACCTTACGGGACACCCGCCGAGCACCTTCCTGGCGAACTATTAAGTATTCCTTAATAGTTGCCGCTCCCTCAAGCTCACCCTCCTCGTAAATGTTTTTCAGGTGGATGTTTACGTTCGGAACAGTGGTCTGGAATAGGTCGGCGATCATCGCTTGAGGCAGCCAGACGGTCTCGCCTTCGAGCAGGACGCGGATCTGTTCGCTGCCCTGCCGGGGTTGGTAAAGGACGATTTCGCCCTGAGGGCGTATAGGGCCGTTCTCTTCACTCATTCCGTCACCTCCGCGAGCATGTCGGCAATCTCTTTTTCGATCTTCTTGAGGTCGGTTTCGATCTCCTCCAGCGGCCTGGGAGGCGTGTACTTGTAAAAATAGCGATTCACGGTTTTCCTGCCTCCGTGCGGTTTCCAAGCCAGGCATCGATGGTTTCCTTGTGAAACCGCCAGTGACGCCCCACTTTCTGGGCCGGTATCTTTCTTTCCCGGACCAGCTTGTAAATCGTCGATTTGGGAATATCCAGGTAGCTGGCCAGTTCGTTTATGTTGAGGACATCTTTCGGTTTTTCCATCGATAGGGCCCCTTTCCATGGCCGTGAACGCATTTTGCCCATCCATTCTGTAATTGCCAATCAGGTTACTGTTAGTGACAGTTAATATCAACCGATACTTTTAAAAAACATCAAGAAGTCAGCCCTACCGCTGTCCAGCGTGGATGACTGATGGAACGACGGCAAAACCGGAAGTTATTATCATCTCAGGAACTTATCTGACGACCTGCCTGCTGGCAGGCAGGTGGCGGGAAGGCGCGACGTCTCGGGATTGTCGAAGGCGAGAATCTCCACGTAGACGCGGACCAGCCGCCCACTGAGGCACTTTTCAGGGTAGGTTCAGGTCGCGTATGGCACTGACCTTATTATATGACCAAAAAGAAAAGACCTGATGGACCTGCGGGTCGATGTGTCGTCAAGGGCCACTTGCGATGCCGTTGGAAAGATGGCGGAGGGGAGGATCGCTGACGTGCGCGGCAAAACCAGAACCACCGCAGAAGTGTCGACAACCATTATTCTGGCACTCCTGCAGCACCATACCCCAACATGTCATCTGCAGACCGCCGGTCCTGGTCGGGAAGCGCCCTGCACCGTCTGGAGATTTTCAGAATCGATCGGCTGTCAAGCAGAACAGCAAGTGCTGAACGCTGTATAACGATCTTTTCAGCACCTCTTGACGACAATCACCGGCTGCTTGGCGTGGCGGATGACGTGGTCCTATATCGGTAAATTCAGCCACGCGAACACCCCGCCGTAGGCCGCATAGACCCGCCCGAAGTGAACCGGCTGCAGGGTCGGAATCACCCCGTAAAGAACCAGGACTGCCGCGCCGAAATACTCATTCCGATACGGCGTCGGCCCCGTGTTCGGAGAGCTGTGCACCGAACCACCGGTGCACGGCTGTGATGAGGCAGATGTCGGATGTGTCGAACCGGATCTCGGCCCCGGCGGGGACATCCGTATAGGAGATCAGGATGCGGGACGCTCCGGCTTGAAGCTCGCGAAGGCCCGGCATGTCGGCCCCGTGAAGTTTTACCGGATCCGAAAAATCGCCGCGCCGGAACTTCTCCGCCTCCTGCCTCAGGTGCCGGCGAATGAGCCTTACCTGATCGGTGTCGCCGGGATCTTTGGCCACGACCCGCTGTATACCGCCGGATTCCGTCATTTTAAAGATGTGAACGGCCTTTGAAATGTCGAAGGGCATCACGGTATGGGCCTTGTGATGCACGTGCTCCTGCCGGGTTTGGGAAAAACAGGTGCCGCAGAGAACGAGTCCAGCCAAGGCAAGCATTGCAGCACTTCGCATCGCCCTGATGAGCAGATGAAGACAGGATTTCACTCTATAATCTCCCCTTCCTCAAACTTGAAAACCACTGGTCGTAAAGAGCCGGCGCGAGAAGATCGAAAGTGTAATGCTGCCGGGCGTCCGGCCGGTGTTCTTTGGGAATGTCGGCGATATTTACCGCTCTTAATTTTTGGTTCAGTTTTTCAAAATGCGCTTCGGCATATTCGGCCTTGGCCGGGGTGGCTTCGTCATCGTCTTCATCCGATTTGATTTCCACCACCCGGAGCAGGTATTCGACGCCCTCGTCCTGAAGTGTTCTCAGCGCTTCGATGTGATTGTTTTGTCCCTGGGCGCCCAGTGTTGCCATGTAATTGTCCAGATCTAATTTTATGAAAAAATCCGGATTAAATCCCCGGCGGGTCCTGTCTTTGCCGCTCCGCCAGAATTCATAATTGATGCTGTAAAAGCCCTTGTCCGGGGATTTTATCCAAGAGTCGATATAATCCGCGTGATCGATCAGCCGAAAAACGAACTCCCTTTCCGGATGATGGGTCACCAGAATGATGGATTGGGGGTTTTTCAGCCTGGAGGTGTTGACCGCATAAGGCGAACGGGTGTCGTTTTCGACCAAGGAGCGAATAATATCCGAATGGGCCGTCACAAAAGGATCGGCTTCGAACATGGGAAGCAAAAGTTGCTTGTCCGCTTTTTGGGCGCCGCGCCATTGGCTCAAAAATTCCAGCACGGTCTTGTTGTCATCGGAAAGCTCCTTCTCATAGTCTTCACTCAGAAAAGCCGCAGCTTCCTTGTCCAGTTCACTCAGGCGCAAGCTGTGCTGATCCATGTTAGCGGTGGGCGTGGGCGTCAGGTCCCCTTCGATATTTTCAAAAACTCGCTTCTTGGTGCCCGGCGGCAGAAACTGGTTAAAATAGTTGTCGATCTGTTTTTTGTTGTCCAGGGAAAGCCGGTTGCCGGTTATTGCCGCCGCTTCCATGGCTTTTCGGATGACGGTTTTGATATCTTCCTCGGCCGGATACCGGTCGGCAACCGTTACTTCGCCGAAATCAAAGTGCAGGGATTCAAACGGCCGGAGCGCAAACCGGTTGTGGATATCGAAGACCACTTCATCGACGGTATAAAAATTTCTGTCCAGTTGATACCGCTTTTCATCCTTTGCCCGGGTGATGGTGACGCCCAGGGTTTCATCAAACGGCGTCAGGACCAAAGCCCCGGGAGGCGTGGTTTTCTTTTTCTCGGCATCCACGGTTCTGGTGGTGGCAATGTAGTTCAGGTTGAACAGGCAGAAATGATGGCCGGCCCGGTCCAGATCCATATCCGTCAGGGGCCGCGAGGAAAGATACATGTCGCTCTGGGTGACGGAATCCACCATTTCCCTGATGTGATCAGCAAACCGGTCATGGTTGGTCACGGTGAGATAGGGATAGGTCTGATGAATATGGGCGCTGGGAATATTTCGGGGGATGCGCAGCCCGCGGCCCAGCACCTGGGAGATGAGCAGTTTGGATTTAAACACCCGCTCTTCCATGGGCACGATCTGAAAGACGTTGTCCACGTCCCAGCCTTCGGACAGCTTGTTGACGGCAAAAACATACTCCACCGCGCCGCCGGTCTTTTTGGGGTCGATTTCTTCAATATGGTCCAGTTGGTCTTTGTACTCGGATTGCGAAATGCGGCTGACCACGCAGATCACTTTTTTGCGCATCCGGTCGGCGATCTCGGAATCCGTGCCGGTGGCGTCGTTGTGTTTTTTTTCATAATCGCCCAGAAATTTGATAAACGCCTCGCTTCTTGCCTGGGCGTTGGTTTGGGTAGGACAGATAAATATGGTAACCGGCTTGACCCGGCGCCTGCCTTTTGAATCCCGGTAGGCGTATTTTTCCCGGTTGTCCAGGTGGTTTTTCAGAACGATCTCAAAGCGCTGGTCAATGGTCAGGGGGGTGTCGCCCTCGTCGGTCCGGGTGCGGACGTTGTTGTTGATGTCCTTGATGTATTTTTGCTCGATGGCGTCCTTGATGGAGTAGTTGAAAATGATATCGGCAAAATACTCGTCCTGGTTATAGGGCGTGCCGGTAAAGCCGATGTGCCGGGTGATCTGTTTGTTGCCCCGCAGAAACTGCATCCACAGGCGCTCTTCCTTCTCATCGCTGCGCCTTCCCTCGACTGTTTCCTCCTGGTCCATGACCAGGCGGTTTTCGGCGTATCGCAGATGGGAATAGGCATGGTGAATCTCGTCGCCCAGCACCAGCACCTCGTCGGTGTTTTTAAACAGGGTGTCGGTAATGGCGCCGAAGGTGTAGACCGCGTTGATGTTTTCTATGATAATGGAATCGTCTTCGATGGGGTCGTTGTCGTTTAAGATGTTGATGGCCTTGCCCCTGTATGGGGGCGGTAATTTGCCGGCCAGCTTTTGATCGGTCATCAAATCCTTGAATTTTTCCCGCAGCCCCTGTTCAATGATAGTGGAAGCCGGCCCCAGCACCAGCACACGCCGGGTCAGGCCCATGATTAGGGACAGATAGGCCACGGCAAACATCACGTAGGATTTGCCCGTGCCGGTGGCCATGTGCACCACGCCGGACAGCCGGTCCGGCAGGGGCAGGTGGTTGATGAGCATCTGCCTGCTGCCGAACCGCTGCTGAATCCGGGGCTTGGCATAGTTTTCCCCGGCCAGGTCGACAATGGTGCTGTAGGCCCCGCCCCAGAGATAGATCATGACCTGTTTGACGGCCTGGTACTGGTATTCCCGGGTCCCGGTCAACTGCCGCACATAGTCCTCGATGGCCGAGAAATTGAACTTGTTGTAGTTGCACCGCCGGATATTGATATCCAGGGTGTGTTCGGACAGGTTCATCCTTTGAACGACCGCTTTTTTCCTTTTCTTTCCGGCCATGATGCTACTCTTTTAGAATAAACGGGTTGCTTTCGTTGCCGTGCTTGTCGATGGCGATCACCGCCACGCTGCCGGTCAAGCCGGGGATCTTGATTTCCCGGTCGTCGTTGATGTCTTTGGCAAAAAAAGTCTTTTCCATGTCGAAAATGTTGTCGTCATAATCCACGTCCACCAGCAGCATGGCCAGGCCTTCCAGGCCGCTGAATTTTTCGCCGTTTCTGTCCATAATGCCGGTTGTAAATTCGGTGATTTTCAGGCCGCCCCTGATCTTTTTAACGGCGATCTCCACCGCGTTGTTAAAGTAAAATCCGGTGGCGTTGATGAGGTTGTTGACGTTTTCCTGGGCGCTGGGCTGTTCGGTGATCTGGAAATTTCTGGAAACTTCTTCCAGCACCTTGTAGGGAAACTTGAGCAGCTTGAAATGCACTTCCTTGCCGGCGGCATTTTTCAAGGTGGTGTCGCTGATCACGGTGCAGGTTTCCGGGGTGATGATGTAATAGTCGCCTCGCAGTTTGCCGCCGGACTGGATCAGGATCTGCTGCAAATACTCCTCGTCGATGCGGATGTTTTTCAGGTATTCGTCCTCCCAGACCGGGTAGACCTCCACCGGGTGGCCGTCCTTTTCCCCGTAGATATGGGTCAGCCCGAACCGGCCGTTGAGGTCTTTGGCGTCCCGGGGCAGTTGAAACAGGCCCAGCACAAAATTGATGTAAGCGTCCTTGTTTTCCCGCAGGTTCATGATGCGGGAAAAATCATAGGCCCCGCAGGAGACCACGCAGAAGGGCTGCGGGCCTTTGCCGTATTTTTTGTTGGCGGGAACATCCTTGCCAAGGTCCTTGGATTCGCCGATACGCAGGATGCGTTTCTGCATGGTGTAGATGGCGTGCTTGCCGAAATCGCACACGATCCAGCGGCAGCCGAGCTTTTCCGCAACAGCGGCAACAGTACCCGTTCCTGCGAATATATCTAATATCAAATCGTCTTTATTGCTACTTGCTAAAATTACCCTTTCTAATAAATCTTCCGGTTTTTGGGTAGGATAACCAAGCCTTTCTTTTGATTGATTATGAATTGGTCTTATATCAGTCCAAATGTCCTGCAAAACTGGACCCTCGAACTCGTCCTCAAACTTTTTATACCTCGGCATTCCTTTTTGGGGCCAATGAATTTTTCCTTCGGACTCCCACTTATCTAAGACCTCTCTTTTATATGCCCACATCCTACTTGGAGGGGGAATTTTCCCATGCCATTCAAAACGCCCACTATCACTTCCATGTGAAGGCGCTGTGAGATCAATCCTCGCATATCTCTTGCCGTCTTTTTCGTCTATATTATCAAGGAATCTTCCAACATAGTCTTTATCAACAATCATACGTTGAGAATTCCAAATGCGATTTGAAGTTTTTGAATAATATAAAATTAAATCGTGGATACTTCCAAATCGTATTGCATCATTATGTGCTGCAGTTCTTCGCCATATAATTTCATTAACAAAATTTTCTTTCCCAAATATTTCATCCATTAGCACTTTTACATAATGCACCATTTTCTGGTCCAAATGTATATATATACTTCCGTCAGCTGATAAAATTTCCCTTAAATATATTAAACGTTCCCGTAATCCCTCTATAAATTCCGCAGAAGCAACCTTATCAGAATAACTTTTTTCATTTGCAGCGCCTTTAAAATCACTCTTGGTCGCAAACGGCGGGTCAATATAGACTAGTTTGACCTTGCCCTTGACCTTGTCCCTGATCAGAGGGTCCTGGTTCTGAAAACAGGTCTTTAAAAACTGCAAGTTATCGCCCTGAACGATCAGGTTCATCCAGTCGGTTTTGGATTTGTTCAGATAATCGAGGATTTCAAGCTGGGTCTGGCCGGAGAGGCTGCCCTCTTTAAAAAGGCGCTCGGCTTGCAGGGGCGAGCCGCTTTCCACGGTGAACGTCTGGTTTAAAATGGCGGCCTCGCTGCGCTTGCCGGCATATTCCAGGGTGGCGATCTTGGCCCGGTCCAGGGCGGCCACATCGTATTTTTCCGCCACATGGGGAAAGAGGCGAGGCATCAGCTCCGGGGGCGGCTCGGTGTTGTCGTTGATGGCTTCAATGATCTGCTGTTTTTCTTCGTCGGTCAGGTTGGTTTTTGCCATTCTGGCTCTCCGGGGCTAATCCAGCTCGGGTATGAACTCCTGATCATTTAGCATGCAAGTTTTCCGAAAGCCGGAGGCTCTCGGCAATCTTAATCATACCGTTGTTCGACGCTTTCACTCGCCGTGACACCATTGATCTTCGCTGAGCCCTATTATGAATTGGTAGATGTCGTCCAAGCATTTGTGCTTTTCTGCCCATTCAAGGTGCTCGCGAAATCTCAATTTTTTTGCCACCACGCACATCGCACAGATAGCTGAAATAATCATGCTTGATGAAAGCGTAAAAAGTCCCCGAAACGTCATGTCGGACCCTGGATCGAGTCCAGGGCAGGCTTTGATCCGGCATCCAGATGTGCCTGAAGTCACTGGATTCCGGATCTCGCTCCGCTCGTCCGGAATGACGAAGTGAGGCCAATCAGGACTTTTTACGAAGGCATCATGCTTACCCCCATGATCGCTTTGATATTGATGATAAACGAAACAGAGGCCTCGATCCCAACTGAAAGGGCAAGCACCTTCTTCAGGATGACACCTACGTATGGGCAATGATCTTCTTGGTTCTCCTCTCGTCTTCGCCGAACATGTTCAGTTGGCTTATTGCGTTGGTTTTTGCGTCGATAAGGTTTTTACGCAAAACCATGATGCAATATATATTTTTTAAAATCAATATGTTGTATTTATTGCATTGGGTTTTGATTGCGTTTAACGGTTTTTAACGCAATCTGCTTTATCGTTTTGGATACCAGCGGGCTGCGCTGGTATTGCCGACTTTGTAAATCTTTTCTTCGGCTTTCAGCTCTCGAACCAGGCTTTGCACCTCAGAATATGACAATGCCGGCAACACCTGCCTGAGTTCACCCAACCGGCTGCCGCTGTCTTTATTGTCCTGAATGTGTTTCATCAGCAGGGCCTTGTTGGTTTCCCGATCCAGCCCTTTTTGGCGGGTATAAGCGCCTTTTTGCCCGGTCATTTTATAATAGCGGCGGGCAAGCACATAGCGGACGCCTCGGCCTTTGCCGGATCTTTCGATAATCCCCATGGCTACCAGCTGGTGCAGACGGGCTCTCAGGTGGTCGGGGACAAGCCGGCCCTTGTTGATAATATCCAGCAGCAGAAAATCCTCGGTCCCGAAAAGCTCCAGCCTTTCCCGGCCCACTTTTTCCAGAAACTGAAGAAAACGGACATCCTGAACCTCGCCGTTTAAGGTCAGGGTCACCTGATAGGCGTCGGTGCCGGTAAAATCCGGTATGGATTTGCCTTCCTGGATGCTGACCTCAAACATCAGGTTCATGCCCTGGCCGGAACGCTCCACCAGCCCGCATTTGGCGAATATATCGGCCACGCGGCGGTTGCGCGGGGCCTGGCGGTCTAAAATGTTTTGTTCATTGATTCCCGGAGGAAACCCGCCGGGGCTTTCAATCACCAGGCGGCGGGAATACTGGCGGACAAAAATATTGCCGGGGTGCTGGTAGTCCCGGTGGCTGACGGCATTCAGAATGGCCTCGCGGACGGGCCGTTCGGAAAAGGTGGGGATATCCTCGATAAACAGGCCGGTCTGGAAATGCTGCAAGTCGTTTCGCAGGTTGATCAGGTCCCACAGCCGGTCGTAGAAGCTGAAAAACCCCTTCCGGAAGTCCACCCGCTGCTGGGCCGGACCGGAGGCGTCGGAAGAACGGTATTCAAAGACCACTTCCGCCCGGGATAGATGACGGCCCAGGGCCGCATGGGTGCCGAACAGAATCAGGGCGGCATAGGTCAGCCTGCCGTCCGCCATGGCTTCGATGTCGTTTAAAAGCTGTTCGTGAGAAAGGGCAGCCAGCCCCTGGTTGCCGGATTTTTTTATCCAGCGCCGGCGGAAATCTTCAATGGCCTCGGGATCCAGATCGGCCATGACGGCATTGGGGCAGATATCGGCGGAAAAATCATGCCCGGCCTCGGCCAGAATGGATCGCAGGCGGTCTTCGGACATGGGCACCAGACTGTCACCCTGACGTTCCCAGTAAATACCCTCGGCTTTGATTGGATTGCCGACCGGATGTTCGGGCACATGAAAGACCAGAACCCGGCCGTCGGGGTGGTCGATCAGGCTGAATTTAATGTTTATATGAAGTCTTTTGATCAAACCGGCCCGGGTCCGTTCCGGCTGGCTGAAGGCTTTGGTGCCGACCACCCGGCGGGGCCGTTTGTCGGTTACTCCCAGAATAATATGGCCGCCCCCCTCATTGGCCAGGGCCGCACAATATTTTGCCAGCTTGTCAAAATGAAAGCCGGTTTTGGCCTCCTTGAATTCCAGGTTTTCATCTTCGTTGGAAATCATTAATGCTTGGAGTTGATCGACCGCCATCATGGCAATGTCCGTTTCATTGGCCGGCAAAGGCGCGGGCCAGGAGCCGATCCAGAACATCCACTTCGGTCTGCCCCGGCTGCTCCGGCCGCAGGTTGAACTTGTTTATCCGCAAAAACCGGTAGCCGTAACTTTCCAGCTCGATCTGGCGGCTGATGTCATAGTCCAGGTATTCGGCGGTGAAGTTATGGCCGGTGACAATTTCCGGGTTTTTGGTGTGATACTCCACGCCGTCATACTCCAGGATCAGGGCCTGTTCACGGCCGTTTTGGGCCAGGGTGACCAGAAAATCCACCCGGTATCGGGGAATCTGTTTGCGGTATTGCGCCCGGATATATTCGCCGATGTTGAACTGGGGCACGATTTTGAGGTTTTCCCGGTGGGTTTCCACAAACCGGGTGTCGACCAGCAACCGATATAGGCGCTCTTCAGCCGGTGACTCAAAAACAGACGGGTCTTCTACAAAAAAATCGTTTTGGGCCGTGTTTTCGAGAAGCCCCTGGTAATGCTTCAGGGCATCCCCCAGGCGGGAGCGGCTGTAATCGCCAAGGGGCATGCTGTGAACAAAAACCATGGTGTCTTTGGCCCGGCTGAATCCCACGTTCAGGCGCTGCATCTTCAGGCTGCGAATGGTGTCTGCCGTGCCGCCGATAACCGGATAAATACTTCTCAAGTCCGCGTTGCCGAATTTGTTATCTTCCACGAACGAATAATAGACCACATCCCGTTCTTCGCCCTGCACGTCGCCCACAAACCAGACGGCCAGGTTATGGTTTCGTTTGAGCTCCGGCAGATTCATCTTTTCGTTTATGGCCTGCTCCATTCGGGCCTGCTGCTCCTTGAACGAGGTGATAATGCCGATGGTGCCGGAAAAACCGTCAGCGATACGGCCATTTAAATCATCGATAATGGCATCGATTTCATCCAGGTTGACGTTTCGGCCGGAATCGCCTTTGGTGTCGACCTTCATGAACTGAAGCACCTGGGCGATGGGCCGGGTACGGATCCGGTTGACCGTCAGTTCAAGCTGGGCCGGTTTGTAAAAGAAGGTGTTGGAGTAGTCGATGATTTCCGAAAAGCTGCGGTAATGGTCCCGCAGCGAGGTGGTGTAGTTGGCGATGGCCTTGGCAAAACTCAGGGTCGAGGTTCGAATGTTAAAGGTTTTGAGCCACAGGATGCTGCCGGCATTATCCTGGGGCCGGGTGACCGGCTCCACCTCAAGATCATCGTCATCGATTTCCCTGGAGACGGTATCGACCAGCGCCGCGGCTTCCTGCTCGGAAGCCGTAACCTGATAATCATGGGTGTAGGCCTGAATGATTTCCTGGAAATAACTGGCCGAATATTTGGCGCTGACATGGACGGCGCTGACCGCGCCATACTGGTATTCATCGCCGAAAACAACCACTTGCCGCGCTCTCAGAATAAGGGAGATCGAGTTGGCAATGGAAACCTGGGAGGCCTCGTCGATGATCAGCAGATCGATCAGATTTTCCTCCATGGGGAAAAACCGGGAGATCATGCCCGGCTCGGCGATCAGCCCGGAAGTATTACTTAACAGCACCCGAGCCTGATCCGTGGTGAAACGCTTGCCGCCTTCAAAGGAGACCTTGATTTTGGCGATTTCATTCAGATGGTTGTTCAGGTTTTTCAGGCGGGTATCGTTGCCATGCTCCACCACTTTTTGCCGCAGCTCGTAATAGGCGTCAAAGTCTTCTTTGCCGACGGTGTTGACATCCGTTTCAATCGACAGCCGGTAGTGGAAGTTGATCCACTGCCAGATTTTTATTTCCGCGCCGGTCAGCAGGTGAAGGCGGGAAAGCGAGTACAGGTTGTCTCTTTCAATGTTCAGCCTTGAGAGAATGGGGCCGTAAAAATCAAACAGGTTGGTGATCGAATCAATCAGGGCCGCGTCGACATCGTTCAGCAGCGGGGCGACATTATTGAGGGTCTGGTAAATATCGGAAACCGACTTTTCCCGGTTGCTGCTGATGCTTCTATATTCGCGGATAATGTCTTTGTGTTTTCGCAGGGAAAGGGCGGTGCGAAGATCGCCAAGTCCGGCCGCAAGATCGCCCAGGGTGATCGATTCGGAGGGCGCCTCTTTTAATCGCGCGATGTCACCCAGGATGTCGGCATACTGAAGGCTTTTCAGGGAATTGATCAACTCCGTGCGTTCTTTTTCATCCGGCGGCTTTTTGAAAAGCCTTTTTACAAAACTACCGGCAAGGTCCTGGGACGTCAGCAAATGGACAGGGATGGTGTGCTTAAAAATCGACAGGCCGGTTTCAACCAGTTGGACAAACTTATCTGGAATGGCGGTGGTGCATATATCGATGCTGGCCGCCTGGCCGTGCAGGTTGAGTGCTTCGCAGGCGTTGAGAAACTGGGGGATGTCGGAGTTGTGTTTCAGCAGGAAATCCAGCTCCGGTATGGCCATCTGTTTTAATCCGCCAAGGTGTTGATGGGCGGAAAATTTCATCAGGCCGTTGAAATCGATCTTGACCGATGCCGGGACTTTGGGCAGGTCGGTATCGTCCGGCGCCAGCATCGAAGAGGCGACCAGTTCCTCTTGAAGCTGCTCTAAGGCGAGCAGGTCTTGCGTGTTCTGCGTGTATCTGCCGGCCCTAGAGAGCTGGCCTTCTATTTTTTCCACGATCCGGGCCGTTCCCTCCCGGTCATCTTTGATCGTGGCTTCTTCGTTGTAGTCATTGGTCCGGTTGCCGGCGGCGTTGATGACCGAATTTTGAAGAGTGTTTTCCAGCGTATTGATCGAGTTGCCGTTCTTGGCAAACCGGATGATAGAGGGTTTGGCAGTTGGGTGAAGCGTTTTGAACTTGTCGGTCAGCATGCGGTCGATCACATCCAGGGCTTCTTTTTTATGGGAGGTGATGACAACCGATTTTTTCTCCTGGTTGGCCCAGTAAATCAGGGCGGCGATGGTATGGGATTTTCCGGTTCCGGGCGGGCCGTCCACCACGACAATTCTGTTTTTGGCGTTGCCCAGGGAAAGCAGAATCCTTTTCTGGGCGTCATTTAAATGCAGGGGGATGTCTGAAATATACCGCTTCGGGCTTTTGACCGGGTACTGCTGCTTGTATTGCCGGTCCACCTGATCCTGTGTGTTTTCGATATGGCCCTCAATGTATTGGGCGATAAAGTCGCTGAATTTGCTGCCGCCGCCGGCCAGCAGGCGGGTCATCAGCTCGGAATAGTCCAGAAGCCGTTTGTTTTCCTTGCGGACCACCTGAAATCCGAGCCGGCACCGGATAGCTGGAAAATTCTCTTTGGGCGCGGCGATTCTTTTAAAGTGGGATTCCAGCGCAAACGGTTCGCTGATGCCGTATTGGGTCTGCAAAAAAGTTTCAATGCCCCTGATATCGGCGGCTGCATGCTGAAACGTGGTGGATCGCGGCGTGGTGAGGATCGACGGGAACTTGAAATAATTGACGGCCGGCGTGTTGATGAAAATCAGGTCCCGGGGAAAAGAGATTTGTACTTCATCCGTACCCAGCGCAAAATCAACCTCAATAAAAAATACGGGGTATGCTTCCGGATTGTTTGGATCGGTTGTTCTGTTCAACTCATGAAAAAATAGATATTGCGTACCGGTGCTGTTGAAGCGGGCATATTTCTGAATATTGATAAACAGGTCATATAGAGCAATATCCGTAAGGTTGATTTTAAAATGGTTTTTTACGGATTCAAAATAATCTGCTTCACTTTGGCTGTCGCGCGCCAAAAGCTGCATGGCGTCAAACTGTTGTTTTAAAAAATGGGTGCTGTTGAAAATCGATGCGGGAACCCTGGCAAGACTCAGTTCAGCCTTCAAACGGTCGATTTTTTGATCCTGGTGGTCGATCAATATCCGTTCAAGCTGCTTGCGGAAAGCCAGATTGTATTTTCGCGCACCTTCAAGAAAAGCCTTTGCATGTTGCTGCTGAGTTCTTATAGGGTCCGGCTCATCTTCTTGTGCCGTTACCTTGGCTTCCTGTCCGGACGCAACAATCACCTTATCTGCTTCAACAATGGCGGCCAGCTCCTGCTCAACACATTTCTGCAAATAACCGGGGCCGAATTTACCGGAAAGCGCTTTTTCAATGTCGAATAAAAGGTCGTCTTTCAGAAGCGACAAGGTATGTTCATGTGGCTTGACGGCAATTGGCCCGTTGTCGCCGGCCTTGATTTTTGCCAGCAGTTGCTCCTGAAATTTTGGAAACAGGCCCAGGTCAAGGGAGAACTCGTCATCGGTCCAGCAATAATTGACAAGCGTTTTAAAGTTGAACTTTGTTTCCGTAAATGCGGCAAAGTAATTTAGGATGCTCAAAGGAAGTTTTTTTGAGTTTGACCGCATGAGCTTTTGCCGTTTCCGTTATTTGAACACCAACTGAAGTTTGAGTCTCTTGACTGACTCATGTTGAGCCTAACTTACTCATACCTTTTTGCTCTCACTGAAATTATATGAAAACGCCTTCAATGGTCAACTGATTTCCCTGTATTTAGGAGCGCTTAAAGAGGCTGTCGAGAATCTGGAAGGCCTGCTCATTGAACAGGCGATGAAGAACACCGGCGGACATCAAACCCGGGCCGATGAAGCTCTGGGGATCAGCGAGTGAATGCTTAGCTATGAACTGAAAAAAATACAGGCTGAAGTGATCCTTATCGCCGCAAAAATTTTATCCCCGCGGCCGGTAACTTATGGATTTGACCACTACCATTGGCATTTACCGATCTGAAATCTTCTCGGCCAGTCTGTCGATCCCGGACGCGATTTCCGGAAAATCCTCCCATCGTTTGAAAAGATCCGGGGTGATTTTCAGCGTTCGAATTCCCTCCTCGCCGTATCGCTCAAAGAAGCCGCCCACCTTGCACCGGTGCCCATATCCGCAAGTGTAGCAGGGGAAAATCGTCGATCCGAAGGAAACGCTGCCGACAAATGACGCCCGGTAGGCGATCATCCGGCGTTTGACCGCTTCGATCGCCAGTTCTGCGGCATCCTGCTTGTCTCCTGTGGAGACAACGACAAAGGGCTTGCCCTCGAGGGGGAACCGGCAATGACGAAACGACCACAGCCGCTCCAAAAAAACGCTCATGAATCCGTTCATGCTGTCGAAATAGACCGGGGTGCCCAGAACAAGGGCATCTGCGGCGAGAATTTTCGGGTAATACGGTTTTAAGTCGTCGTCGAGCGTGCACAAATTATCCTTGGCGCACTGATGGGGGCAGGCCCGGCAAGGACTGTAGGCCAGTTCACTCAGCCGGACAAACTCGTACGGCTCTGCGCTCTTTTCGAGGACGGCTCGGACCATCCGGTCCACATTGCCGTTTTTTACGGCGCTCGCACTGAATCCCAGTAAGGTCATGGCTTTTCCTATGTCTCTTTTGGCGGTGATGATAACCCATTTGCAGGAGCATCGGGCTCATGTGAAACTTTGCCCGAAGTCGGTGGTTTTTGTAGGACACGACCTGCGCCTGCCCGTGCGTAGCCGGAGGCGAAGTCGGGTGTCGTGCCGCACGGAACGGCACCAGTCTTCGTTGCTTCGCAACTTCGCCCAGACAGGCGCAGGCCGTTCCCTACATCGGCTGAGGCTTTGAAAAAAGTTTCACGGTTAATCGAACTGATCGCCTCGCGGTCACAGCCGGGGCACGTTCGTGACCGCCGGCGGCCCGGCAGGCCGGAGCCGGTCAAGACCGCCCAATTTCATGGAAAAGGCATCCAGCAGCGCGCCGTCGAGCTCTTTGCCGAAAAGGGCGGATTTGGTGCTGGCGATGGTTTCGGGCAGGTATCGGCCGTACATCTTGATCGGCAGCTCCTTTACTTCGACGGTGGGAGAAGCGGCCAGCGCCAGCATGTATTCGATCAGGTAAGCCGCGTTCTGGGCGATGGGCCCCCTGTAGGTCTGGCGCTGTCGCAGCCGCACCACCCGTAGCTCGTGCATCGAGCGGCCAAACTCCGATTCCATGAGTTCGTCGTAGGTGGTCAAGATGATCTCGATGCGCACCGTCCCGGCTCCGCGGGCCAGGTAACTCATCAAGCCCTGTTTTGCCGCCGCCGGATCAAATCCCCGCTGCCTGGCGATGGACCAGTCAAACCCCTTCAGGTGCCTGGCCAGTTCGTCCGGGGCCGGCAGATCGATTTCCACCAGGAGGTTCACGGCATTGTAGTTGCCGGTGTGCTTCTCGGTTTCAACAAGGGTCATCCCCGGTTCTCGATCCAGCAGCCCCGGCACCTGTTCTAAAAATTCCGGATCGCCGACCATCTTGAAACCGACCAGATCGTTGACGGTCATGGACTCGCGGGAGATGAACACGCTGCGGTTTCGAAACCGGCGGGCCACCTCCGCCTCGGCCGCGGCAAAGTCGGTTTGCATCTCTTGGTCGGAGCTGAGCAGATCGGGGAGCAGCACACCGGCCGCAGCCGCCCGCTGCCCTGCCTGCTGCCGGGCTTCGGCCTGGATTTCCTTGAAAAGCGCGTCCACCAGCCGAAAAGAAACTTTTTCCGCCACCCGGGTCAGACGCTTGATCCGGCCGATGGCCGCCAGCTGCGAGTCCGACGTCGTAACCAGCAGGGCGTCGATGGGCAGGCGCGGGAAAAAGTACTCCGGATTTTCTTCGAACCGTCGGATCAGCTCCCGGGTGCGCGCGCTTTGACGGGGCAGGTACTGGATCAACCGCCGTCGCAGCACCTGCTTTTGACGGATTCTTTCGATCCCGAGCGGCCCGCTGAAAAGACTGTCCAGCCAGGTGATGATCCAATCGACGACGACCGCCGACACGGCGCTCTCGTATAAAAATATCCGGGTGATCCTCTCACCGTCTTCCGGGGCGATATCGTCGTTGAGCCACCGAATGGTCGTATCGAAGAGTTCGTCCCGATGGGTCATGGTGGTGAGATACATTCTGCCATCCTTTTACGATTTCATTTCTTTATACCCGATTACCCAGCGCTGCCGGATCGGTCCTCGATGTAAGCTCTGTATTCCCTGAGCAGGACAGATTTGTACTCTCTTTGGACGCGCTCCGAAGACGGGATATAATTTTTCTCCTCCAGTCGTTCGAGGATCTTTTCGGCGGTTTCGCTGTTGGCCGCTCTGTTTTCAGCGCAAAGCTCGGCCATGATGTCGCCCAGCCCCATGACGCCGACCTGGGTACCGTCGGCAAACTTCAATACATGCCGGCCAACTGCCGGCTGAGGAGAGACTCACCCGTCCTTTCAGCCGTTTTCATCCGTGTGTGCCTGGACTTGCGCACTTTTCGATCCGTTTCCTGAGATTTTCGACCGGTCCTCTTCTTTTGCTGACATATTCCACCTCCATGGTTTTGCCGCGGCTTCGAGATGTTTTTTTCGGGTCGACCGCCGGAAACGCCCGGTCCTGAAAACGATCGACGTCAACCCGAACCGAGGCAAAAATGAACGGCGGCTATTCCAATATCTCGAGCATTTCTTCAACCGCCCTGGCCAGCCCCACAAATACGGCCCTTGCAATGATGGCATGGCCGATGCTGACCTCCTCCATCGCCCTGGCCTTCAACAAAGGCAGAATGTTGCTATAGTTGAGTCCATGGCCTGCACTGACCTTCAATCCAACTTGTACGGCATGCTTCGCCGCCCGGTATATCCTGTCAAGCTCCTTATCGCTTTCTGTTTCAACGGGATCGGGATCCTCCCCTCCCCGAGCATCCCTTAAGACAGCGACAGGATTCATATTGACGTAAAGCAGGTGAGAGCGTCCTTTATAGTAAACCCCTCCGCCCGGCTTGTATTTCCAGTTGCTTGACCAGCTCTTTGATGATTTGCAGCGCCTCGTCGCGGTCATCGTCGAGCAAGGCGGCCTTCATCCGCATCAGGTCCTGATCCGATATCGTTACCACCATGAATCTGCCCTCCGTGTCATACGTTTCTTCGCCTGCCATCGGTCAACGCATCGCATCGTGTCCCATTCATCGCCTATACCAAAGGGAAAGCGTTTCTTGTCCTGTTTGATGGTCGAGCCGGTCATATTGCTTTTCCTTTCTTTATTTCTCGGATTGTCCCATCATGTTCTTCATCATAGCTCGCATCATGTCCATGTTCATCCCTCTCGACGACATCACCTTCATGCAGACTGGCATCATTTCGGCCATCATCTTCTGCGGATCGCTTTGAAAAATCTCCGCCATGTGGGGCATGGCCTCCTTCATGAAGGCGAGCTTCTCGTCGTCTGTCAGGGCCTTGAATTGATTCAAAAGCTGCTGCATGTCATACCTCCTGCAAAAATCATTTCGGTTCCGGCAGTATGCTTCCTCTGCCGCAGACGTCCTGTCGCACCGCTACATCAATCAATTATTATATTACGCCACATAACGAAATGTTTGGGAGAATCAAGACCGGGCATTGCTGACATTCCCGTCTATACCGGAAAATCCCTCAGCATTTCATGAACGCCCTTGTGCATCTCGTACCAGAAATCAAAGGCCGCCTGATGCTTGTCCCGGCCAAACCGGTCTATCCATCGATCCAGATCCGGGTCCTGGACGCCGGCCGCCTCCCGCTGTTTCTTCAAGAAGGCTGCGATCATGTCGATATTGCGCTCCGATTCCCAGAATACCGCTGCATTCCTGCTCGTGATTCGGCTTGCCGTGAGCCTCACCGATTCCAGAAACCGTTCCTTCATGCCGAAAATCTTTTCGACGATGTCCGGCATCAACTCTTCGGCCCAGGCCCGGTGAAACCGGCACAGGCCCAGGTTGTCCAGCATGAGCTCCTGCAGCATGCGGCGGGCGTTTTCCCTTCCAAGCTCCCTGGGTTCGATGAAATCGCGGCCGTAATGCATGTAGTACTTGCCTGAAATGGCCATGGGCGCCAATACCCCCGGCGTCCAGTACTGGTTGGGAACCATCCAGCCTTGCCGGGCAAAGCCGTTATGGACAAAAAGATCCAGAACGCGCTTGCCCTTTTCCCGAGCCAGGCCGCGGGCGAATTTTCTGGCCCCAAGTTTGAGGGGAACCTTACCTTGCGGACTGACCATCTCATCTAAGAGCCTCATTCCGACGGCGGCATTATGCATTGAATCCGCGGCCACGTCGAAATTCTTGATGTCCCATTTCGGCATGCGGTCCGCCCCAACACGTTCGGGTTCGATCAGGCCTTCATCGAGGCAGTCCATCAGCCAGGACAGAACGCCTCCGGCCGATATGGCATCGAAGCCCAAGGTGTCGGCATGGTGGGCGAGCGCTTCTGCGGCGCGCTGGTCGAAGATGCCGCATAGCGGCCCCATGGCCTGGTAAGGCTCGTAGTCCTTTTTGTACACGCCGTTCATCTTTTTGCAAACGGCTGCACAGGGCTCGCCGCAAGTTTTCTGCTGCTTTTTCCGGATGGTTTCCTCGTTGAATTGTTTGAGGTAGTGATTCTGAATGAAGTGCTGCTGAAGCTCCCGCCGCTCGGGTTCACTCCAGTAAATGGTGCGGTAGTTAAGCGCCAGAAGGCTCCCCTCCATGGAAGCGTAATTCACTCCGAAGGTGCCGCCGGTTTCGAGCTTGGGATCATAGCGGTACTTGGTGGTCGCATCCAGGTCCTTGGCGGCCATGCGCTGGTTATATTTATCCTCGAACCATTGATCCGCAACGGAACGATCGCGCAAGTCCGCATCGATATGGGTGCCTCCGTAGATGATGCCGATAATGCCGTGTTGCTGGAGAAGCTTGGAACCGAACCCGCCCCTGCCGGCCCAGGTATCCACAGGCGTCAATGCGCCCTTGCGGATCGGGGCGGAGGCGACGGCCCCGAAATCGCTGTGTCGGGATGCCGGGCCCACCGCCAGCACCCGCGGGTCGTTTTCATAACGGCCGCCAAAGGTCGCCAGTGCTTCTTCCATTACGGCATAGACCCCTTTGGGTTCTTTTTCCCAGATGCCCTCCGGTGAAACTCCCACCAGTTCGACATCGATCTCTTCTCCGTGGGTTCGGTTGAGGTAGAGCATCGAGGGCTGGGGTGCTTTACCGAGAATGGACACCATATTGATGCCCAAATTATCGAAAACCAGGGCCGCGCCGCCCATGGAAGAGACATAAAAGCCGTGCCAGCAGGGAGAAATGCCGCAGAAGATCAATCGGTTGGATCCCGGAAAGACGGAGCCTGCCAGAAGACCGCCGCCGATGGTCAGGCTGTCGTGGCGGTAGGCCAGATGAATGCCAAGATCCACAGGCCCGAAGAAGTCGCCCACGCGGTAGCGCTGGAGACGATAAAAACCGCTGGCCGCATCGATCATCAGTACTTTTAGGTTGGCCATTTTTTGCGCTTCCATACGGTTCGTCTTTCCTGTCTTTGGCAGCACCCAGCCGCTTCTATTTCCTTGGTCAAACTTCCGGATCCGGCCAGTGTGTTTTGGATCGAGTCCAAGATGGATCGGAGGACCGCTTTTGCATCAGGCTATTTGCTTTCCGCCGGGCCAGCACCGGATGTCTCCGATCGAGGCTGAGAAGCGTTCAGCCGCTTCAGAAGATCCGGCATCTTCAGAAACCCGCTGTGAAACCGGCCGTCTCCGAAAATATAGGTCGGCGTCCCTTGAACCCCTTTCTTCTTCAAAAAATCGACGCCCGACTCCACCAGCAGCCGGCCGTCTTCGCATTGATTCTCCGAGCGGTAGCCGTTTTCGAAATCCTCCAGGCCCTTGCCGTCGCAGACGACGGAAACGCACTGTTCGAATGCGCCCTCGTGGGAAGCGAGCGGGAACAACAAGAACCGGGCGTGGAGTTTTCCTTCCGCGGCCAGCTTTTTGAGGTCTTCCTCTCCGCGTTTGCAGTAAGGGCACTGGGGGTCGGTGACATAATACAACACCGTTGCGGACTCGTCTCCGATGGAAAACGCCGTAAAAAAGGAAAGCTCTTCCATCTCCCGGTCCGTCAGCCGGTTGAACTCCGCCAGGGTCTGCCGGGTGAGATTGTTTCCATCGGCGGCCTCGATCAGGTTCCCGAAAATAAACAACTCCCCGGTCGTGTCGGTGTAAAAAATCCCGTTCTGCGAGCCGTTGAACACCACCACTTCACAAAGAGACGGTACCGCAGAGGGGCGGATCGCCACGATCTCGGTCTTTTGATTCGTCACCCGCTCGATATCCGCCTTGAGCCTTTCAGCCGGCGGGCATTCGGCCATGGCCGGAGAAAAGGGGCCGGCAAGGACCAAAAACGCCAGGAAGCTTGCCAATATGAGTACGCTCAACTTGTCGATTTCATGCGGTCGCCTGCTTCCATTTTCCTTTTTCTCGATATTCATTGGATTGACTGCCCTCCGATCCGGGTAAATCGCACTCGCTGATATATCAGCATATTTTCAATTTCACGGGCTCATCGCCCGCCGTATCGCTCGCTCTGACCGGGGCCGTAGCAGGCCTCGAAAACCGGCACTCAATGCCGCTGGAGGGCTTTTTCGACTTTTTTGGCAAGCACGGTCTTGACGAAGGCCAGGGCCTCCTTCGCATCGTCATCCAGCGATGCCTGAAGAAGCCGGCGCACCTCCTCGGTTTCCAGGCGAAGCTGCACGGGTTTCAGGTTCATCGTTAATCCCTCCCGGCTACCGGATCGTGCCCATGACGTATATCGGGATCACCGGCTTGATTTCGCTGTCGGTTTCCACAAAAAGGGCGTCGATGTACCGGCCTTTTTCCTTTCGGGTATTTTCCACCCGGATCACGCAGCGGTTTTTGCCGTCGGCGCAGCGCTGGGTCAGTTCATACTTGATGAAGGTGCCGTTTTTGACCCGGATCTGCCCGATTCGAAACGGGCGATCCGGCCGGGGGATGATGGTCACCTCGGCGGACAGCATCCGGCCGGCAGGGCCTTCCATATGAACACGTTCGGGCTGGATGTCGACGAATTTTTCCACCTTGCCGACCACCCCCACGCTGAACCAGGGAAGAACCGGATCGTTGGTTTTGATCTGAATGCTCTCCCGCATTGTCTGCCCGCCGTAGCCGGCGGTGTGCACATTCACCTGGATGCGACCCTCCTGCCCGGGAGGGATCTGCCGCGTACTGGTCGCGGCAGTGCATCCTCAGCCGGACTTCATTTCCAGGATCTGAAGCGGGGCGTCACCCTTGTTTGCAACCACAAATTCACAGGAAACCGGACTTCCTTCCACCACGGTGCCGAAATCATAGCGCGTCTCGCCGAGCACCAGATGGGGAGCTCCTTCCGCCGTTGGGTCGGCCAAAGCAATTTCTGCCGTCAACACACAAACGGCGAGCGCAAGACCGAACAGTACCATTGCTTTTCGAGTCATGAGGGTTCCTTTTATAGGGATTGTCATATTTCCGTTCCGTTTTGAAAGAGTTTGATATGCACTGGCGCCCCGCGAACTCAAGGTCATAGATCGGCTGTTTGACAATCCCTATATGTGAAATAAAAACCACTTAGAGCGCTTGGGGTGCGGCTTATAGATGGGAATCGATGCGCTCAAGCGTCACCCCTTGATATCGGAACGTTATTTTGGCAAGCGCTCTAACTGTTTTATTCGGTCTCAGCCCGCGGCCACGCTGCTTTTTCGGCGGCCGGCGAACCCGACAACAATGCTGCGTAAAAGAGGTAGCCGGAGACAAGGAGAAACGACATGTCCCTGAGCACCGTAAAATGATCGATGGCCTCTTCTCCGGGGGCGGTGGAAAAACAGCCGCAGCTCACATCGAGACCCCGGGCCAGGTTAAAGAGCAGCGCCGAGAAAAAAGCCACAAGCAGCAGATTGCCGAGCAGGACCGCGCCGGGAATCCAGACATTGAAAATCAGGCTCAGACCGAGCGCCAGCTCCACCCACGGAAGCAGGATCGCCGTGACGTTGACGAGGCTGTCCGGCAGCAGCTGGTAATTGTAGACGACTTCGGCGAATTCTCCCGGATGCAAAATCTTGTCATAGCAGGCGAACAAAAAGATCAGCCCCAGAACGATCCGCGCCGCGTGATACAAAAATTGACCGCGCATGATGTCATCCCCCCTCATCCGTCGGCAGGCCGCCCTGTTTCCACACGGTCCAACCGTTGACCAGCACGCGCACGTTTTCAAACCCCATCTCTTTGAGGAAAAGGGCCAGGTCGTGGCTCAGGTCGCAGGTTTCCCCGTCGCAGTAGGTGATGATGGTGTGAGGGCCTTCCAGCCGGTCGACCATTTCGATGAAATATCGGTCCACCTCCTGCCAGGGTATGCTCAGCGCTCCGCGAATGTGGCCTGCGGCATACTCTCTTTGCGAACGCGCATCGACGAACAGGGCCCTTTCCTGCCGGAACAGTTGCTCGGCCGTTTCAATAGAGACCACCAGGCTGTCTCCGGCGGCGTCTAAAAAGCGCGCGTCCTGGGACCAGTCGCCGACAAGCGCGATGCCGTCGGGCCGGAACTGGTTGACGGCAAGGCCGATCAGGCAGGCCACGGCAATGATCGCGGGCATCTGCCAGAGCGATTGTTTGAAAGCGCTTCGTTTTTGTCGATCCATGTCCATAGCTGTATCTGTTCCCGCCGGGCAAAGCGATGCCGCCGGCATACCGAATGTTTGAATGCAATCTCACAATCCCGATCATCAGGACCAGGTCAGAAGCAATTGGCTCTGCCTTTCAACCCGAAACAAAAAAATTCGAAGCACGAAATACGAAATACGAAACAAATTCGAAATTCAAATGACCCAATAACCCAAACAAGGGCGAATTCAATATCTGGAAATCTGCAGTTGTTTTGATCATTCGAATTTGGGTCATTCGGATTTGTTTCGAATTTCGATATTCGAATTTCGGATTTAAGGGAACCAAAGGAATTCGTGCCCTCCGGGCTTAACTCAAAGCCGGGTCCTCCGATCCCGGATCTTTACATTAGATCGAACCCCCTGTCGGCCGCCGAGTCAGATCCCTCCGGCAAACGGGGTGTATATGAAATAAACCCCCAGCAGGGCGATCACCACCCCGGCGCCGCGCCGGAACCAAATGCCGGCTCCCTGCCAGGCGCTGTTTTCCGTGACTTTGCGCAACATGGCCGTCGAACTGCCGGCAATGGCGATGGGCAGGCAATGACCCACAGCGAAAAGGATCATCATCACCGAACCTGCGACGATCTTTTGCTGCACGGTGACGATGGCCAGAATAGGTGCGATGAAACCAAAAGTGCAGGAGCCCGACAGCACGCCGTAGGCCAGCCCCAGGCCGAAAGCGCCATGGATGCCGCGCAAGTTGAGCCGGTAAAGGAGCGATCCGGACATGGAGCAGGCCTGCACTCCCAGCATGCCTAAAGCCACCCAGATCAGAACGGCGCCGACGAGCACTTGCCACCAGGTGCCCACATCTCCCAACATGCGCCCCAGCAGGGCGCAGACGATGCCGACCACCGCGATGGTGATGAACAGCCCCGCCGAAAAGGCGATCGCGTACCCGGCAGCCCGCCGTGGATGAAGGGTGTTTTCCTGGCCGCCCACGTAGGCCACGATCAGGGGGATGGAGGCCAGATGGCACGGGGAAAGCAGCACGCTGACCATGCCCCAGGCAAAGGCACCCGCAGCAGCAAGAACCAGCCCGCCGGACATCCACTGGTTTACCGTAATCAGAAATTGATCGAACATACCGCGAAAACCTTCTCTTTTAGGTTGTCGTCACCGATTGCACTGCTGCGGTCAGGATACCCCCAGCCGGGTCAGGGCGTCGACAATCCGTTTCTTATCAAGGAAACCGGTATGGCGGTAGACCTCCCGCCCCCCGGCATCGAAGAAAATCTGCGTGGGAATGGCCCGGATACCGTATTTTCTGGCCTCAGGCGGGTTTTTCCATACGTCGATGAAGATGATATCGGCCCTTCCGGCATATTCTTTTTTCAGCTCTTCTATGATGGGGGCCATCATCTTGCATGGAACGCACTCGGTGGCTCCCAGGTCGATCATGGTCACCCGGCCGGAAGAAGGCGCGGCAGGGCCCGGTCGGTCCACCGGGATTCCGGCCTCCGGGCCTTTGGCCGGCCCCTGCACCTGGACGGCGGCAATGACGGCCAGCCCCGCAACCAGCGCCACCGCCGCCGCTTTGCCCCAATTTGCTTTGGACATCATTTTTTCACCCCCATTTTGGCCAGCTGCCGCTCCACTTCGCTCTGGGCGAAGAAACCGACATGCCGGAGCACCTCATTGCCGTCGGCGTCGAAGAACACCTGCACGGGGATGGACTGGATGCCGTAGCGCGCCCCTAAGATCTGCTCTTCGCCCACATGGACGAAGACCACGTTGAGCTGTTGGGGATACTCCTTGCGCAGCTTGTCCAAAATGGGCTGCATCATGTCGCAGGGCACGCAGCCCGTGGCGCCGAATTCCACCAGGGTCGGCCTGCCGGAGCGGCGGGCCCTGTCCACGGGGTTATCCGCAGCCAGGCTGGCCTGGGCTTTGACCCAGTTCCCGTTGATGCGCATGGCCACGGAATCGCCCAAGCCGTCGATATAGCGGGCGACCGCTTTCTGCTGTTTGTCCTGGAGCAGGTATTGGCGGATCATGTCCGCAACCTGCTCGAAGGGGGCGCCGCCCATCGTTTCCTTGTTGGCTGCATAAAAGGCGAGCGCTTCGTTTTCAGATACGGCCAAATCCCGGGTGCGGTGTCCGAACAAGGCCTGAATCGCCCGGTTTTCGTCTCCGTCTGCAGCCGCAATGCCCGCCTTTTCGGCTTCGCTTAGCAAAATGCGGCGCACCGCTTCCTGCTCCAGCAGGAAGATCAGGTTCTTTTCCAGCTGCGCGCGCAGAACCGGCTCCTGGTCTTTGATGCCATCGAGCAGCTCTTTGTGCGTGATGATGACCCCTTTTGACGTCAGCAGGACATCTTCATCCAGGGACGCCAGCTCCGCGGATTTGAGCAGGCCTGTGCTGAGTCCGGGGTAGCGGCTGCCCAATGTGGCGGCGCCGGAGTCTCCCGGAAAGACGGCCGACAGTATCAACACCATTGCGCATAAAATCAATCGCCCGCAGGATTTTTTTACTCTCTGGAAACGCATTTCATCGCACCTTTTATCGTTGTCCTTTGTGATCATGTGCACCGTATCTTCCGGCCGGACGACCCGGCGGCTTCTGAATCGAATCGGGGGAACCGCCACCCGGACCGGGCGGGGCTTGCGAAAGACTATCCAGGGGAGAAACATCCATCGCCCCTGTCAACCGAAGAAAGAGGATTTAACAGATAAGGACGCAGTGCAGGGAAAATAATGGCGGCAGCTTGTACGACAGAGGCAACTTCAAAAATGCCTTGCCCCCCCGCACTGGAAACAGGGTGGGCACGTTCGATGCAGCGGCAAGTTTGCCCGGTGCCGGGCAATGAATCTGCCGGTCTGATTTATGGTTCAGAGACGGTAGGTTCGGCAATAGAAAGATTCGACCGCCTTCGGCTCGGCACGGCTGTAAGTGGCAGCTACCGGTTCCGGTGGCTGCGAGCCCGCCGTCCAAATGTCGGTTCTCTTTACAGGAGGCTTTTCCCGCCGCCGGCGAGAGGGCGGCACATGCCCCACCGAAGGTCAACGTGAAAACCACCAGCGTGATCATGAAAGTTGGTAGAAAGTTCTTACCCATAAGGCCTTTCATGCTCGAAAGGATTTACTGAGCGTTTTTCTGACCCTGAAACCCGGATCATACGGTGATCGCGGCTGGTATTGTTACCATCCATAGGTCTTCAGATCAAGTTCTTTGCCTTGACCGGCCGTGTTTTAGCATCCACCACTGATGGCTTCGAAAAAGCCCGAATTTGCCCTTTTCCGTTATTCCGGCGAAAGCCGTGGTTAGACAGGATCACCAATCCGCCAGGTTGAACCGGCCCAGGTAGTTTTCCAGGGCTCCGCGCTGCTCCGAATCCAGCGGTTCACAAGCATCGACCCCTTTGGCCCCTTCGGCCAGCCTTGTGGCAAACACCAGGCAGGTGGGCTCGCCGCATTGCCTGCAGTTGGTTTTCGGAAGAAGCTTCAGAACCTCGATCACCTTCGGCCGGGGGGCGCCTTCGGTGCTGGGCTCGATCTGGTCCCTGTTGTCCCAGGCGTCGTTGATCTCCCGCTTGAGCCATTCTACGATCTTGCGGGCCTCGGCTTCGTCCTTGAGCGCGTTGACCGCGATCTTGCGCCCGTGGACGGTAATCAGCTTGCCCTGGGCCTTGAAGGTGACCGAGGGCGGATCCTGGATGTATTCGAATCCGCCCAGGGCGGCATTCAGGTAAGGCAGGGCATCACTGATGTCCTGGTCCAGATGGGCGAAGCAGTGCACGGCCATGGCGCCGGGGTTGCACGCCGAGTTGAAGATCTCCAGCCGGTAGCTTTCGAGCAGCACGTCGTTTCCGCTGCCGCAGCATGTTTCGGCCATGACATCCTCCCTATTTTTTGAGCCATTTTTTGACGTCTTCTTTCTTCGGAATCTTTCCCACAGACTTGACCTCGCCGTCGACCACCACCGCCGGCGTTCCGAACACGCCGTAGCCGGCGATTTCCATGGTGTCGGTCACCTTGTCGATTTGAGCATCCACGCCGCTTTCGGAAACGGCCTCCTTGACGATTCTTTCCGTCTGCTGGCATTTCGGACAGCCCGGTCCCAGTACTTTGATTTCCATTGCTGCTCTCCTTTTCGGTTTTCGATCCGGCTTTGAAAGACAGATCCAATAATTGATGGTTTCGTAAAAAGGCTGAATTTCCCTTTATCCGTCATTCCCGCGAAAGCGGGAATCCAGTGATTTCGATAAGTTCTGGATCCCGGATCTCCGCTTCGCTTCCGTCTTCGCTTCCAGCTTCGCCGGACAGGTCGGCCGGGATGACGGGCGGGGAAGTTTCTGTATTGATCAAACTGATCGCCTCGCGGGGGAGGTTTTCAGGACCGACAAATCTGGGCACTCACGACCAGGGGCCGGCGCTTGTCTGAACCTTATTCGTTCCGCTTTGCGAAAGCGGCCTGCTCCAGCCACTGTTTTAACGTGGCTTTGGTCGGTGCACGGCCGGCGGCCTTGACCTCTTTTCCGATCACCAGCGCCGGCATGGCCATCATGCCGTATTCGGCGATCTGTTCCGGATCCCGGACGTGCTCCAGGTCGATGGGCAGGTTCATCTCGACGGATATCGCCATCAGGTCCTGCTCCAGCTTTTCGCAGTTGGGGCATCCGGGGCCGAGCACCTTGACCTGCAGACCGCCGGTTTCTTCCTCTTCCTCGAAGGGTTCGCCCTTCCACTTTTTATACTCCCGCAAAAACGCCTTGCCGTATAGCTCGCGGACCTTTGGATCGATATAGTTCCACTGTCCCAATTGATTCAGCAGCGCTTCGGCGATTTCGCCATCGGATCTGCCGGCATATTCGGCATCCACCGCTGCCAGGCCTTTTTTCAGGTCGATGATGCCTACGGGATGCTTGCCTACCCGGGTGCGGGTCACTTCGACATCACTCATGTCCGATTCCTGATCCTTAGTACTCGATGGCATTATTTCGGTGAAGTAGTGTAGATCGACGAATACTCACCGTGGAGACGCCGAGGGCGCAGAAAAACCCTTAATATCATCTGTGCGTATCCTCCGCATTCTCAGCGACTCAGCGGTGAAACAATTGTCACAATAATTGCGTCAGCATACACTCAAGCGAAAAAGGTCCCGAAGATCAGTCCGCTGATCGTCGCCATGACCACCACCAGGCCGACGAAGACCGCAGTTTTTTTCGTTCCCAGTACGCTTCGAATGACCAGCATGTTGGGAAGGCTCAGGGCCGGACCCGCCAGCAGCAGGGCCAGAGCCGGGCCTTTTCCCATGCCCGCGCCGATCAGTCCCTGCAGGATCGGTACCTCGGTCAGGGTGGCAAAGTACATGAAGGCGCCCACCACCGAGGCAAACACGTTGGCCCACAGGGAATTTCCGCCCACAAGACCGCTGACCCATTCGGAGGGAATCAGCCCTTCCGAGCCCGGCCGTCCCAGCAGGAGCCCGGCCACCAGCACCCCGGCCAAAAGCAGCGGCAGGATCTGCTTGGCAAAATCCCAGGTGGACAGAAACCAGCTCTCGGTTTCTCCCCGCGTGGTGGCAAGCAGCACGACAAAAGCGACGATGCCGGCCGAAAAGGGGATTAGCGGATGAGCCGGCACCAGGAGCGCGATCGCCAGAACCGCAACAGCGGCCGCCAGCACCTTGTAGATCTTCACCCCCATCCAGAACACCATCAGTGCGCCCAGCGCCAGGGCGAATCCGCCGGTGAGAAGCCATTTTACCGAATAGACCGCATGCCATAAGCCGGCGTCCTGGGCCGGCTCGCTCCAGGTGGCCGCCACCAGCAGGCCGATCATGACGGCGAAAAAGAGCACGTTCTGGCCGAGGCTCCGGTCCACCTCCGGTTCGGGCATGTGCATGGCCGCAGCGGCCTTGGCCTGCTCCTCTTTTCTGAACATCAGGTGCATGAGCAGGCCGATGACCACGCTGAACACGATCGCGCCCACGGCCCGGGCTACCCCTAATTCAGGACCCAAAATTCGGGCGGTGAGGATAATGGCCAGCACGTTGATGGCCGGCCCGCTGTATAAAAAGGCCACGGCCGGCCCCAGGCCCGCTCCCCGCTGCCAGATGCCTGCAAACAGGGGCAGCACCGTGCAGGAACAGACCGCCAACACGGATCCGGACACGCTGGCCACCCCGTAGGAGAGCACCTTGTGGGCGCCGGCGCCCAGGTATTTCATGACCGCCCCTTGGCTGACGAACACGGCAATGGCGCCGGCGATGAAAAAGGCCGGCACCAGGCAGAGCAGCACGTGCTCCTGGGCGTACCATTTGGCCAGGGCCAGGGCTTCGATCACCGATCCGGTAAACCGCTCGCTGCCCATGGGCAGAAAGAAAAACAGCACGAAAACCCCGATAATCGCGGCCAGCGGCTTCCATATCATCGACCAGTCGATCTGGCTCGGCTCGGCCTGTTCCTCGCTATGGTTGTCTGCGTCTTCCTGGAAATGGGTTTCTTCTGCAACGTTTGTTGTCTGACTCATGGTGTCTCCAAATAAAATTGCGTTCGCGATTTTATTTTAGTTTCGCGTGCCCCGAAAACGGTTAAAAGATGAATTGAATATTTCTATACATCGGAATATCAAAATATAGGCTTCCATTTGATCAATTCTTGTTCAAAATCTGGAAACGGTCAAGCCGCTGGACCTGACTGGTGACGGCGGCGATCTCCGGCTCTTCGTTGAGCCAGTGGCGAAGATTGCCCAGCAGCGCGGCCGCATAGGGGCTCTGGCGGCCGTCGGCAAGGGTGTAGTTCACCCACAGGCCGTCTTTTTGGGACATGACCAGGCCGGCGTCTTCCAGGATCTTCAAATGCTTGCTGGTGGTGGACTGTGCCGCCCCGAGTCCGGTTTGGATCTCGCAGACGCACATTCTCTTTTGTTCCAGCATCTTTAACATCTTGACCCGGGTGGGGTCCGATGCAGCCTTCATCACCTTCAAAAACTCTTTCATGGTTCGCTCCATATCGCTTTTTTGGAATATATCGGCCCTGTTCCCTATTGTCAAGGAGTCTTTGGAAAACGTTTATGGGGCAGCGGGCCTCGAATCCGAGAATGCCGGCCGGTTTGCACCTATAGCCTATAAGCGGGGATAGTGCCTCGGATGCCGGGAAAACAGGGATCTTGCAGCTACGGCCAGGCGCATCGTACCGCGCCATATGCTTGACTCAGCTGCAGCAAATGTTACAGCTATGATTGAAGTTGTCAGTTCTATGGCCCTGTCGACGGCCCTGCCGGTGTGAAGGGCTTTGCTCCTTTTCCGTTCAGCGCCGATATGAGCCTTGCCGCTGGCGCGGCGTTCAACGTTCAGGGTTCGAGGTTCAAGGTTGATTGTTTCGTAAAAAGTCCGAATTTTGCTTTTTCCGTCATTCCCGCGAAAGCGGGAATCCAGTAATTTCAAAGACATCTGGATGCCGGCTCTCCGCTTCGCTGCGGCCGGGATGACGGGCTGCGTATGATGAAGTTTCATATGAGCCCCGCGTCCCGTTCGCGAACGGGATTTGATCAATGATGAAATTTCTGCCGAAGCCTCTGCCTGTGTAGGGAAGGGCCTCCGTGCCGTTCCGTGCGGCACGACACGGAGGTCGTGCCCTACGCAAAACCCCGACTTCGACCGAAGTTTCAGACAAAACTCCATTTTGTGCTATAAGGTGAATCCATCATGAATCCATACTTTCTCGCATCGATATTCAGCTCGATCAAAAGTTTGAAGCGAGTCTGCCCGAAATGCAAAAAAGCCCGGATCGTTCCTTCAAACATGAAAGGCAAGCCTGTTCGGTGCAAGTATTGCGGTGCCGACATTCCACCTGAGAAGAAAGCCAAATGAATCTGCTTCTTTTCTACCTCTTTCTCGCCCTGGGCATATCCTTTCTCTGCTCTCTTCTCGAATCGGTGCTGTTGTCGATCACGCCCAGCTATGCCTCGGCGTTTGAAAAAAAGTCCCCCAGGATTGGCCGGCGGATCCGCAAGCTGAAGGCAGACATCGACCGCCCCCTTGCCGCCATCCTCAGCCTCAACACCATCGCCCACACGGTGGGCGCAGCCGGGGTCGGCGCCCAGGCGCTGCTGGTGTTCGGAAGCGGAAGCGTGGCCGTTGCCTCGGCCGTGCTGACCTTCTTGATCCTGGTTCTTTCCGAAATCATCCCTAAAACCCTGGGAGCCCTCTATTGGCGGGAGCTTGCGCCGGTCTCCGCTCGCATTCTTTCGGCGATGATCGTGCTGCTCTATCCGCTGGTGCTATTGTCCGTCCAGCTTACCCGACTCATGGCAAGAAGGCGAAAGGGATACAGCTTCAGCCGGGATGAACTTCGGGCCATCGCCGAGCTGGGGCTCGAAGAGGGGCTGTTTGGAGAACAGGAGTCCTCCATTATCAAAAACCTGCTGCACCTTCGCAAACTGAGGGCGGAAGACATCATGACACCGCGAACGGTCATGTTCAGGCTTCCGGAAACAATTACCGTCGGAGAGGTTATCGAAACGTATCCGGACATCCAGTTTTCCCGGATTCCGGTGTTCCAGAAAGACCCGGATGCCATCGACGCGTTTGTATTGAAAAGCGACATCTACCGGGAAGCCTCGGCCGGCAATCAAGACAAACCGTTGGCGGCCTTGGGGCGGGATCTGTCGGCAGTCCCGGAAAAAGCACCGCTGATCCATCTCTTCGAGCGGTTTTTGAAGGACCGGCAGCATGCAGCGCTCGTGGTCGACGAACACGGGGACGTCGCCGGAATCCTGACCATGGAAGACATTCTCGAAACCTTGCTGGGAATCGAGATCGTCGACGAAACCGACCATGTGGCCGATCTTCGTGCCGCAGCCCGCCGGCAGTGGCTCAAACGGGCCCAGGCAATGGGATTGCAAAAAGAGGACGCCGAGGATTTTTAAACGCGGGGCTTAACTCAACTTTCGAGTTTCGTCCCCAGTGAAGCGAAATGGGTGATTTGATGGCGGTATACGCTGTCTGAGCCCCTTAGGATACCTTACATCAGCGCCTGCTGTGCGCTCCTTGATTGCCGCTGCCATTCAAACAACTTATTGATTTTGAAGATGTTTTGGCCTGCGCTGATGTTAGGTATCCTTTGGGGCGAGTTCGTATACCGACAGCAAATTATCCATTTCGCGGTATCATGAATCCCGAAAGTTGAGGCTTGGGCCGCAGCGCCCGCTATACGCTCACCGGATATTGTTCGTTGAACATTTTTTCGATACAACGTTTATAAAATCGCACAGGCAATTTTACACCCACACATCATACGGAGGCGGATATGGAGATCAAAACCGGGGACCTGCCGGGAGTCGGCAAACGCTACGCCTTTACCACGGCGGACGGCGACCATATCGTGGTCATCCTGCACCAGAGCGGACACCGGGAGATTTACCATTTTGCCGACGCCGAGGAGGACGAGCCCGATCTCATGGTCAAATTCAGCGATGAAGAAGCGCGCCATCTGGGCACCATCCTCATGGGGGTGGACTACCAGCCGGTGGCCGACGACCGGGTGGAGCTCCTGTTAAAGAGCGTTCGCATCGAATGGGTGAAGGTCTGCCCGGAAAGCGAACTGGCCAACCAGACGATCATCGACTCCCGGCTCAGGAGCAAGACAGGGGCTACTATCATCGGCATCCAGCGCGGCAAGGACATGATCGGCAGCCCCGACGTGAATGAGGTGGTTCTGCCCGGAGACACGCTGATGGTGATCGGCAACCGGGACCAGACGAAAAAAGTGGACGAGCTTTGCCAATCCTGCTCCAACGGATCCGACGCGGACGAATCCACCCCTGATACCGGCGCTGAGCGAAAGTAGACCGTGGAAAATCTTCCTTTTCTTCTTCTTGCCGGCCTGATGATGTGCACCTTTTTTGCCGTCAGCTTTGCCTCCCAGAAGCTCAGACTGCCGTCGGTTCTGATGTATATTGCCCTGGGCGCCGTCGTTTCCTCGTTTTTTTTTGAAAATGAACTGGTTCATATCGCCGCTGAAATCGGCATCGTGCTGCTGTTTTTCATTCTGGGCCTCGAGTTTCCCCTTGCCCGCATGGTGGCCATCTCCCGCCGGATCTGGCCGGCCGGACTCATTGACGCAGCGTTGAACTTGGGCGGGGCCATGACCCTGGCGCTGCTGTTCGGCTTGGACCTTTTTTCTGCGTTTGTCATCGGTTCCATCGCCTATGCGACCAGCTCCTCCATCTCCGCCAAAATGTTAGATGAATACAAGCGGCTGGCAAATCCCGAGGCGGAGTTTATTCTGGCCCTGCTCATTTTCGAAGACCTGATCGCCCCGATTCTGGTTTCTTTCATCGCCGGCATCGGCGGCGGCGGTCAGGTCTCGGCAGCATACCTGTTGGCACTGGCGGCAAAAATCCTTTTGCTGGTGTTCGGCGCCGCATTCATCGGCTATTTCGGCTTCCGGCGCCTGAACGCCTTCATCGGCAAATACATCGAGACCGACTTCATGCCGCTTCTGGCCGTAGGGCTGGCCCTGGGCTACGCCGGCCTGGCCATGGCGCTGGGCCTTTCTGAAATCCTGGGCGCGTTCATGGCCGGGGTCATGCTGTCGGAAACTGGCCGGGCCACGGAAATCGAACACCTGCTCCTGCCCGCCCGGGATCTCGTGCTGCCGTTTTTTTTCTTCTGGTTCGGCACGACCATCGATTTCACGGAGGGCATTCCCTTCATGGGGCTGATGGCCGCCCTCGTGCTGCTCGGGATTGCCGGTAAAATCATTACGGCTTACACCGGAGGCCGACTTTTTGGCTTGAGTCCGAAGGTTTCCTGCCGCGCGGCCTTTTCCATGGTGCAGCGGGGGGAATTTTCCGCAATCATCGCCAGTCTTGCAGTGCCGGCGCTCAGAATCTTCAGCGGATTTTACATTCTGATCACGGCATTCGTCGGCGTGTATCTTTTCGGCCGGGCGCCGCGCATCGCCAACTGGTATCACGAAAAGTGGGTCAAGCGCCCGGCAGGCCGCGAAAACGAACAACGGGCAAGGGCTGCAGAATAGGCCGCCGCCGGGAGTTCTTTCGGTCCCTCGTGCAGGGCGAAACTCAACTCTCGGGATTCATGGTGGAGACGAAACCCGAAGGTTGAGGTGAAACCGACATGCCACGGCGACAGCGGCGAGATGATGACGCCATTTTTTTGACTTTTCAGTCGGCACCCAAGTTGAATCCTACAGGTGAAAAAAAGTGACCGCTAAAAAACCGCAGCGAATCAAGCTCGGCGCACGCCAGGCCATGGCCCTGCTGGCCCCTTACGTCAAGGACCGGTTGATGACCCAGATCAAATCGGTCTGGCTGATCATTCTGTATCTGGTGTTTTTTCAGGTGTTCATCCTGAAAATCAAAATTTTCGAGGCGTCCGTGGTCGCCGTCGGAATCGGGCTTGTGGTCGTCGGTCTGACCTTCTTTATGGAAGGCCTGTTTTTAGGGCTGATGCGCCTCGGGTCTCTTGTGGGCGGGGGACTTCCCAAAAAAGCGTCAATCTGGATCGTCGTGGCCTTTGCCCTGGTTCTCGGGTTTCTGGCGACCCTGGCCGAACCGTCCATCCAGGTCCTGCAGATGGCGGGAACGTCGGTGAAGCCCTGGGAAGCGCCGCTTTTATTTCTGCTGCTCAACAAGTACCCTCACTATCTCGTTTATTCCGTGGGAAGCGGGGTCGGCCTGGCGGTCGGGCTGGGGATGCTCCGCTTCTACTACAGCATCTCCCTCAAGCCGTTTATCTACGTCTTTGTCGGTGCATTGGTCCTGATCACGGCCTGGGCGAATTTCGACGAAAACATGAAAAGCATCATCGGCCTGGCGTGGGATTGCGGCGCCGTGACCACCGGTCCGGTCACCGTGCCGTTGGTGCTGGCATTGGGAATCGGAGTTTCCAGAATGGTGGGATCGGTCGAGTCGGGCACCACCGGATTCGGGGTCGTAACCCTTGCTTCTTTGCTTCCGGCGATCTGCGTACTCGGCCTGGGCCTTTTTTTCAACGGATCCGCCCCCGAACCCATGGACAGGGCCGAATTCTTCACCGCAGAAAACCGATCGAAAATCGAGCGGCTTTTCAAGGACGGCGATGCACTGACACAATACGTCCAATCCGAGGCCGATCCTGAAACCCAGGCCGCCTTTTTCGGAAACAATGCCCCAAAAACCGCCCCATCTTTGCCGGTGCCGAACCCATCCAAAACCGGCAGCCCCGCAACGGCCAGCCAAGCCGGAATCGGTATGCAGCAATTGGTCGGGAAGAATTTTGCCGCTGCCTTCAAGGCCATCGGACTGCTCACCATACCGCTTTTTCTGGTTTTTTTTCTTCTGGTGCGGGAGGCCCTGCCCTATCCCGATGAAATTTTGCTGGGCATTTTCTTCTGCATTCTCGGGCTGGCAACCTTCAGCATCGGCATCGAACTGGGGCTGGACAAGCTGGGAACCCAGGTGGGAAACAAGCTGCCGGCAGCTTTCAAGGCGATCCCCATCCCCGAAGAAGACCGAACGATTGCCGATTTCGACCCGGACCTGGTCAAAACAGCCATCTCCGAAGACGGCAGAAAGCACCACTTTTTCTTTGTCGAAAAAAACGGAAAGGTCCAAAGCATCCCCTATGATTCGGCCGCCTTCGATCCTGAAACCGGAAAATACTACTACACGCCGACCAAGGGGCCGCTGTTCGGCTCCGGAAGCCCCTTGGCCGGGGTTTTCGTCGTTGTTTTATTCGCCTTTATCATGGGATACGGGGCCACGCTGGCCGAGCCGGCGTTGAACGCCCTGGGCATCACCGTGGAGGAAGTCACCGCCGGGACTTTTAAAAAGTCATTTCTCATGCAGGCCGTGGCCATCGGGGTCGGCGCCGGCATTGCCCTGGGGGTGACCAAAATCGTTCTGGCCATTCCCCTTGCCTGGATTTTGCTGCCCCCCTACGTCCTGCTGTTGGTTGTGACGAAGCTTTCGACCGAAGAATTCGTGAACATCGGCTGGGACAGCGCCGGCGTCACGACCGGGCCGATCACCGTTCCCCTGGTGCTTGCCATGGGTCTTGGCATCGGCTCTCAGGTAGGCGTCGTGGAAGGGTTCGGCATTCTGGCTTCCGCATCGGTGTTCCCGATTCTTTCCGTTCTTCTGTTCGGGCTCCACATCAACCGGAAAAGAAAGGCCGCACTGGAAGAAGACGCTTCGGCAGAGACATAAAAGGAGAAACCATGGAGTGCAACCGGACCGTCTCCCGCATTACCGCATACCTGCACCGGAACATATCCAAGGATGTGCTGGATGCATTGAAAGAAGCGGGGGTTCAGGACTGTCATATCTATTCCGCCCGCTCGCTCGTCATCGAAGAAAAAAAAGGGGTCTTCTCCCTTCTGCCCGGGCGGGATCTTGCCGAAGACCCATTGGACACCCTCTTTTTTCTCGTGAATCCGGAATTGGAAGATTCTCTCATCAGTCTGATCATCGACAAAGGAGAGCTCTATTTTCCGGGAAGAGGAACGGTAATCGCCGAAGAGGTGACGTTGCTGAAGAGCCACGATCTTTGTGTGGAAAATGAGCTGCCGTCGTTCGAGTTCAAGGCGCCGTCCATCCATCTGCATCCCTGCATCGGCATCTGCTGCATCATGAAGCGGGGCGAGGGAGACACGGTGGCCAGGATCCCGCTGGACATGGGCATGTGCGTGCCGTCCATTCATTTCGGGACCGGGACCGGTGTTCGGGACAAAATGGGCCTTTTGCGGATCACCATTCCCGCAGAAAAGGAGATCGTGCAGTCGTTCACCATGCCTTATGAAGCCAACAATATCATGGAGATGATGATCGAGGCCGGGCAGCTGTCCAGGCCGGGCAGCGGTTTTATCTACGGTTTTCCGGTCAAAAAAGGACTGATCAATCTCCGTGTGAAGCGCGGAGAGCAGCGCTATGCGGCCAGCATCGAGCAGATCATCACCGTATTAGACAGCATCCGGGGAAATACAGACTGGCGAAACCGAAAAAGCGTTTTTGAGAAAAAGGGCCGGCAAAAAAAAGTCTATATTCGAAATCTGGTGGACCTTACGCTTCTATGCGACGCCGGTACAGGAATAAAGCTCGTAGAGGCGTCGATGGCGGCCGGGGCCGGCGGGGCCACCATGTGCCATGCGAAACATATCCGCTCCGCCGATTCCCCCTTGAGCGATATACCGCTTGCGCGGGATGCTTGCAGCATGGTGGTCCCGGAAAGCACCGTCTTTGCAGTAGTTGCGGCACTTCGGGAGGCGGGCGCCTTCACGGACCGATGCCACGGCCAGGTTCACATCCGCCAGACTTCCAAGGCATTTACCTATGTGGGAAGACAGTAGCCGGCCGTGCAATCCGCTTACATTCCGGACAGCAGAAAGATGGTGTATCCGCAGTAGCACAAAAGAAGCGCCGCCCCTTCCATGCGGTTGATTCTGCCGGGGCGTCCCCTGAAGCCGTATCCGAGGAAAAAAAGCGACAGGCTGAGAATTCCCATCACCACCATGTCCCGCGACAGAATTTCCGGAGGCGCGGCGACCGGATGAATCGCTCCCGCGATGCCCACTACGGCCAACGTATTGAACAGGTTCGATCCGAGGACATTGCCCAGGGCAAGTTCATGTTCCTTTTTCCGAACGGCGGCCACGGACGACGCCAGCTCCGGCAAAGAGGTGCCCAGCGCGACAATGGTCAAGCCGATGATCAGATCGTCGATTCCGGCGCCCTGGGCGATTTTCACCGCTCCCCAGACCAGCATGCGGGAACTTGCGATCAGCAGGATCAGCCCGATGACCAGCCATGCGATCGCCCGTTGAATCGGCATGGCACGCGCCGTGAGCTCCTTTTCCATTTCACTGCCCAGCGCATCCGTCTTTTTTTTCATCCCCTGCCAGATGGACCAGGTCACCAAACCGGCAAAGACGATCAGCAGCACGGCCGCATCGATGCGTGAAAGAACGCCATCGGCAAGCTGGCCGGCGGGCAGTGCGGTGGCCGCGATGAGTATCGGCAGCTCCTTGCGAAGCACCTGCGAATGCACGGCGATGGGACTGACCAGGGCCGTCAGCCCGAGGATCAGCGCGATATTCGTGATGTTCGAGCCATAGGCGTTTCCAAGGGCGATGCCAGGGTTGCCCTCGACAGCGGCAAGGGCCGATACCGTCATTTCCGGGGTGGAGGTGCCGAAACCAACCACCACCATGCCGATGAGCAGAGGCGGTGCACCCAAATGCCGCGCCGCACTGGCTGCACCTTCCACGAACCGGTTCGCTGCCCAGACGAGCAGGACCATGCCGGATAACACCGCCAGAATTGGAAGAGTCAAAGCCATTTGACTTTTAGGAACTATTTGGCTGAAAATTTCATGGTGCCACTGTCATAAGGGAGTTCGAGATAGAATTCGATGCAATGGATGCTCTATCTTGTAATTTTTATGGTCAGCGCCGAAAAGAAACCCCACACCCAGTTGAAAAACAGCACGAACACCGGCGTGAGCAGCCCCAGCTCGACTCCGGCGATTCCCTTGTTCGCTTTTAGCGGAAACACGACGAACAGTTGAACGACCGTGGGAAACAGGCTCAGCACCGCGCCTTTGAGCAGCAGCCTGGATTTGAGCATAGGCAGAATGAACAACAGGCCCCAGAGGCCTCCCCAGACGATTCGAGGATAGAGCCAGTTCGGCGTCAAGGCCGGCGCAAGCGATACTCCAAGGGATGTGGTGATGCCGAAATATCCGAACAGCCACAGGGCGATGCTGTTGGCCAGTGCACCCAGACAGCCTGCCGAAAAGAAAATCAATAATTTTTTCATTTCTGCCTCCCATCGTCGGCGCGTGACAGGTAGGATTCCCTGCACCGTTTACACGCGTTGCTGAAATCTTCTTGTTGTTTACCCAGAGTGCCTATGCGAATCAGGAGCAGAGCCAGCCCGTTTCGGCTTATCCGGTTATCTCGAATAGACAGAAACGAACAACATCGGGAAAAGACGGGGCGCAGGAGGAGGAGCCGGCCAATACCGACCGAATACGGAGGTGAACTGGATAAAGGCATCCCACCCGAGGTTTTTTATACTTAAAAACCTAATACGAGGTACTGTTCTGTCAATGCGGCCTCAAAAAGCACCGCTGGGCAGCACATCCAGGACGATAAATTCGGCCGGCGATCAGGGGGGTCAATTTTCAAGAGGAGGGTTTCCTCTTTTCGCTCCCCTTGGAAAGGGGATTTATACCGGCGCCATATCGATGTCATCGAAGAACAGCTCTACAGTTTCACCTTTCGATGATTTGTATAGCGTCCTGACCGATTCGGCAAGCTTGATGGCAAGGGGTCTTGTGGGAAACATATTCCGGGTTCGAAGCGATGCAATCAGGCTGTTCTCGCCTTTGGCAATGGAGCTTACAATCGTTTCGCTTTCATAGGTTTCCTCGTAGAGGAAAGAATATTTGTTTTTCACCTGCATTTCAGGGACTTGTTTTTTCTGATTTTTGTCGATATCCGCATATTCCTTGATCAGAAGCTTTTTGCCATAATTGCCTAATGAAATAACATATTTATGCCGCATATCCTTTTTCCTTCCATTATATATATAAGGCGGCCGCATGGTTTCCCCGAATACGGGCCGTGGAAATGATTCTTAGACGGGAAAGGTTTCGACCGCTGGAGAAATGAAATGAAAAGGCGCAAAAAAAAAGGGCGTCCCTTCGTCGCGGAAGGAACGCCCTTTTCTGGTTGGAAAGCAGGGTTAGATCACTGTGACATTGGCAGCAGACGGGCCTTTTTGCCCCTGCTCGATGTCAAAAGAGACCTGGTCGCCTTCTTTGAGGGATTTAAAACCGGTCATATTGATCGCTGAATGATGCACGAATACATCCGGTCCGTCTTCCTGCTCGATAAAGCCGTAACCCTTTTGGTCATTGAACCACTTGACAGTTCCATTGCTCATGAGAACATCCTCCTTTCGAAAAATTTCAATGTCGCAAACTGGAGGATGTCACTTGATAACACGGGGTGGTCCTTCAGAGAGAGACTGTCCTGCGATTGAGGCGGGACTTGATTGATGGATGAACAATAAGCGTTATTTAACCGAAAAGCAAGCAAATAAAGTGAGCTGACACCATTTTATGAACATTTTCCGTTCCGGAAAGCACGAAAAACGGTTGGTTGACCAGAAAATAGGCATCTGCAACACACGCCCTTACAGGCACGTCCTTGTCTTTTTCAGAAACCCGAGCTGCAGACGGAGAATATGGCCCTGCCCACCTTCACAACCTGCCCGGCAATGCCTATCATAAAGGCGTTTCAAAAGACCCTTTGTTCAATTATGACATAACGGATCCGACGGGTCCGGCAACAGAAACAGGTGCGGCAATGAAAAAGACATATTTCCTCTCGATAGGTACGGTAATCATGATCCTGTTCTTCACGCTGGTTTCCGGAGCGGCAGCCGGAAAGCCATATTTCGAGTACGGGGAGCTGGTGGTCGTTCACCAAAATGCCGGGAAGTTGAAATCTTCGACCACGGTGTATTTTTTCTACGGGGACGGCAAGGAAGTCCGGGCGCATCAATCGGAAAACAGCCCGAGGGGGCTGGAGTCGAGAAGGGCGGCATTCAAGGAGTTTATCGAAAGCTACACCCAGAAAAAAGACTCGACGGCAGAACCATCGATCATCGCCGTGTTGAACACGCTGGGAAAAGACGGATGGGAAATGATCCAATTCAGCGGGCAGGCCCCATGTACGGGCAATTCGTCGCCGCAGTCGACCTATCTGTTCAAGCGGCAGAAATGATTTCTCCAGCGAACACCATCTCCGCCCCCAGAATTTCAGAATTCGTATGGTAACTGCATTTCTTCCTGCCACCTACGGCCGGCGCTCCGTGTCCGGTGCGCCGGCTGCGTTCTTGAAGGGCCGGCCCCCGCCGCACATCATTTTGCCATGCCGCTGCTTCTGATCGGCATGGTGATCCTCGGCTCGGTCGCCGCCGCACCGAAAATGGAGGTGTCCGCCTTGTCGACGGCGCCGCTTTCCTAGTGAAACGTATCCTTGAAATCGTTAACCCGAATATTTCATGAATGCGCTTATCCGGAATCCTCCAGCCCGGGACCGCCGAAGGCCGATGGGTATCAGCTCTCCAGCCGGCCAAAACTCGCTATCAAGGCCGCGTAAAGACGGCCGCTGATCAGGATACAGAAAAATGTCAGCGGCAAATGGGGATCGCCACAGAAATGCAAGTGTTTGCGCTGCGGCCGTCTTAACGCGGCCTAACTGGCTCAAACAGTTGCCCAGCTTC
>JAIPEL010000147.1 GCA_021737185.1 Desulfobacterales bacterium | reverse complement strand
TGGTGCCTAATTTTACGATATGTGTTTGCCGCGAAAAATCTCTTGCGGCAAACACTAAATTGTTTGTGGTGAGTAAATTGTTGATCAACGTGATATTTGCATACCGATGATCGACAAGAGAATACGGGGCAGAGGGCTGTTCGGCGTAGTGGATCACCGTGTCCGGGACGCCGGAAAATTCAGGATCGATCGCCCACCGGTATTTGACCCGGCCGTCGAACAAGGCACGCATCACCTCCGGATCGGTCAGGTCGCCGATGACCACCTTGATCTCTTTTCCGGTGAGCTCGTGCCAGGTCCTGGCCCGCTGGGGCAGCGTGGCCACCGGATAGAGCATGCCCACGTCCAGCTCGGTGCAGGCGTTTCTCCTGAAATAGTTGTCCACCACGGTGACCTCGTGGCCAAGGGCTGAAAAGTGCATGGCCGTCGGCCAACCCAAGTAACCATCACCGCCTAGTATTAAGACATTCATTTGTTTTCCTTTAATTCTTTTGCGATGTCAGATGTCGGATGTCAGATGTCAGATAGAAGACAGATGTCAGAGGTCAGATGTCGGATGTCAGAAAGGCAAAAAGACAGCAAACCGTCAGGGCCGACATCAGAGATCCGATATCCGACATCTGGCTCTTCGCCGACATCCGATATCGGACATCGGACTTCTGGCCTCTTTAAGTGAGCCTTCGAGTTAGGAAGGGCTGGGGGTTGTTGAGCATTGAGCCGAGCATGGATCCAATTTTTCTGTTTTCCTTAGATAAACGCTTATGATCTGCGGATTCAAGGTACTTGCAATCCAGTGCAAAATCCAACCAAGTATCGGTTTCACTGTTTTCGCCATCCGAATCAGTCAACTTGCTGATAAAATGTGCCTCATATCTCCTTTTTGACCATGCCTCTCTCAGATTAGTGCAGACAGACCTGGAGGATCTTCGGATCTGGTCTGTCAGTGAGAATTTTTCTTCGGATGGCCAGTTCTTGCTTAGCTCGAATATCTCCATCGCCAAGGCATAGGCCCTTTTATAAACCCGCAGATCCTTAGCCGACTTGATCTGCTCAGTCTCCCTCTTCACCGCCTGTTCCTTTTATTTAACCGACGTCGTGCATCTAACAGTTCCTGACATCGGACACCCGATATCTGACATCTGGTCCTTTGCTGACATCCAACCTCCGACCTATTGTTTTTCTCTGACATCGGATATCTGACGTCCGACATCCGGCAGTTCCTGACATCCGACCTCTGACATCCGACATCTGGTCACACCCTGCATTCGCCCCCATTACCGTTCGTCGGCTCAGGCGCCAAGAGATCGTTCTCCTGCAGGAAGGAGAGCAGCTCTTCTTTGGAAAGAGGTGCTTCGCTGGCGGAGTTGTAGGGGCGGTCCACCTTGTCTGCGAGGACGTCCGGGTAGCTGTATTCGATGTCCTGGTACAGGCTCCGGAACGCCGGCAGGACCGTGAAGTAGCGGGGAAGCTCGACGGCCCGGCGGGTTTCCTCCCCGCTCAGGAGTTCTTCGTACATCTTTTCGCCGGCCTTCGAGCCGATGGTGGCGATCTCGATTTTGGCCGGATCGTGGCCGAAGCCCGGGGCCAGGGCCTCGATCATCACCTCGGCCAGATCTGCGATCCGGATGACCGGCATCTTGGTGACGAACACCTCCCCTCCCCTGGCCAGGTCTGCCGCATCGATGACCAGGCGCACGGCTTGTGCCAGGCTCATGATAAAGCGGGTCATCGCAGAATCGGTGAGAGTGACCGGTCCGCCCCGGGCGATCTGCTCTCGGAACACCGGAATCACCGACCCCCGGGAGCCCAGGACATTTCCGAACCGCACCGAGCCGAGCACGGTGGCCCCGGTTCGCTGGGTGGCGTTTGCCGCGGTGACCAGCCGCTCTCCCATGAGCTTGGAGGTGCCCATGACGCTGCTGGGATTGACCGCCTTGTCCGAGCTGGTGAAAATCACCGTTGAAACGTCGTTTTCCACGGCCGCCTGAATCAGGTTCTGGATCCCCAGGATGTTCGTCTGCACCGCTTCGAAGGGCGAGCGCTCGCACAGGATCACGTGCTTGAAGGCCGCGGCGTGAAAGACCACATCGATGCCGTCCATCTTGCGGAAAAGCTTGTCCGGATCGCGCACGTCGGCCAGGAAAAACCTGGCCTGGGGGTCATTGCAGAAGCGCTGCTCTGCGAAAAAGAGCTCGCTTTCGTTGTTGTCCAGACCGACGAGCTCGGCCGGGGCGTGGTCGGAAAGAAGCTGGCGGACCAGCTCGCTGCCCACCGTCCCGCAGCAGCCGGTGACGAGGATTCGTTTGTTTTTTAGATAAGTCATTGGATTCCTTGGGGTTTAATATTATGGATTCCAGATTCCAGGTTCAAAGTTCAAGATTACCCCGCTACGCGAGGATTCCAGGTTCAAAGTTGATGGCTTCGTAAAAAGTCGCCATTTTCTTTTTTTGTCATTCCCGCGCAGGCGGGAATCCAGTTATTTCAAACAGTTCTGGGCTCCCGCCTTCGCGGGAGCGACAATTATGGGACTTTTTACGAAAGCATCAAAGTTCAATATTCAAGATTGATGAAATCGTAAAAAGTGCCCGAAGCGTCATTCCGGGCTTGACCCGGAATCCAGAACTTATCGAAATCACTGGATTCCCGCTTTCGCGGGAATGACGAAAAAGAGAAATTCGGAGTTTTTACGAGACTGTCAAGATTCACTTGCAGGAATTCAATCGGAAGACTCTTTGCCCTTTACTGACATCTGACATCTGTCTTTGAGGCTTCCTAGCCTCCCAGCATCATAGCTTCCCAGCTTCCCAGCGCAGTCAACGACTGCCGTTACCACAGGGAAACGAACATTTCCCTGGGCAGGCCGCTGTCGGCGGCGATCTTCTGGGGGCTTCCGGCGTGTTCATCGGAGAGAAGCACGATGTCGCAGCTGCCCGCCTTCGACGCCGAAAGCAACTTGACGTCTTGTATGCACCTTTCGAGGATGAGGTTGAATTCGCGGTTCTTGACGATGTCCTTGACCAGGTCGCAGACCATCTCCGGGCCGACGAAAATGATTGTTTTGCAACCATCGCCTTCGATGCCCGCCAGTGTTTCGGCGATGCGATTTTCGATCTGTTTGTATTCGTCGAGCTTTCGCATGACGAACCGAACCGCCAGCTTCGACTTTTCTTCGATCCCCTTGGGGGTGAGCAGGTAGGCGTAGCCGATTTTTTTCGGGCTCTTTTTGAAGTTGCCCACCTTGACCAGCCCTTTTTCCAGCAGCCGCTTGACGACGTAGTTGATCTGTCCCAGGCTGATCCCGGTGTGCTCTGCCAGCTGCCGCTGGGTGGTGATTTCACCCGTGTCTAGCGCATCTAAGACCACGAAATCATTAGAGCTTAGTGCCATGATGTTGCCTCAAGGATGGAGTTTGCCGGGTGAAATGCATGGGGCATGGGGCATGGCGCATAGGGTAAAAACAGAACCTTTGGATATTTTTTGCTTTACCTGAGAGTGCGCTGGAACGAGGTGATTTTGCGGATACTCCATGCGCTATGCGATGGCAGGGCCATCGCTATAGCTCCGCCCGGTCGGTTACAGGACGACTTGGAAGAAATATAGCTGAATCGCTTCGGTTTTTATTCTGAATCGATTTTTTATTATAATAAAATTGCGGAGCAATTTTATGTTCAGGATTGAACAAAATTCCTATGATGAACAAGGCGGGAGGTCAAGATAAATAAATTCGCCGGCGTGAATCTATTTAAATGGATTTTCGATCCGGAGGGCTTCAATGGTCTGGCCGTGGTGCAGATCCTCGGTCAGCAGACATTCGGCGCCGCCGGCCAGGGCAGCCTCTACGATGAGTGCATCCCAAAAGGAGAGCTGAAGCCGCCGGCTTTTGACGATGGCGGCCAAGATCCGCTCCGGGTCGATTCGAACCACCGGCAAAACAGCCAGGTTGCGCACCACCTCCTCAGCGGCTTCCGGCTCCAGAGGTACAGCCAGCTTGCGGGTGACGGCTACGTAAAACTCCTGCAGCACTTGGGTGCTCAGCAACGTCCGCCCGGCGGAAGCCTCAGCCTGGAACCGATCCCGGGCCTGGGTTTGTTTATCTGCCGCATCGGCGTCAAAAAGATACACAAGAATGTTGGTGTCGAAAAAGACGCGCATCAGCTTCGCTCATGCAGCTCATCCCGGGTCCATTTTCTTTGCCCCCGCCGGGACGTCGCCTTTCTGGACAACGCCGCGATTTGTTCCACGGCGTTCTGCTGTTCGGAGCGGATTCCGGCATAGGACTCCAGAAAATCCCGCAGCAGGGCATTGACGGAGATCCCCTCCTGAAGCGCCCGGACGCGGGCCTTTTTCAAAGATTCATCATCGACGGTGATGGTCAGATTTCCCATGGCATTCTCCCGTGCTACACGAATTCAGTGTAGCACATAAAATCAGGCTGTCAAGAACGCCCATTCGCTTGCTTTGATCTTGAACAAACGATCTCACCCCGAAGGACAGGAAGATCATGAAGGAAGCAACTCGAGGCGGCGGTTGCCCTACAGGAAGTTCCTGAAATATTCGATGGTGGGCGGGAGGCCCTCTTTGAGGGGAACGGCGGGCTGCCAGCCGAGGAGATCGCCGGCCAGGGTGATGTCGGGGCAGCGCTGGCGCGGGTCGTCTTCGGGCAGGGGTTCGTGGACGATCTCGGATCCGGCGCCGGTGAGTTCCATGATCGTTTCGGCCAGGGCCCGGATGGTGAACTCCCCGGGATTTCCCAGGTTGACGGGGCCGGTCACGGTATCTTCGGTGTTCATCAGCCGCACCAGGCCTTCGATGAGGTCCGATACGTAGCAAAACGACCGGCTCTGGTTTCCGTCTCCGAACAGGGTGATCGGCCTTCCTCTCAGGGCCTGTAAAATGAAGTTGGAAACCACGCGCCCGTCGTTGGGGTGCATGGCCGGCCCGTAGGTGTTGAAAATCCGGGCCACCTTGACGTTCAGATCGTGCTGGCGGCGGTAGTCGAAAAAAAGCGTCTCGGCGCAGCGCTTGCCCTCGTCATAGCAGGATCGAGGCCCGATGGGGTTGACGTTTCCCCGGTAGGACTCGGGCTGGGGATGGATGGAGGGATCGCCGTATACCTCGGAGGTGGAGGCCTGCAGAATCTTTGCTTTGACCCGCTTAGCCAGGCCGAGCATGTTGATGGCGCCGTGGACGTTGACCTTGGTGGTCTGCACCGGATCGTTCTGATAGTGGATCGGAGACGCCGGGCAGGCCAGGTTGTAAATCTCGTCCACCTCCACGTAGAGGGGGAAACAGATGTCGTGGCGCATCAGCTCGAAGTAGGGGTGATCTATCAGATCGACGATGTTTCGCTTCGTGCCGGTGTAAAAGTTGTCCACGCACAGCACGTCGCAGCCGTCTTTGACGAGCCGCCGGCAAAGGTGGGAGCCCAGAAACCCCGCCCCTCCGGTGACCAATATTCTTTTCCTTAGATGCATCGCTGCTCCCTGAGCTAAAAATTGATGGTTCGGTAAAAAGCCCGAATCTTCCATTCTTCGTCATTGCGGCCCCGCATCAAAGCCTGCCCCGGACTTGATCCGGGGGAATCCAAGAAATTCAAAAACCTTCTGGATCCCGGCTCTCCGCTTCGCTGCGGCCAGGATGACGGACTGAGAAGTTTCACCCTTGATCAATCTGGACGCTTGCCGGCCAGCGGCAAGGCTCAAATATTGAACAGCCTCTTCGCGCCGCTATCAAGCTCGGGTCCAGTTGTCCAATTTCAAACCCTCTACCCGAAGGAAATGCCTTTCATTGTTGGTCACCAGCGTCAGGTTATGCGCCAACGCACAGGCAGCAATCGCCAGGTCGAAATCATCCATGGGAGTTCCTTGATATTCCAGGGTCGACTTGATCATGCCGAACGTTTCGGCAATGGAAAAATCAACGGGCAAGATTTCGAATGCGTTTTCGATGCGCCTCACTTTGGCCAAGTTGGCGGTAATTTTCTCAGACTTGTATGCCCCGTAATATAACTCCATAAGGGAAATGACACTGGTTCTGAGTGGGTCCTGCCGATGGATTTTCAGATTTTCGATCACGGCGTCGTGGCCTTTCAGGCTGTAGATGAGCGTGTCGGTGTCCAGCAGAAACATCACAAACCTTCCGAGAGCTTGCGGGACGACCGGCGCTCGCTTTTCAGGTCCTGAATGATCTGCTCCGCAGACCTCGAATCCTGCCATGACCCTGCCAATGCAAGAAGGGTCTCTGCGGCTGTTCCGGTCTCAGCAGGCCGGCGTTTTTGCGCCAGGTGAGTGCGAATCAGAAACAACACCTGCTGGCTGACAGATCGATTTTCATCGGCGGCCACCCGTTTGAGCTCTTCATACAACCGCTCGTCGATTCCCTTGATCTGCAAATTGGACATCGCCATCACTCCCTACCCAAGATTTTTCATGAATTTATAATATCTTTTCATGAAGAATAAAATTGTGAAACGATTTTATAAATAACAACCAAATTTGATGAAATCGTAAAAAGTCCCCGAAACCTTCGTCGCGCTTGATCTGGCCTTTATAAGTATTAGAAAATACTGGATTCCCGCTTTCGCGGGAATGACGGAAAAAAGAATATTCGGACTTTTTACCAAGGCATCAAACTTTGAACCTTGAACCCTGAACCTTGAACGCCGCGCCAGCGGCAGGGCTGTCATCTGTCCTCTGTCATCTTGTTTCCCGACCTCCGACATCCGACATCTGCTCGCCGCGGCGTAGCGCAGTGAAGACGGGACATCCGGCCCTTTCTGTCATCTGTCATCTTGTTTCCCGACCTCCGACCTCCGACACCTGCTCGCCGCGGCGTAGCGCAGCGAAGACGGGACATCCGGCCCTTTCTGTCATCTGTCCTCTGTCGTCCGGTTTTCCGACCTCCGACATCCGCCTGCCGGGCGTAGCCTTGGCGAAGCCTGGACATCCGACATCTGTCTTTCTGGCTTCCCAGCGGGCGTGTCAGCGCCTGCCCTATGCGCCATGCCCCACTTGTCCCGGCATAGCCGAAGGCGACGCCGGATGCCCCATGCTATTTAATATATCCTTCCCGCTCCAGAAACAGCAGGACCTCCTGGGCGGCTTCCGACGGAGTCATGTCGGTGGTGTCGATGCTCACTTCGGCCTGCTCCGGGCTTTCGTAGGGATCGTCCACCCCGGTAAATCCCTTGATCAGCCCGGCCCGGGCCTTGGCATACATTCCCTTGCGGTCCCTTCCTTCGCAGACCTCCAGCGGCGTGTTGACGTGGACCTCCACGAACCCGCCGTACTGCTCGATGACGCTGCGGATCTGCCGCCGGGTCTGGCGGTAGGGGGCAATGGGCGCACAGATGGCAATCCCCCGGTTCTTGGTGATCTCGCTGGCCACAAACCCGATGCGCCTCACGTTCAGGTCCCGGTCCTCCCGGGAAAAGCCCAGTTCGCTGGAAAGGTTGAGCCGGACAATGTCGCCGTCGAGCAGGGTGACGGGCCGCTTGCCGATCTCCTGGAACCGGGCGTAGAGCACCTTGGCGACGGTCGACTTGCCCGCCCCGGAAAGGCCGGTGCAAAAGATGGTAAAGCCCTGACGGTGCCGGGGCGGGTACCCGGTCTTGAGTTCGGCCACCACCTCGGGAAAGGAATACCACTCCGGAATCCGGCGTCCGGCCCGCAGCCGCCGGTGAAACTCCTCCCGGGAGAGCCCGTCGGTGGTGCAGTTTTCCGGCACCTCAGACACCGGCATGTAGGTGTCTTCTTCCTTGACGTAAACCATCTCCGCAAAAGGAAGAATCCCGATGCCGATCTCCCCCGCGTGGGCAACGGCCGCCTTGGCCGCCGCATCCGGCGCGTAGAAGGGGTTTCCCCCGTTGTCCGCGCCGGGACCGGCATGGTCCTGGCCCACGATGAAATGGGTGCATCCGTAATTTTTCCGGATAATGGCATGAAGCAGGGCCTCCCGGGGCCCGGCCATGCGCATGGAAAGCGGCAGCAGGCTCAAGAGCATCATGTTGGGCGGATAGCGGCGGTAGGCTTCCAGATAGCAGCGGACGCGGGTGTAGGTGTCGATGTCGTTGGGCTTGACCCGGCGCACCACGGGGTGAAGCAGCAGATTGGCCTTGGCCTCGGCCATGGCCCGGAGAGTGATCTCGAACTGGGCCCGGTGCAGGGGGTGCCGGGTCTGAAACCCGACGATCCGGCGCCAGCCAAGCTTGGCGTACAGCGCCCGGACCTCGGCCGGGCTGTGCCGATGCCGCCGGTAGGCGAAGTGAAGCGGCTGCTGGATCCCTTCTACGGTCCCGCCCACGTAATGGGCCCCCTTGTGATTGAAGAGAAAGTCGACGCCCGGATGGGCCGTGTCCATGGTGCCGTATACCTTTTCCGCCTCGATTTTTTTGTCGTAGCGCCAGACGTCTTCCACGTGGAGCACCGCCGGCATGAACCCTTCGGCGTCGCAGAGGGCCACGGTCTGGCCCGGTTCGATGCGGGCGGCCTCGGCCTCGGACACGTCCAGGGCGATGGGAATCGGCCACAGGGTGCCGTCGGCCAGCCTCATCCGGTCGACCACCGGCTCGTAGTCTTTGCGGGTCATGAACCCGCGCAACGGGGAAAACGACCCGTTCATCAACAGCTCCAGGTCCGATAGCTGCCGGATGGTGAGGGTGATCCGGGGAAACGCCCGGGACAACTCCTTGAGCGCGGCCCCGCGCTCGGCGTCGACGATCAGCTCGACAAGCGTTCCTCCGTACGGCTCCACTTGGTGATGGTTCAATGTGCTTCCTTTCTGTTACGGGCATAGCGCATGGAGCATAGGGCATGGGGCAAGGGACAGATATCAGAGGTCCCGTCTTCGCTGCGCTTCGCCGCGGCAAGCAGAAGTCAGAGGTCAAAACTACCAG
>JAIPEL010000034.1 GCA_021737185.1 Desulfobacterales bacterium | reverse complement strand
CGCATCAAGTGCGGGATAAACTTCGAGCCGGGATCCAGAAATACCTGGATTCCCCCGGATCGGGGTCTGGGGCAGGCTTGTCAAGCCCGGAATGACGGCCTGAGAAGTTTCACGTTTGATCAAACTGATCGCCTCGCGGCCAGCGGCGGGGCTTATGTGAAACTAGGCCAAAATGGCATAGTTTCATTCTTGATCAAACTGGTCGGCGCGGCCGGCCAGAGGCGGCGCTCGTATGAAACTATCCCCACCTTCAAGCTGTCGTATTTTCGGGGCGAATTACCACAAGACGTCCACATCGTACAATGGAAGCTGCGGGTCGTTGGAGATGATTCCCAAAGATTCGCTTTTGGCCTGGGCCACCAGAATCCGTTCGAAGGGATCTTTATGGTGCAGCGGTAGTTGACCGGCCAAGAAGGCATGCTCATTGAAAATGGGCAAGGTATCGATCTGATTTCTGTCGAGTTCTGCAGGTTTTGGCAGTGTGTACGTTGATTTTTTCCATGCCGATCTCTTTTTTTCAGAATTTGAACCAACATTGATGGTCTCGTAAAAAGGCCGAATATTCCTTTTTCCGTCATTCCCGCGAAAGCGGGAATCCAGTGTTTTCTACTACTGATGTAAACCGAATAAAGCCCGACGAAGGTTTCGGGTACTTTTTACGATTTCATCGACATTAGTTCATTACACAGGTGCTGCTGGAAAAGGAACATCATGAAGCCGGCAGACTTCATACGGGCGTTCTCCTTCTAAATTCGAGTCTCCCCGGCCGCCTCACGATTTTTTCATTCCCTCCGAAAAGCTATCTTTTTTCGCGGTTATCGACGATCTGGAGCCCCTCAAGGCATCGGCGGCAGTTTTTCGTTTCCCTTGCATCGTCTCTGCAGTATTCGACAAAGGACTGAAGCCATTGGTCCCCGGCCCGGGGACATACGTGAATGTATTCGATAAAACAAACCAGACGTTCCAGAGTCTTGGCGTCCACCGCATGCTCCATCCGGCAGGCGGTCGCTTCGGCCGTTTCCGGATCGACCTGCAGGATGTTGAGTAAAAAGTCCTTGAGCACATGATGCCGGTAAGCGACCTGTTCGGCGCGCCGGCGCCCCTCGGTAGTGAGGGTGATGAAGCTGTATGGCTCGTAATGGATCAGCTCTTTTTCGGCCAGAGACTTGAGGGCGCCGGTGACCGAGCCTTTCTTGAGATTCAGCCGTTCGGCAATGTCCTTGACCCTGGCCACCTTGCTCGCCTTTTCCAGGGCCAGGATGGCTTCCAGGTAATTTTCCATGCTTTCGGACAGTTGATTTTCCGCCATCACCGCCTCCATCCGTTTTCCATCTTCCGCACCATTTCACCAGAATAGGTACTTCCCTGTAAAGTCTTTTTTTCCAAAAAAAGTTCTTGACACACTTTTAAGTTAGGTTTACCTAACTTTTCCGTTAAACCCAAACACCGGCCGGAGGAGCACGATGACAAAACTCAACATGCGGAAAATGCAAAAGAATCAATCCGGGCGAATTGCGGCTGTCAACGCCGTAGGGGAATTGGGTCGAAGGATCCGGGACATGGGGCTGGTCCCCGGTGCCCGAATCACCATCCGGGGGCGAGCCCCGCTTCAGGATCCGGTGGCCGTGCAGGTCATGGGATTTGTCCTGACCCTGAGAAACCGTGAAGCCGATTACATCCAAGTGGAGGTGAATTGAAGATGGAGCCGACGATCGCACTGGCCGGCAACCCGAACTCCGGCAAGACCACCCTGTTCAATGCGCTGACCGGCGCCCGCCAGCACGTGGGAAACTATCCCGGAGTCACCGTGGAAAAAAAGCAGGGCACCTATCGGCAAAACGGCGACCGGATCCGCATCGTCGATCTGCCCGGCACCTATTCATTGACCGCCTATTCCCTCGAGGAGGTGGTGGCAAGGGATTTTCTCGTCGACGAAAAGCCCGGCGTCGTCATCAACATCGTCGATGCGTCCAACCTGGAGCGAAACCTGTACCTGACCCTTCAATTCATGGAAATGGGGGTGCCGGTCTGCATCGCCCTGAACATGATCGACGTAGCCAAAAAACGGGGAATCGCCGTCGATGCAGAAAGACTCTCCGCCCTGCTCGGCATTCCGGTGATTCCGACCGTGGCGCGAAACGGCCGGGGAATCGCCGAGGTAATGGCCGCCGCAGGCAATCTGCTCCGGTCCGGAGAAAATATCCCGCCGCTTGCCATATCCTACGGTCCGGAAATCGATCCGGTTCTCGATGAAATGGCCCAGGAAATCGCGCCCAGCAGCTTTCTGGCCGGTCGATATCTGCCCCGCTGGACCGCGTTGAAATACCTAGAAAAAGACGAACAGGTCATGGCCCTTGGCCGAACGGAGGCGCCCGCACTTTCGCTTTCCCTGGAAGAACGGGTCTCCCGCCTTTCCAAACGATTGATCGATACCTTGGAGACGTACCCGGAAGCCGTGATCGCCGATCAGCGATACGGCTATATCCGCGCCATCGTCCGCCAGGGGGTCATCGCTTGCCGTGACGGCGGACACCGGATCCATGTATCGGACCGGATCGACCGGGTCGTCACCCACCGTTTTGCCGGCCCGATCATCATGGCGTCCGTTCTCCTGGGGCTTTACCACTTCACCTTTGCCTACAGCGAAGTGCCGGTGGGCTGGCTGGAAGCTTTTTTCGGATGGCTCGGTTCGGTGGCGGACCGGAGTCTGGTGGACGGCCTCGTCAAGTCCTTGATCGTTTCGGGCATCATCGACGGCGTCGGCGGGGTCCTCGGCTTTGTGCCCCTGATATTGTTCATGTTTCTGGTCACACTGATCTCCTGGACAGGGGCGCTGCTGGTGGCCAGACTCCTTCGCAGCACCGTGATCCGGGGCGAGCCCTCCCCCTTTGTCATGGAGCTACCGCCCTATCGGTTGCCGACGTTTCGCGGGCTTTTTCTCCACACCTGGGAGCGCGCCTGGCAATACATCAAAAAGGCGGGCACGGTCATTTTGGCCATCTCGATCCTTCTGTGGGCCATGATGACGTTTCCGGGCCTGCCCGAATCCCGGATTCAGGCCTTCGAACAGGCCCGCGCGAGCGCTATCGCGACCGCCCCGGGCGGACTTCTCCAAGAAATCGAGGCCGCCGATGAAGAAGCGCAGCTCAGTCCACGGGCGGAAACGTTGAAAGAGCGGCTCGACACCATTGAGGCCGACCAGGCCATGGCCGGTCTGAGACACTCGGTCGCCGGTCGGATCGGCACCTTTCTGGAACCGGTCAGCCGACTGGCCGGATTCGATTGGCGGACCAACATCGCGCTTTTGGGCGGATTTGCCGCAAAGGAGGTAGTGGTCTCCACCCTGGCAACGGCCTACTCCCTGGGCGAGGTGGATACGGAAGAAAACCGCTCCCTTGCCCGGACCCTTTCCGCATCCCCGGGCTGGAGCCCGCTTACCGCCTGGAGCCTGGTCGTCTTTACGATCTTTTACGCCCCGTGCTTCGTGGCGGTGGTCTGCATCGCCCGGGAGGCGGGATCATGGAAATGGGGGGCCTTTTCCATCGTCTTCAACACGACACTGGCTTTGGCTTTGTCTATCGCCGTCTTTCAAATCGGTTCGTTTTTAAAATAGGGAGCAGAAGTATGGAAATCATCGTCGTATTTTTGACAGTCGTTTTCGCCGCGGCCTATCTTTTTTGTCGTGCTTCTTCCGTATTCAAAACTGCTGAGACGGGCTGCAGCTGGGGCGGATGCACGGGCTGCAGCAAAACATGCACTTTCCATTCGGAAAATATTCATGCGCCGAAGGATCACGCACCGGCGGGGTGAAAAGCCTGGAGGACCGGATCCGGCACCTCGAGGAGGCCATCGGCCGCGAGGTGGAAAGTGGCAATTGGTACGACCGGATTCAGATCAGCGGCTTGATCGAGGTCGACGCCCGATACATGGACATAGATTACGATGACCCGGCCGCCAGGGTTTGTCACTCTTTCCGGCACCGAGCAGTTTCCAGCCTACCTGATCGCAGGCCGGCAGTATATTCCATTCGGATACTTCGACAGCCATTTTGTCACCGATCCTGCCACCCTCGTGCTGGCCGAGACCAACGAGGGGGCCGCCGTGGCCGGCTACCGGTTCGGCGGCGAAATGGTGGATGTATCGTTCGGGGCTTACAACGGCCGGATCGACGAGCTCGGTGACGATGATACGGTCGACAGTTTTGTCGGGGCCGTCGTCGTTGCCCCTCTTGAAGGGGTCATGCTCGGCGCTTCATACATGTCGAATCTGGCCGGCTCCGACAGCCTGTCGGAGTTCGTGACCGACCGGGACGCCGACGGCGCGGCCGGCGATCCGGTTGCCGACATCATCGGCGGGTGGAGCGCGTTTGTGACTGTCGAATTTCTGGAGCGGTTCAAGATCATCGGCGAGTATGCCGGCGCGCTGGACGAATTTGCTACCGGTGAACTCTATGACCCGGCGGATATTGAAAAGCGCCGGCCCGCGGCCTGGAATGTGGAATTGGGAGCACTTCTCACGGACACGGTCGAGGTTGCCGCCCGCTATGGCGGATCGAGCGACGGCGGCGATCCGGTCAGCGGAGAGTTTCTGCTGCCCGAATCCGAATACGGTGGCGTAGTCAACTGGGGCATCTTCGACTGCAACCTCGCTTTCGAGTATCTGCACGCAGAGTTCGAAGACGATTCCCAGACGGACGACACGTTCACCGTCCAGGTGGCCATTGAATTCTAAAAGCCTGCGTACCAACACCCCGCCAGGGCGGGGGTGCCGGAGACCGACTCCCTCCTCCACGACATCCGGCACCCCTGCCCGTCTTTTATCGGCCCGGAGCAGTAAAACCGAAAGGAAGAAAAGACCGAAAGGGGAAAGCCCCACGGAAATCATTGCCGTTGCCATCTTTTTTTCGGTTGCCGTCTGGTATCTCTACCGGCGGCTGATCGGCGCCTGGAAAACCGACCGGCCCACCTGCGGATGCGACGGGTGCCCGGTGGCGCCGAAACCCGATTCGGGGGAGAAGCGGCCCGATGAAGAAAAGCGGCAAACCGCCCGTGGTCCAATACGTCTCATTTGAAACTTCGGTCGAAGGCAATACGCTACTCAAAGCAAAAATGCGAAACAGGTAGGTTGGGCTGAACTTGTGAAGCCCAACAGTCTCAGCGTGAAGACAGGCGATTGGTTTTTGCCGGGCAATTTCATTGTTGGGCTTCGCTTCTCTTAGCCCAACCTACGAGCTATGAAGACCGCTGGCGCTTCAATCTCTGAAAGTCTTTGTCGAAGGACATGATCGGCCTGCTGTCGGAGGCGTGGGCGGCAAGAAGGCAATCGACGATATCGAGAGTCGACTCCCGGAAATGAAGCAATGCTTCCAGCATCTCTGATTTGCCGGAGGGAACGATTCCTGGGAAATTCAAAATGGCGCTCAACTTTTCCACAATCTCGCCTCGGGGAATACGGTAGAATTTTTCCATGACATAAATGCACTCGACCAACACGACCTCCCGTATTTCCGCCTTCCGGGTTCCCTCCGAAATGGCCGTCATGAAGATTTCGGCCTGGGGGCTGAGTTCGGGGTGGTCGCCGAGCAGATACCGGAGGACAACATTGGTATCAATCAACCAGACCTTCTCGGGAGATGTCATCGGCAATTTCTCCACGGATCTTTTCTCTGATGGTTTCCAGCGGGACATATGCTTTGGCGTATTTGCCAAGGCTTCCCGACAGCTCACAGGCTTTCGCGCCGGGAACGCCCTTCAGTTTGATCTCTTCCCCCTCAACAATAAAGAGAACACCGCCGTCAGCCTCGATTTTCAGGCGATCTCGGATGGCTTTTGGGATGGTGACCTGGCCTTTTTTCGACACCTTGGCATACATTTATATTTTCCTTTATTATTTTGTTTTATCCTACTAAATAGTTTATTCTTACTATTTGAATTTGTCAAGATTGTCTGTGCACCGTCGACAGGTTTCTTTCGCGCCTTGACAGGCAAAGGTCCTTCCCATAGCCTCCGTCACTTGAACCGTTCGATCATTTCAGGGGGTGGGCGGATCGTGAGAATCCAGGGCCTTGGCAAGACCCGGCTTCAGGTGGGAATGATCTGCGCGATGCTGGCGGCAGCTCTTTTGCTGCCCCGGTCCGCATCGGCCCACCCCCACGTCTTTATCTACACGGCCGCCGACATCGTCTTCGACGAAAAGGGCCTTGCGGGGTTCCGGATCCGGTGGCTGTTCGACGAGATGTTTTCCAGCATGATCGTCCTCGACTTCGACGAAAACGGCAACGGGCGGTTCGAGCCCGCCGAGGTCGAACGGTTGAAAAAGGGGGCCTTTGCCAACCTGCGCGAGTTCGGCTATTTCACCCATGTCAAGATAGACGGCAAGCCGTTTACGGTCGAGTTCGTGACCGACTTTTCCGCCAGGATGCACAAGAACCAGATGATCTACGAATTTTTCGTGCCGTGTCACGTGCAGGCGATCGATGCCTTCAAGGAGGCCAAGCTTGCGATTTACGATGCGACCTTTTACACCAGCGTCTTTCTCGTGGAACGCCCGGTGGCCTACGAAAACGCCGATCCGTTCGAAGTCGAACATCGAATCGCGAAAAACAAGAAAGAAGCCTACTATTTCGACCAGATCTACCCGGAAGAGATCACGATCCGGTTTAAAAGGAAATGAAAGCGCTCATAAAAGCCACCCTGCTCCTGTTTTTTCTTTTTCCCCTGGTCTTTGCGCCTTCACCGGCTGCGGCGAAAAATCCATTCATGTCCGACGACGCGCCTTCTCAGATCACCCTGGAGCCTGCGCCGCAACCGGGGTGGCTGACAAAGATCGCCCTGGTCCAGCAGCAGATCAAGCAAAAGCTGTCTTCGTTGATTCGGCAGTCCAGAACCGAAGGACAGCAGGAGGCCCTGCTGCTCGCGATGCTGGTCGCCTTCGGATACGGCGTCGTTCATGCCGCAGGCCCCGGGCACGGCAAGATTTTCACCATGTCTTTCATGTTGTCCCGAAATCCGTCCATCCCCGCGGGGATGCTCTTCGGGACCTTGGTGGCGCTTTTCCATGGGGCCTCAGGGGTGGTTTGCGTCATTGGTCTGCGTTATGTGCTTGAACAAAGCATCAGCGGCACGTTGGACGACGTCTCGCAGGTGACACAAATCGTCAGCTTCGGCCTGATCGCCCTGCTCGGCTTGGCGATCCTGGCAAAAAACGCACCGAATCCCTTGAAGCCGTTTTCGGAGTGCTGTCCGGCACCGCGCTGATGACCTTGGGGATCATCTTCCTGCTGCCGGCGGTCGCCTCTTTGTAACAGACAACGAAAAAAATTTTGCCTCGGATTCTGCGCTCCTCCGCCGATTTATTCCTTGACCCATGCTCGTCTTTTTACCTGGGATATAGGGAATGAATACTCGATACCTTTTCGATAGTTACGCCCTTCTATCCTTTTTCCAGACTGCTTCGCCCTTGCATGCGCCGTAATGCAATCCGCCGCTATTGTAATGGGTGATCCGGAATTTCAAAAAGTTGCCCATCTGGCCGAGATCATCTGGATATAAATCCGCTGCCGCGGATTTATGAAGCGCTGAAGACGGGCGTTGGTCTTTCGCCGGGCAACTCATTGTTGGGCTTCACTGTGCTCAACCCAACCTACATCCTACATCCTACATCCTGGCGGCGGCTCCGAAGATCGGCTGCCGCTGTCCTTCGTAGGGCACGGCGTCCCTGCCGTGCCGGACCGAAAGAATATCCCGGAAACAGCGGCGGAACGACACAGAGGCAGTTCCCTAAACGGGCACAAGGCTAACTGAAATATAGAAAGCTTGAACGCCGCGCCAGCGGGAAAGTCAACGCATCCTTTCTTTGCTTGACCTCCGGCCTCCTTTTTTTGTATGCTGTGGTGCATAGAGGTGCTGTTTTTCGCTTAATAGGGAATCCCGTGAGAATCGGGAGCGGTCCCGCCGCTGTGATCCCGCCCCGGAGTCAAGATATCCGGGGAACCCCTTCGGCCTCGTGCGCCACTGCCCTGGAATCAGCAGGGCGGGAAGGCCGTCGATAGGGGCGGGAAAGCCAGAAGACCTGCCTTGACAAAACGCCGCCGCACCACGGATGTATGGTGCAGGGGTGCAAAAGGGTCAAGAAAGCTGGGTGCAGCCCTTCAAACCGTCGTGTTTGAAGGGCTTTTTTTATAGGAATTGTCCCCATTGCGTTCCATCTGAGCTGAGGCGGATGAATCGGCGGTTTGGTCCTTCCCGGCTATGGCGGTCTTTCAGACAATCCCTATAAAAAAGCCTTTAAAACCCGCTGAAAGGAGGAAAAGATGAAATCAGGAGTGATCGTCTACGTGGCCGGCCAGGCGCCGGAGAGCTGGTCCGAGGAAATGGAAGAGATGTTGAAAAGGGATGCGGTCAGTGCGGATTCAGTGGAGTTCATCACGTCACGTTCAGGCCATTTCGACATCGCAGACGCCTGGCATGCCCTGACCGTTCGGGGAATGAACTACATCGTCTGTAAATCCGCCGTGTTCGACGAGGCGGGCCAGGTGCTGTTCACCGGAAAAGAGATGCGGCTGTGCGGATAGTTCTTTAGTCAGGCGGCGTCCCGAAGATCCGGCGACGCAGCGCGTGTTCTTAGATTGCGCAGAGGCCAAAAATCATTTGACCCTCCGCGTCTCTGCGTCTCTGTGCGAGATAGTATCTCGAATTCGACAAGCCTTGAAGCAAGGCCGCCGTTCACGTATGGTTGGGAGCGGTTTTCGGAGATTTAGGTAAATGAAGATAAACCATCCCAAAGGTTCAACGCCCCGGTCCGGTCGTTTCAGGACGATTCGGACCATCGCCGCCGTGATTGCCCTGGCCATGGTCTGTCTGCCGGCCGGCGCGGCAGCCGATACGGTCGTGGACCAGCTAGGACGGACCGTTTCGGTCCCCGAGCATCCGGAGCGGATCGTGGCCCTGGCCCCGAGCATCACCGAAATCGTCTTCGCCCTGAATGCCGAAGACCGCCTGGCCGGAGTGACCCGCTTCTCCGACTACCCGGAGGCCGCTCACCGGCTTCCCAAGGTCGGAAGCTACGTCCACCTCGATCTGGAAAAGATCGTCTCTTTGGCCCCGGATCTTTGCATCGCGGTGAAAGACGGCAACCCCATCGGCGTGATCCGCCGCCTGGAGGCTCTCGGCATCCCGGTCTACGCAGTCGATCCGCGGGACATCGATTCGGTGATCGACACGATCGTCGAACTCGGCCGCATTGTCGACGCACGGCCCCGCGCGGAGGCCCTTGCCGCCGACCTGCGCCGCCGGGTGGATCAGGTGCGCAGCAATGCGGGAAAAGCGCCCCGAAAACCGAAGGTCTTTTTTCAGATCGGGATCGCCCCCATCGTGTCGGTGGGAACGGAAACTTTCATTCACGAGCTGATCGAACTGGCCGGCGGCACGAACCTGGCTGCCGGGTCCACGCCTTATCCCCGCTTCAGCCGGGAACAGGTGCTGGCCATGGCCCCGGAGATCTTCATCATCACCTCCATGGCCCGGGGGCAGACCTTCGAGCGGGTCAAATCCGAGTGGGAGCAATGGCCTTCCATGCCGGCCGCGAAAACCGGCCGTATATTGCTGGTCGACTCCAATCTCTTCGACCGATCTTCGCCGAGGCTGGTGGACGGCCTGGAGGAGCTCGCCCGGATCATCCATCCGGAGATCTTCGGAGAGGCGCCGTGAACGCCGATTCTCCCACCCTGGGGCTCCGCATCGCCGTCGTGAGCGCCGCCTTGTCCGTGCTGCTGATTTTGGCCGCCCTGCTGGCCCTGGTGTTCGGCTCCACCGATACGGTCATGGAGGCGCTTTTCGCCTTCTTTCGGGGGGCTGAAAAGGCAGACCCGATGGCACAAACCATCCTCTGGCAGATCCGCTTTCCCCGGGTGCTGCTCGCGGTGCTCGTCGGCGCCGCCCTGTCCCTTGGCGGGCTCGTCTTCCAGGCGCTGCTTCGAAACCCCCTGGCCGAGCCTTACATTCTCGGCGTATCGGGCGGGTCTGCGGTGGGGGCCATCTTCGGAATTCTTTTGGGCTTTTCCCGATTTCCGGGCGTCAGCCTCACCGCCTTTGCCGGAAGCATGGCGACCCTGGCCCTGGTCCTGATGCTCTCCTCGGGACAATCGGTGCTGAAAAAAGATTCGCTGCTGCTGGCCGGGGTCATGGTCAACGCCTTTTGCTCGGCCGTGATCACGTTTCTCATCTCCCTGACCCAGGATTCACGTCTTCACAACATCATCTACTGGCTCATGGGCGACCTGGGCCAATCGGGCATGCAGCAGGTGGGCCTTCTGGCGGCCATGCTTGTGCCCTGCTTCGTCCTGTTCTTTGCCCTGTCCCATCCCATGAACCTGCTGCTCATGGGAAAGGAAATGGCGCAGACCATGGGCGTCAACATCCGGGTGGTGACCCTGGTGCTGCTGGTAGCCACCTCGTTCATGGTCAGCGCCACGGTGGCCAACTGCGGACTGCTCGGATTCGTCGGCCTGGTGATGCCCCATCTTCTCCGGCTGCTGGTGGGACCGGACCACCGCGTGCTGGTGCCGGCCTGCGCCCTGGGCGGGGGGGCCTTCATGGTGCTGTGCGATCTTCTGGCTCGGGTGCTTCCCCGGCAGGGGGAAATGCCGGTGGGGGTGATCACCGCCATGATCGGGGCGCCCTTGTTCATCTACCTGCTGAAGCGATCGGGTTCCGATGCAAACCGTCGTTGACATCGAAGAACTCAGCCATTTTTACGGGTCGTTCCAGGCCCTGCGGGAGCTTTCTTTTTCGGTCCCCAAGGGATGCTTTTTCATCGTCATCGGCCCCAACGGGTCGGGCAAAACGACCCTGCTCAAAACCCTGGCCGGAATCGCGGCGCCCGCTTCCGGTGCGGTCAGCATCCTGGGCCGGCCCATCGAGCGATATACCCGCAAAGGGCTCGCAAAGCGGCTGGCCTTCGTCCCCCAGCTTCCGTCCGAAGAGTTTCCCTTCCGGGTGAGGGACATCGTGCTCATGGGTCGATCACCCCACCTCGGCGTCCTCGGCCTGGACCGGGAAGCGGACCGGGGCATCGCCCGGCAGGCCATGGAATTTACCGGGGTCGAGTCGTTTTCCGCAAGGCGCCTTGAGCAGCTCTCGGGCGGGGAACGCCAGCGGGTGTTCATCGCCCGTGCGATCTGCCAGGAGCCGGAAATTCTCCTATTGGACGAGCCGACCGCCGCCCTGGACCTGGCCCACCAGGTGCGGATCATGGACTTGATGGAGCGGTTGAAAAAAGACCGCGGCGTGACGGTGATCATGGTCTCCCACGACGTGAACCTGGCCGCGATGTATGCCGACCGGCTCCTGCTCATGCGCGAAGGGGCGATGGTGAGCATCGGATCGCCGGCAGAAGTCCTCACTTACGAAGTGCTGGAAAAAACCTACGAATGCCCCCTTTTGGTGGACGAAAGCCCCCTGGGCGGGGTGCCCCGGGTGACGGTGGTGCCGAGGCGGTACATGGATTCAGACCGCGTCCCTTTGGCCCCTGACAGGTTGGACAATTCGGATTAGCGCCTGGCCAGTCTATCCATTTCATGAAATATTCGGGCTAGTAGCCGGCTGCGATGTCGACCGTGTTGATCATCTCCCCCCGGCCGGAGAGGTAGACGTCCAGATTGTGCTCGATGATTTTCATGGCCCTCGCCATGTAGTGGGGCGAGACCCCGCAGATGTGCGGCGTCAGGATGACGTTTTCCATGTCCCACAGGGGGCTGTCGACGGGCAGCGGCTCGGTGGCGTAGACATCGCTGACCAGGGCCTTGATCTTCTTATGGCGCAGGGCATCGATCAGATCCGCTTCGTTCACGGTTTTGCCGCGCCCCATGTTGATGAAGCTGGCCGTGGGTTTCATGGCCTCGAAAAAGCGCCGGTCGATCAGCTTTTCCGTGGCCGGCGTGCAGGGCAGCAGGTTTATGACGTAATCGCTCTGCTGGAATACGAAGGCCATTTCCTCGGGCCCATGGACCGAATCCACATCCGCCACCCGGACGGGAGTGCGCCGGACCCCCAGTACGCGCATCCCCATGAAGGCGGCTTTGCGTGCGATTTCACGTCCGATGGCGCCCAGTCCGAGGATGCCCACCGTGGCGCCGCAGATCTGCTGCTGGGATACCGAGCGGTCCCAGTTTTTTCGCATCTGGTTGCGGAACATGACATGAAACCCGCGCGCCAGGTTGATCATGGCGGCCACGGCATATTCGGCCATATGGATCGCGTGGATGCCGCGCCCGTTGGTGAGGCGGATGCCCCGACGGGCGATTTCCGCCAGGGGCAGGTCGTCCACTCCGGCGGTAATGGCCTGGATCCACTTGAGGCGCGGGGCCGCGTCCAGCATTTCGCGGTCCCCATGTAAGAATATGAGGAGGATTTCGGTCTCCTTCAGCAGATCGAAGAGTTTATCGCGAGCCGTGCAGCGTACCCATTCGAGTTGCGGGTAATGCTTCTGAAGGCGGTCGAGATCGGGATCCGCCAGGTCGAAATTGATCAGTGCGCGTGTCATTTCAGCTCCTCGGGCGCGAAGTTATCCTGGGTCGAACCGGGGTAAGTCCAATTTCTATTTGCCGTTTTTAAGACAGATTTTATAACTTTTCAATATGAAGTAAATGGCTTGCTGTGGTCCGGCCCCAAATCCAGATTGGTTGATTGATGCCGAGCCGGCATATGACTTCAGACCACGCCCCTTTGGCGCTTGACAGGTTGGACGGTTCCGATTAATATCTGGACAGTCTAGCCAGATATCGATTTTTGGGCAAGGGATGGTGAATATGGAACATTGGCAGCTGCAAGAGGCAAAAAACCGTTTCAGTGAAATCGTCAACAAAGCGCTGCAGGAGGGACCGCAGGTGGTCACCCGGCGCGGCAAAAAAACAGTCGTTATTCTGTCCGTCGAGCAGTATCAGCGGTTGGTGAAGCCTACTGTGAATATCGTCGATTTTTTTCAAAAATCACCGCTGCGGGATGTCGATCTTGATCTGACCCGGAAAAAGGACAGCAGCCGCGAGGTAAACGTGTGAACTATCTACTGGATACCTGCGTCATTTCGGAATTGGTGAAAAGGACGCCGGATCTACAGGTTGTAAAATGGGTTCGGAATCAGGATGAAGAAAACCTTTTTTTGAGCGTAGTCACCGTTGGTGAAATACAGAAAGGCATATCCAAACTTCCAGATGCCGAAAAAAAGAAAAAACAATTACAAAAATGGCTGAACACAGAATTGCATGAACGATTCAAGGGCAGGATTCTCGGTATAACGATCGAAACCGCCTACGTTTGGGGACGCGTCTTGGGCAACGGCGAAAAAAAAGGAATCATATTGCCTGCGATTGACAGCCTGATCGCCGCTCAGGGAATTTTTCACAAAATGATCATCGTGACCAGAAATGTTGCCGATATGGAACCCAGCGGCGCCCTCCTGTTCAATCCTTGGGAACCCTGACTCTCCCTAATGAAACCGGGTGAGGGTGGTTGTCTTCGGCACGGCCAGGATGGTTTCCACCGGAAGCAGGCCAAGACCGGGGGTCGATCCGGGCGCCCCCTCCAGCCCGTCCGGGTCGTGCACGGCGGTTCCCATGATCTGGTAGCCGCCGCAGACGCCGGTCACCTTCCCGCCTTCTTGAACATATTTTCGGATCTCTTTTTCCCAGCCAGTGCGTTTCAGCCACCTGAGGTCGCTCCGGGTTTTCCTTGACATTCCCGAGCGCTTTTCCTACAGAGGCTCTACATAGTGTTCAGGCGCTCCACCGAGCTGAAAAAGGGAACCCCGTGGGAATCGGGGACGGGCCCGCCGCTGTAATCGGGGACGAACGCCGCAGGCTGCCACTGTTCTTTGCGGAACGGGAAGGCGCGGCAACTAGGATGATCCGAGAGTCAGAAGACCTGCCTGGACACGGGGTATGTTGCTTCCGCGGACGGAAGGCGTGCCCGGCACATCTGAGGATGAAAACGGGAGATCCCGGGACGGAACCAATTCGATCCGGGATTTTTGTTTTCGGCGGGCCGCAGTCGCTCACACAAACACGCAGACATGGAGGAGAAACAGTGAAGACAAAGGAGTTGTTGGCGGCCGCTTTCATGATTTTTCTAGTGCAGACACCCATGGCCCGGGGAGAAGAAACATCGGCGGCAAAAGAAGCGCCGGTCATGGGCGAAGTCGTGGTCACGGCGACCCGGACCGCGCGGGAAGTCGAAAAGATTCCGGCCCGCACGGCCGTGATTACCGCCGAAGACATCGATAAAAGCGGGGCGCACACGGTGCCCGACGCCCTTCGCATGCTTCCGGGCGTGTTCGTCTCGGACCTGAACGGCAACGGCGTCAATCAGACCGTGGACATCGGCGGATTCGGCGCTACCTCGGATCGGCACGTGGCCGTGGTCGTGGACGGTCGGAGAATCAACCCCATCGACCTGGGAGGCGTCCGATGGAGCACGGTCCCCATCGAAAGCGTGGACCGCATCGAGGTCCTTTACGGATCAGGAAGTGTACTGTACGGGGACAACGCGGTCGGGGGCGTGATCAACATCATCACCAAAGAGGTTGGAGAAGGGATCGGCAGCGATGTGGAAGCTGCCGGAGGGTCCCTGTCGACCCACAAGGTTCGCGCGGGCTTCAACGCTGCCGGCGAGTCTGCCGGAATCCATGTCAGCGCGAACCGATACCGCTCGGATGGATACCGGGAAAGAAGCGAGGTGCAGAGAAAGAATCTGTACGGCAAGTTTCGCGCCGATCTGAGCGATTCGGTGGTGCTTTCCGGCGATGCAAGCGTCAACGACGCCAGCTATGAATTTCCGGGCGCCCTCACCCAGGCCCAGCTGGCCGAGGACCGCAGGCAGGCGGCCAATTTCAACGACGAGGGGGCGGATGAAACCATTTCCGGCAATTTTTCCTTGGACACCGACTTTGCAGAATTCGGCGCGCTCAATCTGACCGTCGGCCTCCAGAATCAAAACAGCAGCAGCGACCTTGCCTCCTGGTTCAGCTATGTGATGTTCGATGTAGAAACCGTCAATGCCAATGCAAAGCATGTTCTTGACAGCCAGCTGGCCGGTCGAGAGAACCGGCTCACCCTCGGTGTCGACTACTACGATACCGATTATGAGGCCTTTCGCGATTTTTTCAAGGGAGGCACGGCCAACCGCTACGATCACAGGAAACAGACCCTGAGCGTCTATATCCAGGACGAGCTCGAACTTTTCGATGATCTCTTCCTCAACGCCGGCGCCCGGCTCGAGCAGCCCGACATCGAGCTGACCACCGACATCGGCGGTGCGTTCACCAGAAAAGAAATCGACGACTCTGAAACCGCCTGGAATGTTGGGCTTTCCTATGCCTTCATGCCGAATTCGAAAATTTATGGGAGGGTCTATCGATCGTTTCGGTACCCGGTGGTGGACGAATATACGAACCTGTTTACCGGCGCCGTCAACGACCAGTTGAAGCAGGAAACCGCCCTGGGGTACGAAGCCGGTGTCCGGCTGGCCTTGACCCACGCGCTGACCGCCAATGTCAGGGCCTTTATGATGAACGTGGAAGACGAAATCGCCTGGAGCAATGCCACCAACCAAAACGAAAACCTCGACAAGACGCGGCACAGCGGCGGCCAGCTCGACGTCGCCTACCGGCCCTTGGACCGGCTGACCATTTTCGGAAATGTCGGCTATACCGAGGCGGAATTCACCGAAGGCGTCAACGACGGGAAAAGCGTCCCGCTGGTTCCGGACTGGAAGGGAAAGGCCGGCGTGGAAATCACCCCCACAGACAACCTCCGCTTCCGGCTGACCTACAACTACGTCGGCGAAAGGTACTTCGGTGACGACAACGGCAACGTGCAGGAGCCCATGGAGTCCTACAGCACCGTGGATGCCTATGTTTCCTACCTGTATAAAAACATTGAAATATTCATGAACGGAAGCAATATTTTCGCAGAAGAGTATTCCGACGTCGGCTATTACAGATTTTGGATTCCCGACGTCACCTATTACCCGATGCCCGAAGCCGTCTATTACGGAGGCATCAGGGTTTCATTCTGACAGAACCAGCCCAGGGAAATCGTTTTCCATGAAGCGTGCCGGCCTTTTCACAAAAACGGTTGTTGCTGCATCTGCCTTCTTGGCCATGGCCTCCGCCGCGGCCCTTGCCGGACCTGTTTCCCGGTCCCCCAATCCCGCGGCAAAGGAGAAAATCTCCACGGCTGCCCCTTGTCCGCATGGGATCGTCTCCCTGCTGCCGGCGGCCACCGAAATTCTTTTCGCCCTGGGGTCCGGCGAAGCGGTTCAAGGCCTTACCTACGCCAGTGCGGATCTGCCCGGGGCGGCCGGAAAACAGATCGTGGGCGGATTTTTCCATCCGTCGGTGGACAGGATCAAGGCGCTGGATCCGGATGCAATTTTTTACGCCCCGATTCATGAGGAGGTTGAGGCCACATTTGCCGGAACCTCCGTTCGGATGGTTCGGATCGACATCGGCAGCATCGAAGAAGGGCTTGGCGCCATCGAACGGATCGGCGGCATCGTCCAGCGCCAGAAAGAGGCCGAAAAAATCATCGAAACCATCCGGGCCAATCTCCTGCTGGTCCGCAAAAAGACGGAACGCATCGCCGAAACTGAGCGGCTGCGGGTGCTTCGGATCATGGGCACCGATCCGCTGATGGTGCCGGGCGACGGCTCGTTTCAAAACCAGATGATCCGCGCTGCCGGGGGAATCCCGCCGGTGCTGGGAAAAACCGGCCCGGCCGTGGCCATGAGCAAGGAAGAATGGGTACGATTCGACCCGCAGGTGCTCTACGGCTGCAACGGGGGAGTTCGCCATGCCGATCCGCTGTTTTCCATGCCCGGCTGGAGAGACGTCGAGGCGGTTCAAAAAGGAATCCTGTACGACTTTCCCTGCGATCTGACCTGCCGGGCCGGGATCCGCACCGCAGACTTCGTCTCCTGGCTGTCGGCCCGGTTGTATGAAGATATTTACGCGCAAAGCGACAATCTCGTCCTCGCGGAAAAGGTCGTGAAAAACCGGCTGCTGCCGCTTGCAATCGAATACGTGGACACGGCGCAGGTGGCCGAATCCCGGATCTGGGATTTTGTCAACAAAACCCTTCTGGTCGACTTTTCCGAACCAATGGCCGTGCTTTCCACTCTGGAAGGCACACGGGAGAACATTGAAACGGTCGGCAACCACTATGCCTCGCCGCCTCTGTGGAAAATCGCCTACGGCGGCGGCGTCGAGCCGGTCCGAAACCGGGTGCTTTCGGTGATCGAGAGGCCGGCGGCGTCGACCGCCCTCCTTTTTACCGGAGCGGACATGGATCACATGGCCGCTGCCGCGGCCTCTTTCAAGGATCTTTCGGTGACGGCGCTGGTCACCGCCGGCGCCTGTGCAAACGCCATGCGGATGGGAAAAGACACGGGCGGCTATTACGAGCCGGGCACCATCAACATCCTGCTCCTTCCCGGGGTCCGCTTGACGGCCCGGGCCATGAACCGCGCCGTGATCACCGCCACCGAGGCAAAAACCGCGGCCCTGCTCGACCTGGACGTGCGAAGCACCTATTCCGGATCAGAACACCGGGCTACCGGCACCGGGACCGACAACATCATCGTTGCACAGGGGCGGGGTCTGCGGATCGACAATACCGGCGGCCACAGCAAAATGGGTGACCTCATCGCCCGGGCGGTCTATAATGGGGTCCGCGAAGCCCTTTCCCGTCAAAACGGACTGCATGCCGGGCGCAGCGTGTTTCGCCGCTTAAAGGAAAGAGATATCGATCTTTTCGAACTGCTGTCGGAATCCTCCTGCGAATGCATCGTCGACAAGGGCCGGGTGCTGCAGGACCTGGAAGAAGTCCTCTTGGTCCCCCGGTATGCCGCATTTCTGTTGTCTTCGTTTTCCCTGAGCGACGAGGTTGAAAAGGGCCTGATCCCGGACCTGTCCGCTTTCCGGGATCAGTGCCGGCAAATCGCTCAGGAGCTTTCACAAACGCCGGGCTTGCAAATGGACTTTTTGGTGCCGCCGGAATCGCTGCCCCTGGTGATCGAAGAAGCGCTCAATGCCCTGCTCAACGGCGTCCGAAAGGGGCGGTGATGTGGGCTGGTATGAGGCCCGCCGCCGGCCGCAAAGCGATCAGTTTGATAATGGCCCAACTTTGGGGGTAGTTTCATATGAGGGCTGTGCGAGGTAACGACAGATGATGCAATTTTTGATGAACGGCGGGCCGATCATGGTTCCGCTGCTGGCCTGCTCCGTGATCGTGCTCACCGTCGTTATGGAACGGCTGATGTTCTGGAACCGGATCGACCGGAATCGAAACCCGAAGCTGGTGGATGACATCCTGGAGTCGAGCCGGGTGGGAGACTGGGAATCGGTCCGGGAAAAAACGAGGCAATCCAGGGACTACATCGTCCAGATCCTGGTCAACGGCATTCTCCATCGGCAGTTTTCGATGATCAAGGCCAGGGAATCGGCTGCAGCCGAAGAAATCCGCAGGATGCGGCGGTTCATGACGATTCTGGACACCATGATCACCGTGGCGCCCCTTCTGGGAATATTTGGAACGGTGCTGGGCATCATCCAGTCCTTCGACGTCCTGGGCACCACCGGAATCGAGCACCCGGAAGCCGTCACCGCCGGCATCGCCCAGGCCCTGATCACCACCGCCACCGGCCTGGGGATCGCGATTTTCACGGTCTTTCCCTACAACTATTTCAACTCCCGGGTCGAAGGCGCGGCCCTGTCCATCGAAAAATACGCCACGAGCCTGGAAATTGTCTACGGGAAGCTGGCCGGCGGTAAAGAAGACAGCGGAGAGGCGCCATGAAGCTCGATCTGCCCACCACCCGCAAGGTCCGCATCGAGATGCTCCCGCTGATCGACATCGTCTTTTTGCTGCTGGTCTTTTTTATCTACGCGATGCTCTCCATGGCCGTGCACCGGAGTCTGCCGGTGCAGCTGCCGACATCATCATCCGCCGAGATCGACAAAACGGCGCATCTGTCGATCACCGTCCGGGCCGACGGATCCATCTTCGTCGACAAAGAAAGCGTATCGCTTGAAACTCTCGACAGGGTGCTGATCGAGCGCGCTGAACATTCTCCGGAATCCGGCGTGCTGCTTTTCGCAGATCGGAGCGTCTCTTATCAACACCTGTTTTCGGTCCTGGACCGGATTCAAAAGGCGGGAATTTCCCAGGTATCGCTCCAGGCCGAAGCCGAGCCGGATGTCCCATGAGACGCATGCTCATTGCCGTAGCGTTTGCCCTGGCCTTCCACGGCTGGCTGCTCAGTTCCCAGTGCGCCTGGCTCCTGCCCGAAAGTCCGACCGCCGCCCTGCGCCGCACCGTGAGGATCTCACTGACGCCGGCTCCGGCAACGGCCCCCACCCCCGTGAAAAGCGCTTTAAAAGAGGCAGAAAAAGAGCCGCCGGCAAAGTCTTCCAACCTCGATACCGCGGAAAAGCCCACACCGCCGGCAAAGAAGAAGAATGCACCGGCCCCGAAGCCCGCGCCGGCAGTGCAGGAAAAACCTGTTGAAGCGCCCTTACCCGAACCGAAAGCGGAAACGGATTCGGTCGTAGAAGCCCCGCCGCCTCCCGCGCAATTTTCCAGCCTCTTCGATTCGGTAGAATCTACGAGCAGCGAACCGCTCATCCCGGAGGGGATCGCCGCGCTTTCCAAAAAGGCCGAAACCGCCCGCAATGCCGAAGAGACGGTTTCCCAGGCCCGCTCTGCCAACGATGACGGCCCTGCCCTGATCGAGGCCCGCCCCCTCTATCGCCGGAACCCGCCGCCGGACTATCCGCGCCTCGCCCGGCGACGGGGATACCAGGGGACGGTGATCCTCGATGTGCTGGTGGACAAAACCGGCCGCGTCAAAGAGGTGAAAGTCGAAGAGTCGAGCGGTCACGGGTCCCTGGATCGGGCGGCGAAACAGGCTGTGAAACGATGGCGTTTTGCCCCCGGGCGCCGGGGCGACGACCCGGTGGACATGTGGGTGAAGGTGCCGGTGCGCTATGAACTCAAATAAAATCGCTGCGCGATTTTATTTGCCGAACACTTTCTCCAACAGCTCCGTCACCCGAGCTGCGGGATCTTCGCGGATTTTTTTCTCTTCTTCGGCCAGCACCAGAAACAGGCCGTCCAGGGCCTTTCCCGTGACGTACCGATCCAAATCGAATTGAAAGGATGCGGCCAAAAAGGGAATACTTTCCATCCGCGTTTCGATGCTCTGCCAGATTCGGGTGACGCCGACTTCGGCCATGGCGTCGTGAACCATCGGTATAAAAGCCGTCGTCAGACGGTCTTCGGTATGCTCCTGGAAGTAGAGGGTCGCCTCGTTGTCGCGCCCCTCTAATATCCGACGGGCATCTTCGATACCCATCTGGAAAACGGCGTCGATGAAGATGCCCTTCGCCTCCGGCGCAGCTCTTTCCGCAGCCCGGTTCATGCTCAGGACAAAGGCATCGAGTTGATCTCCCAGCCCAACGGTCCGCATAAGCTCTTCGGCCCTTTTCACCTCCTGGGGCAGCGGAATTCGGATATCCGGATTTCTGTAGTACCCATCCAGGGTCGACACCTTTGCCACCGCATTTCGGGTCCCGATCTCCAATGCCTCTTTCAGCCCCTTTGTGATCTCGCTTTCCGACAAGCCGCCAACCGGAAGCGCCTCCTTCAAGCTTTTGAGCAGACTGTCCCATGCAGAAGCGCCCCAGGCATTTCCGTCCGGAATTATGATGCCGGTCAGCAGCACCACAACAAAAAACCAGGCCGTTCGACGGCAGCCATGGAACCGTCTACCCATCGGAGGGCCTCCCTTCCCGAAACAACTGGTCCATCACTTCCAGGGCGAACCGAACCGAGACCGTCGCCGGCCCGCCGCCCATTTCCATACCGACCTCCAGGGCTTCGAGCACCTCTTGGGCGGAGGCGCCGGCCTTCGCCGCTTGTTCGATGTGCCACTGCATGCAGGATTCGCAGTCGATCACCACCGAGATCCCGACGGCGATGAGTTCCTTGTGCTTCTTTGCCAGGGCGCCGTCGGCATAGGCCGCACGCTCCATCTCCAGAAACGCCCGATAGGTCTCCGACTTCAAATCGAGCAGTTTTTTGTGCGCCTTTTTCCGTCTCCGGACAATTTCGTCGACGTTGCTCATGAATCCTTTCCTTTATACCGGATTTGCCTTTTCTCCCTTATGTGAAACTTCGTCCAAGGCCGGGGTTTTTCGTAGGGCACGACCTCCGTATCGTGCCTTTCGGAACGGCACGGAGGCCGTTCCCTACAGAGGCAGAGACTTCGAGGCAAAGTTTCTTTTTTGATCAATCTGGACGCCGCGGCGCGGCCAGCGGCGGGGCTCGTATGAAACTTCATCATTCCCGGTCCGTCATCCCGGCCGTAGCGAAGCCCCGCATCAAGTGCGGGATAAACTTCGAGCCAAGGCGAGGTACTTTGTAGGGCACGACCTCCGTGTCGTGCCTTCATGAACGGCACGGAGGCCGTTCACTACAGGGGCGGAGGCTTCGAGAGAGGTTTCGCTTTCGATCAGGCTCGAGACTTTTCGCCCGTCGGTGAAAAACCCTGGGCCAGCAGGTTTTCCAACGGCAAAAAGCGCGGGCTTGGAAGATCCTGCCAGGAGAACCACTGCCATCGCTCGCACTTCTCAGGTTCCCGGAGCTCCGCCTCGCCGCCTTCATGCGGTGCGGTAACAAAAAGAGTGACGTAGTGTTTGGACTCTTCTTCAAAGAGGTCATTGGTAAAGGCAGCGTGTTCGATGCTGCCGATAGAAAGACCGGTTTCTTCAAAGACCTCTCTTTTTGCGCACGCTTCTATGGTTTCGAAAATCTCCAGGTGCCCGCCCGGCAGGGCCCAAGTCCCCTGCCCGTGGGCGCCTTTTCGCTTCCCAAGCAAAACCCGCCCGTCTCGAATGACGATGACCGCCACTCCCACCAGCGGGCGTCTTTCGACCCCGGGTTCAATTTCAGCCATGAACAACCCCTGAGAGAATACTGTGCCGATCTACATGGAGTTCTGCCGAATGATATGCACTGGATGCCCGCCTCCGCGGGCATGACAGAAAAACTCCCCAACTCTTGTTTTATTTTTCCCAAGTTTCGCGGAACGCGAAACTTCTTATAAAATCGCGGGAGCGATTTTATCAGGAGTGCATCAAGCGGGAGATTTTCATGATGTGCTCGTTCATGAGGTCGAGCCGCTTGATCAGGATCTCGATGAAATAGTTTTTAATCTTGTCCCGGATGTGGGGCTCGACCTTTTCGAAGAAGCCGTCGTCCATCCGGATCACGGTCACGTCGTCGTTGGCCACCACATCGCTGGTTCTCGGCTTCCGGGTGAAAAAGGACATCTCCCCGAAAAGCTCGCCGGGACCGAGCTTTGAAAGGCGGATCTTGATGTTGTTGGCAGTCCGGGTGATCAGCACGGTCCCTTTGACCAGGAGAAACAACGACGGCTGGCCTTCACCGACTCCCAAAATCACATCCCCTTTATGAAATTCCTCCAGGGAATGCCCGATGCCCGAAAAGGCCTCAAGCTCCTCGTCAGTGAAGAATTCGAACATCGGCAGGCCGGCGATCAATTCCTTGAAGCTCATTTCCCCTCCTTCACGGATTCAGGCGAAACGATCCCCCGGTTGACAATCCGTCTGTTTTCAACGGTTTTTCCATTCCGGGGTCTTCTTGTCGAGAAACGCCCGAATGCCGATCTGGGCGTCTTCAGCCAGGTTGTTCAATGCAATGGTCCGGACACCGTAAGCCAGCGCTTTTTCATCCTCCATATCGACTTGGTCGTAGAAAGCCTGCTTGCCGATTCCCAAAACCAGGAAGCTTGCCTCCGAAATCTCCCGGGCCAGCGACTCGGTTTCAGACGCCAGATCCTCAAGGGGGACCACCCGGTTGATCAAGCCCATGGATTTCGCCTCTTGAGCTGGGACATATCGGCCCGTCATGAGCATCTCCATGGCGGCCTTTCTTCCGATGGCCCGGGTCAATGCGACCATCGGTGTCGTGCAAAAAAGGCCGATCTTCACACCCGGGGCGGCAAACCGTGCGCCGATTTCCGCCACCGCCAAGTCGCACCACGCGACCAGCTGGCAGCCGGCAGCGGTGGCAACCCCCTGCACCTGGGCGATCACCGGCTGGGGAATGCGGCGGATGGCCATCATCATCCGGCCGCACCGCTCGAAAATCGACCGGTACTCCTGCATATCGCAGCCGACCATTTCCGAAAGGTCGTGGCCGGCGCAGAAGTGGTTGCCTGCAGCACGAAGCACAACGACCTTCAAGGCCTCATTTTCACCGATGCGAGCCAACGCTTCGCTCAGTTCTGCGACCATCTTCTTGGAAAGGGCATTGATTTTTTTCGGCTGGTTCAGGGTCAGATAGCCGATCGACCCGTCGGTAGAAAAGAGGATTTCCTGGTAAGGCATCGGTACCCCTCGAGGATAGGACAATCGAAGCTTTTTCCTCGCGACTGCTTTAAGGCTTCATATCATCCATCGGTTCAAGGCGCAACTGCGGTGCGCACCGCATCTCTGAAGCGATATCAACGGTCCTGCCGGTTCATCGATCCGACTCCCCCAGAATTCGGCCCATGGTGGAAGCATCCACGTTTCCACCGCTGAGGATCACGCCGACCCGGCCGGACGGCCTGACAGCCCCGGAAAGAAGGGCGGCAAGGCCCAGGGCGCCCGAAGGCTCGACCACCAGCTTCATCCGGAAGAAAAAGAACTTCACGGCCTCGACGATCGCCTCCTCGGAGACGGTCTGCATGTCGTAAACCAGCTGTCGGATCAGCGGAAACGTGAGCTGTCCCAGGGAGGCGGTACGACAGCCGTCGGCCAGGGTCTGTGGGTTGTCGACGCGTTGCAGCCGGCCTGTCCGAAAGGATCGGGCGGCGTCGTCGGCCAGCGCCGGCTCGATGCCGACGACCCGGCATCCGTCGAACAGCCCCCGGGCGGCCACCGCGCTTCCGCTGAGCAGGCCGCCGCCGCCGCAGGGGGCCAGAAGCCAGTCCATGGGGCCGGCCTGCTCGAAAAGCTCGAGGGCGGCCGTCCCCTGCCCCGCGATAACCTCCGGATGGTCGAAGGGCGGTATCAGAAGGTAGTTTTCGTCCTCGGCCATCTGGCGTGCGATTTTCTCCCGGCTTGTCTTCTCCGGGTCGTAGTCGACGACGCGGGCGCCGTACCCCTCTGTGGCGGCGCGTTTAATTGCGGGCGCATTGTCGGGCATCACCACCATGGTCTGCAGACCCAGCATCCGGCCGACAAGGGCGACGGCCTGACCGTGGTTGCCCGAAGAAAACGTCAGCACCGTTTTTTTGCTCGGATCCGGCGCGAGTGCGGCAATGGCATTGTATGCCCCCCGAAACTTGAAGGCGCCGATCCGTTGAAAATTTTCGCATTTAAAAAAGACTTCGGCACCCACCATCCGGTTCAAGGTCCGGGAGGTGAGGACGGGGGTGACATGGGCCTTTCCTTTAAGCCGGTCTGCGGCTTGCTGAATCTTTTCCAGGTTCATGAGTCCGGATTGTTGGAACGCCGCAGCCGGTCGGCCATGATCTTCATCACCTTGATGGAAAACCGGGGCGATTGCTGGATCAGATGGAGGAAAAAAGCCTCGTCGATGGGAAGAAGACGGCATTCGGCTTTTGCCACTGCCGTGGCACTGCGGGTTTTGGTCCCAAGCAGCGCCATCTCTCCCACGATTCCGCCCGCCTCCACCGTTTCGACCACCTTTTCTCCCACCAGGACGTCGACAGTTCCTGAGGCGACCACGTACATCCGGTCTCCTGTCTGGCCTGCCTCAAAAACGGTTTCGCCTTCTGGAAAAATTTCGAGCTCGGATTCGTACTGAAATGGGTCCATCAACGATGTCCTTTTGTTCCGGGAAATTGAAAGTCTGGGTGTGGATCCCAGCACCGGGCGTTTGCGGTCACGACACCGCGGCAGCGATCTTTTCTCCGGTCTTGCCGATCCGGTCCATGTCGCCGGCGACCAGCTTCCAGGCGGTCATGGTCAGCTCAGGGTCGTCTTCTTTTTGCGGGATCAGGTGCAAATGATAGTGCATGACGAGTTGATTGACCGCCCGACCGTTGAGCTGGAGGCAGGCGATGCCCGCCGGATCGAGCGCCTTCCGGATCGCCCCGGCCAATTTCCTGGCCGCCTTGGCCACTGCCGCCATATCTTCCGCGGACATTTCCCAGATGTTTTCTGCATGGGACTTGGGAATGATCAGGGTGTGGCCGTCGCGAATCGGATTGATGTCTTCGAAGGCAAACACCCGGTCGTCTTCATATACCTTCACGCTCGGAATTTCACCGTTGATGATCTTGCAAAAAATGCAATCGTCCATCGTGCGCCTCCTTTTCCCTGAATCACTTTCCAAGATGGGTTCTCGTCTTTCGGACCTTTTTCCTTTTATGCGCTCGGCCCGTGTTTGTCAAAGCCCCAGGATCATCGGCAGACCAGGTCCCGGATCCTCCGCGATTCGGAGATCGGCTCCAGGACGAGTGGACGTTCGTCTTCGACGATATGGGCGCAAAGATAACCGACGTTGCCGTTGATGCGCGCTGCACAGCGGCGGCAAAGGCCCCGGCCGCAGGCGCTGTGGCGAAAATAGCCAAGGCTTCCGTCCAAGCGCCGCTGGATGTAGTCAAGAAGGTCCATCGCCGTCCAGCCGGCGCCGTCCGGCACCGGGACATGGTAGACTTGGCGGTACGCCGCCCCGCCATCCTCCGGGCGGCTCCTTGCAATCTGCACCTCGATGTTCAATTCAGGCGCCCCGTTTCCTGCCGCCGACGGTCCAGTGCATAGTCCAGCACGCCGGGAAAGTCCCGCTGCGGCGGAGAAAGGCAGCAGAAGGAAGGCTGCCGGGGCCGCAGGGCCGGCTTCCCGCCGCGGTTTTCAAAATGAAGCCGCCGGAGCCACCGACCGTTGTCCACATGGGGAAAATCGGAGCGAATGTGCTGGCCCCGGCTTTCTGCCCGCCTCAGAGCGGCCCGGAGTGCGGCCTCCAGGCAGAAAAGCTGGTTTTCCAGCTGCAGTGCCTGGATCCACTCCAGGTTGTAGCGCCGGTTCGGGCTTTGCACCGCCAGCCGGGGCAGGATCTCCCGGCGAAGCGCCGCGGCCCGGGCAAGGCCCTTTTCCAGGGCCCCGGCGCTTCGCCGTACCCCGAGGGCGCCATCGGCAATGGCCTCGATCGTTTCCAGGACCGGCCCGGGGGCCGTCCCGCCGCTCCGCGTGAGGGGGGCGAGGACTTTGCGGCAGGCCTGTTCGATCCGATCTTCGGCCGGGGCCGGGTCATCGACGTCTTTCGACCAAGCGGCCGCAGACTCTCCTGCAACAAAGCCCTGCACCAGCATCTCGGTCAAGGCGCGTGAAGTACGGGTGGCCCCGAACGTGCCGCTGGCGGCCTCCCCGGCGGCGAACACCCCGGCTGCCGCGGTTTGCATCCCGGCGTCCACCACCACCCCGCCCAAGCTGTACTCACAGCAGAGACCGACCTCCCAGCGCCCGCGGCGCCGGATCGAATCGAAAAGGTCCCGGACGCTTCTGTGCTGATAATGAAAGCGGCGGCCATAGAACTTTTTGAACACCATGAACGTAAGCAGCAGCCCCTTGAAGTAGCGCCATGAAGAATACCGGCGGAAATCGAAAAAGAGCCCGCCGGCTGAAGTGCCCCTGCCGGCCGCCAGGGCCTCGGACCAGATGAACGCGTGCGCCAGCTTGAACCACGCCGGATCCTGCGCCAGGCGGCGAACCTCTGCCGGCAGGGCTGCAAACAGGTCCGATCCTTTTGCATCGACGATATCCGGCCGGATCTGGCCGGTTCCGTAAAGAAACATCGGCAGAATCGACCCCCGGTGGATACGGGGAGAAAAAAGCGCCCCCGGACAGAAGAGAAGAAATTCCATGTCCGCCACCGCGGCTCCGGCCCGAAATGCCATGCCAATGCCGTCGCCGGTATTGTCCCCGGCGGTGCACTTAAAGGAAAACGGGTGAAACCCGCCGGTGGCAATGACAACCGCCCGGCAGGCGACATAGACCAGTTCGCCGGAGTAGATATCGATGCCCAGAGCCCCGGAAATGCGGCCCCGGCTGCAGGTCAACTCGCAGATCATCACATCTTCGAGCAGATCGATCGGAGGCGACTCCCGTATCCCCTGGCAAAGGGATCGGCCAATGGCCCGGCCCGTGGTGATCCATGATCCTCCGGCGCCGAAGAAAAACGGCTGACCGGCCCGGCGCGCCCAGCCGAGGAGTTCGGCCACCCTGGCCGGCGCCTGCTCGACATAGAGCTGCGCCAGGGGCTGCTCGCTGAGAAAAAACCCGTGCCCGACGATCTGCTCGAACCACCGATCCGGGGTCAGAGACGGGTCGGCCCGTCGCTGGCCCATCTTCCGGGCACTTTCTCCATCCATAGCCACCACCGCGCTGGAAAGAGGAGTGCTTCCGCTGCGCCCCAGCCTCCCTTTGGCGGCGACCAATACGCGGCACCGGCGGCGGGCCGCGCCCATCGCGGCGCCGGCGCCGGCGCCGCCTCCGCCGATCACCAGGACATCGGTGTCAATCACACGATCGATCTGAGAAGGGAATCCTTTCATCCCCCGCAGAGCCTCCGGCGCAGGTGTTCGCTTAAAAAAAGGATCGATTCGATGTCCAGATGCACCGTCACGGTTTCGTCGAAGAGCAGTTTGGCCCGGGCGCCGATCTCCTCGGCCGGCTCGGCATCCCAGAAGAGCAGCAGCAGCGGCACCCGGGGCAAAGCGAAAAAATGCAAAGCCGCGTCGGCATCTGGAAAATCGCTTCTCACATCGACGCCGCCCATCGTCTTTCCAGCAGAATACAGGTCCTCTCGGCGGCCGGAAAACCGCTCGCCGATCGGCTCTTCGACATGGGCCCGCATCGATTTGACTTTCGAAATCGTGTTCGGGATCTCTTCGAAACTCTTCCAGATCCCGGAGGGGGCAGCACTGCCGCCCTGGGCCAGATGATTGTACAGGAAGGTCTGCTCCCAACGATCCAGCTCGTCGCCGCTTGTGGATGTCATCCCGTCGGATCGCACCTGGATCTTGCCGTCGAAATACGGCAGCTCCAGCAGCAATTGCCCGCCTTCGCGCTTGAGTTCACCGCCGATTCTTTCGGGCAGATCTTCCATGTGCAAAGAAGCAGCCCGCTGCCGGGCCCACTGAAGGGCCTCTGCGGCCGGATCCTTTTTCACCCACTTTCCGGCCGCATGCTGGGCATCGAGTTCGGGCTGGCAGCGCGCCACCACCTCCGGGCTCAGATGCGGGCAGTTGGAAAGAGGAAGCTTTTCCGAAACCACCATGCTGGCAAAGGCCAGGCAGGTCGGAAAATCGCAGTCCCCGCAATTGGTCCGGGGAAGTACTTTCCGGTACAGGTCGACAACGGAAAGAGCCATGGGAACTCTCCTGGTATTGTCATTCGAATTTGATGAAATCGTAAAAAGCACCCGAAACCTTCGTCGGGCTTTATTCGGTTTCCATAAGTATTTAAAAACACTGGATTCCCGCTTTCGCGGGAATGACGGAAAAAGGAATATTCGGCCTTTTTACGAGACTATCAAATTTCGATCATTTGAATTTGTTTCGGATTTCGGATTTCGTGCTTCGAATTTCCGGGCGCTCATTTTTTTCGGAAATATACCCTTCACATCTCAGGCTGGCAAGGAGTGTGGTGTTTCCGGCGCATCACCGTGTCGGAATGCGCCCGGTGACGAGGTTCAGCCTCAATCCACCGTGGACCAAAGGCCGGCTCCGATGCGGAAACGGGATTCGGTCAAGCAGACCCGGCGGGGAGACCAGGGCGGCTGTCCACCCCTTGAAAAAGCGCTTCAGGTGATCGAGCACCCGTGCCATATCTGCGTCCCCGGTTCCCGGATCCATGCGGCGGCCATAAGGCGGGTTGAGCACCACCAGGCCGGACTCCGGTAGGATTTTCGCTGGACGAAGGTCGAAGAAGTCCCCGGCAAACAGGGCTACATACCGTTGAAGATCATGGGCGTTCAGGCAGCCGCGCAGCTTCGCAAGCGAGTCCAGGTCGCGGTCGCCTGCAAAGATACGGATCTGCTCCGGTACCACGATCTGTTCTTTTGCCTTTTTCCGAAGGTGGCGCCACTGCGGGAGCCGAAAAGACGGCCACGCTTCGAAGTCAAACCGCCGGTACCAGCCGGGCGGGATCCTTCCGGCCATCAGCGCCGCTTCCAGGGAAAACGTTCCGCTGCCGCACATGGGGTCCACCAACGGCTTGGAGGGATCGAACCCCGCCCACATCAGTACCGCCGCGGCCAGGGTCTCTCTAAGCGGCGCTGTCGAAGGGTGGGTTTTGATTCCCCGCCGATGGAGCAGGTCACCGCTGCTGTCCACCGAAACCAGAAACCGGTCGTTTTCTCCCCGGACAAAGACGGAAGCAAGACAGGGCGTCTGGTCAGCGGCGTCCCGGGCCGGCGGGGATCCGAGGGAATTTCGAATTTGCTCTTCGGCCCTTCGGGCGACGGCTTCGCTGTGGTAAAGCCGGCAGCGCCGGGTGCTGACCCGGACCTGGACCGCCGCCTCTCGGGGAAGAAAAAGTTCCCAGTCCACCGAGGACAGGCGGCGTTGAAGCTGGCGGAAATTTTCCGCCGAAAATTCAGTGATCCGCATCAGAATCCGGTTGGCGGTGCGAAGGTGCAAGTTGGCCCGATACAGATCCGTGAGCTTGCCGGAGAAAGTCACCCCGCCGGGCACAACGGCGGCATCCGCCGCCGATACTGGCGGCGTCAGAAGCTCCCGGCAGCACAACGGTTCGAGGCCGGGGCCGGTAGCCGCAAAAAATTCATGGACGGGGGCAGCGACCCGCCGTTTGATGCGCCGCGCTGAAGGAGCGGCGTTTTTTGGATCACCGCCGGGGTTCATGTCCGCTCCGGGCCCGGATCAGGGCCCGGGTTTCTTCGTCGACTTCATGACGAAGCTGATGGTGAAAAGATACGTGAACTGCAGCGCCGCCAGCCCGAAGGTTCCCAGGAGGCCAAAGTAACCGATGTCGGACCTGTCGATTTTAAGCAAAGAACGGTCCCGGATCAGCAGCCAGAGAAATAGTGCGCCCGCGGCAATGGTCATCCGCAGCTGCACCAGCTGGAAGGGTGTCACGCCGCTTTGAAACAAAAATTTGGCGGCAGGCCCTGAGATTCCCCATAAAATCGCAGCAAGGATCGCGAAAAAGTAGCCCTTGGCCGCGTCGGTGACGGTTGCCATGTCGTTTCCTTCCAAAAAGGTCGACGCCGAACCCGGAGCGCCGCGGGGCAATCCATACCAGTGAACCCGCACTTTGTACAGCCAATCCACGTGGAAGCTTCTGGGCCGATCTTCATTATCGATATTGTCAAGATGACATTCCTCGGGGCTTCATCGAGAAAATTGACACCGCCCTACTTTTCGCGTAGGGGTGGAGCGACTCAAACATTTTCACGGGGAGGAGGAAGATGATCAACAAGGCGATACTCATCGGAAATCTGGGGAAGGATCCTGAGATCCGCTATACCCAAAGCGGCTTGCCTGTAGCAAACTTTCCAATTGCCACCTCCGAGAAATGGAAGGATAAAAACACCGGCGAGATGCAGGAGCGCACCGAGTGGCACCAGATCGTCGCCTTTGGAAAGCTGGGGGAAATCTGCGGCGAGTATCTATCCAAAGGCAGGCAGGTGTATATCGAAGGGCGCATCCAAACCCGTTCCTGGGAAAAAGACGGGGTCACCCGATACACCACGGAAATTATCGCCAGCGACATGAAGATGCTGGGACCGAAGGGGTCCACCGGCGGCGGCGGGTATCGAGACCAAAAGCCCTCCGGCAATGATCGGGAGCCGTCTTATCCGGAACCGGCGGACGACGACATCCCCTTCTGATGAAAACTCACCGCGAGACGCAGAGGGCGCAGAGAAAACCTTCACGATCTCCTCTGTGCATCCTCTGCGGCCTCGGCGCCTCGGCGGTGAAAAAGACAGTCACCATCATTGCGCCCGAAGGTACTTGGTTCCGGCGCCTCCAGGTTCAGAAACAACAACGGGAGGATTCCCGGCGAAATCCTCCCGCTGCACGGTGATGCGATGTATCCCTGGGCGGCCGGACCGAGCTAGGATTTCTTTTCCGGGTCTTCTTCTTCGATTTTCTTGGCCTCTTCGTTTTCCACCTCGCTGGTGGCCTTCTTGAAGTTCTTGATTCCCTTGCCGATCCCTGCACCGATCTCCGGGAGCTTGCCGGCCCCGAAAATGATCAGGATGATCACCAGGATGATGATGAGTTCCGGCATTCCGATTCCAAACATACAGCCCTCCTATCCCTCGGGAGTGGTCGGTTTAAGCTCTTTGATGAGTTCCAAAAACTCCCGGGACCGCACATATTGATCCATTGAATTTTGATACTCGATCCACTTGCCCCACGTCTCCAGCCATTGATCGTTTTGCCAGTAATGGTCCGGGTTGGCCCGTCCTTTCAGCCGTTCGATATATTCCATGTAGTCTTCTGCGCAGGTATCGCAGAACCGGTATGGAATTCGCAGGTGGGAAAACCGCCGGTCCGGATGATTTTCCGGACCCACCGGAACCCCGCACTTGAGGCATTTGGTGCTGCAGTGCGTACAGTTGAGCATCCGGCGCACAGCCTCGAACTTGCGCTTCCGCTCCTGGCCTTTTACCCGGTCTTCTGCCTTCTGGCGGCGGTTGTCAAACGAGATGATCTCTGCCATCGATATCCTTGCAGTCGGCTGTCATCGGGGTTGCAGAGGCCCTTTCAATGGGGCCAAAGCACAGCGCAAAATGTTTATCATCGGCCCCGGAGGCTGTCAATTGCTTACCATCGTTGTCCGGCTTCCCTGGTTGCCATTTGTCCATCGGATTGTTACAATTCGACTTTCTGAAAAGATTTCACCCGAAGGGCGCTCCCTGAGGTGCCCATTGGCTGCGTTATCAAGGGCTTGCGGTAAGTCAACTACAGCGGCGCCCTTGAATGCCTTGCCAATGGACACCTCAGGGGCGTGAAATATCCGGGATAGGATACCTTACAACCGTGAAACTGTTTGAGAGGTGACTGATGACATCCCCCTTTATCCCTCGCTGCCTGGCGGTTTTGATCGGCAGCCTTCCTTTGGAGGACCCCCAAGAGGCGCTGGACCTCGTTCTTCGCCGAACGCCCGACATTCCACTCTGGGTCCAGCTTCCGTGCCGAAAGCAGGAAGGGATGATCTCCCAGTTTCTGCCGGGAATGCCCGGTCTGACAGGGGCGCCCGGCGACGAAGTGGTTCGCACCGACACGCCGGATTTCGACGATCAGCTGCTCAGCTTTTACGAAGAATACATGGCCGTGGTCGACGAACAGCAGGATCTGCTACAGTCGCGGTTTGCCATGGATCCGGCGGTCGCCGAAGGATTTTTCCTTTTTCTGGAGAGGGTTTCGGCGCTGGCCGTCCCCCCGGCCGCGGTCAAAGGCCAGATCACCGGACCGATCACCTTGACCACCGCCGTCAAGGACCAGAGCGGGGCGGTTATATACTATGACGACCGGCTCCGGGACGCAGCCGTCAAGCTGCTGGCCCAACGGGCGCGCTGGCAGGTGCGCAAGCTGTCGGCGTTGGGAAAACCGGTGATCTTATTTCTCGATGAGCCTGCCCTTGCCGGTTTCGGCACCTCGGAATTTACCAGTATTTCCCGGCCGGATGTGCTCTCCTGCCTGGAGGAAGTGATCGACGCGGTCCGGTCCGAAGGGGGAATCGCCGGCATCCATGTCTGCGCCAATACAGACTGGTCCCTGGTGCTGGGCACCTCCATCGGCATCGTCAACTTCGACGCCTTTTCCTATTTCGACCGATTCGTCCTTTATGCGGACGACCTGATTCGGTTTGTCGATTCGGGGGGAATCGTCGCCTGGGGCATCGTGCCGACCTCACGGGCCGAGGACATCGATGAACAGACCGTGGATTCTCTTTTTTCCCGGTGGCAGGATCAGATCGAGAAAACCGCCGCCCTCGGAGTGGACCGTGAGCGTCTCCTTCGACAATCGCTCATCACCCCGAGCTGCGGCACGGGGTCGATCGACCGGGCCCACGCCGAACGGGTGCTGGAGTTGACGGCGTCTTTGTCGGACAAAATCCGAAACAGCGGATGACCGCAAAATGAGGATCGATCCGAAGCAGCCGGAAGATCCGGGTTGCAATTCAATTGGGAGGTTTGTTTCATGACGGAAAACGACAAGAACCGTTTCACCGGCGCCCGCCGCTACGTACTCGACGACGAGCTGGCGCACATCGTCAACATATCCATGGCCCTGGAGATGCCCCTTTTGCTCAAAGGCGAGCCGGGCACCGGCAAGACGATGCTGGCCCATGCCATTGCCGAAAACCTGCAAATGCCCTTGATCGTTTTGAACGTCAAATCGAGCATGAAGCTGATCGAAGCCCTCTATCAGTATGACACGCTGACCCGGCTCAACGACAGCCGATTCGGCGACTCCAAGCGGGACATCAGCAATATCGAAGAGTACATCAAAATGGGCAAAATCGGCCAAGCCTTTGTGGCCGAACATCGTACCGTGCTGCTCATCGACGAAATCGACAAGGCCGACACCGATTTTCAGGACGACATGCTCGACGTCCTGGATCAAATGGAGTTCGACATCATCGAAGTCGACAAAACGGTCCGGACGCGGCACCGGCCGGTCATCGTCATCACCTCCAACGCCAAAAAGGACCTGTCGGATCCGTTCCTAGGCCGGTGCAACTTCCACCATATCGCTTTTCCGGATCCGAAGATGATGCGAAAGATCATCGGCGTCCATTTTCCGGATATCGATGCAGACCTGCTGGCCAACGCGGTGAACACCTTCTATCGGCTGCGGGAAATCGACGCCGTTGAAAAAAAGCCCGCCACCCGGGAGTTGATCAACTGGATCCGCGCCCTCAAGGCGGACCCGGATTTCCGTCCCAAGAACCTGGAAAAGGGCGAAATCCCCTATCTGGGGGTGCTGTTCAAAAAGAGCCAGGACTATGAGCGGGCAAACACAGCCGTCAGCAGGAGGAGATTGTTTTAGCGGATAGAACAGTGAATTGGTTGATTGGTCGATTCGTCGAATCGGTAAAGTATCCAGGCCTCAGACAAAGAGAAACGACTAACCGTACCGAAGGGGTTTTTCCCACTTGACCATTCAACCATTTAACCATTTAACTTTTCAGTAGACCCATGTTCATCCAATTCTTCTACAAGCTGCGGGACGTGGGAATCCCGGTCAGTCCGACCAACTTTCTGACGCTGCAAAAAGCGTTGAGCATGGGGCTGGTCAACTCCCTGGAAGATTTCTATACATCGGCCCGGGCGGTCCTGGTGAAAAGCGAACGCTACTTTGACCTGTATGACCGCGTCTTTGCCCACCATTTCGAAGGGGCCGATCTGCCCGATCCGGAAGGCTTCGACCTCGACGAGTTTGCCCGGGCGCTGCTTTCCCAGTGGCTGCAGGCACCGGAGGAAATGGCCAGAATTCTGGGGGTCGACGCCGAAAAGCTCAAAAATCTGACCCCGGAAGAGCTGATCGATTATTTCAAGGAGCGGCTCAAGGAGCAGGACGGCGAGCACCACGGCGGAAACCGGTGGATCGGCACCGGCGGCACCTCGCCGGTGGGCCACTCCGGAACCCATCCCGGCGGCATGCGGGTCGGCGGGGTCTCCCGAAACAAGTCCGCGGTCAAGGTCGCCATGGACCGGCGGTACAAGGACTACTCCCGGACCGGGCCCTTGACCGAATCTCTCATCGGAGAGGCCCTCAAACGGCTGCGCAACCTGCGGCCCACCGGCCCCAAGGACCGGCTCAACGTCGAAGAGACGATTTATCAGACCATGAAAAACGCCGGCGAGATCGAAATCGTCTTCGATCGAAGCTTAAAAGACCGGCTCAAGGTGATCCTGGCCATCGACAACGGCGGCTATTCCATGGACCCCTATATTCCGGTGGTCCAGACCCTGTTCGAATACGCGCGGGCCCAGTTCAAAGACATCAAAACCTACTTTTTCCACAACACCATATACGACCAGATCTGGGAGGATCCGTCCCGGTATCGCAAGCCGAAAAAACTGGACGACATGGTCCGCCTCGATCCGGAAACCCGTTGGATCATCGTCGGAGACGCCTCCATGGCGCCCTACGAGCTGATGGCCACAGACGGCTCCATCCACCTGGAGGAACGCAGCGGAAAACCGAGCATCGAGCGGCTGCAGTTTCTATCAACGACCTTTCCCCATTCGGTATGGCTCAATCCGGTGCCAAGCCGAATGTGGGACTACACCCGGACTATCACCATCATCCGGCAGATCTTTCCGATGTTCGAATTGACCCTCGACGGCCTGGAAGGAGCGGTCACGCAGTTGATGGCCAAATAAAAGCGCTCCGCAAAGATCGCGGAGCGCTTTTATAAAACGCGGCTGCGCCGCTTAGCCGGAAATGCGCCTGCGGCGCATTCCCGGCTAAATCATCTTCGGACTGCAGAGTTTTTTCAGGTCCCAGGCCTTGATTTTGAAAGATTTGTCATGGACCCCGGGATTGAAGTAGATGTATTCTTTTTTGGTCATCTCCGGATCCATGTAAATCGGCAGCTCGGTCAGATGGCCGAAGGGGGGCACGCAGCCCACCTCGCAGCCGACGGCTTCGCTGACCGCCTCGGGCTTTGCAAATGTCACCTTCTTGGTTCCGACGCCCTTGGCCGTCCGTTTCCAGTCCACCTTCTTGTCCCCGGGCAGAACCAGCACGATCATCTCCTTTTCCTTGGTGCTCAGCACCAGGGACTTCACCGTTTCTCCTTCGCTCACGCCGAGCTTTTCGGCCATGACCGGATTGGTGTAGACCGGTTCGTGCTCGTGCAGCTCGTAATCGATGTCGTTTTTTTTCAGCATGTCGATGATGTTTTCTTCCAGCGTCATGGTCGACTCCCGTCATTGAAAAATTCGAAACGTTGTTTTGAAAGCGCTCTCCGTCGATATCCGTTGTCACCGGGGGTGTCAAGGGGCCAGCACGTCCCGCGCCGCGGCCCGACGGCGAAACAACAACCGGCTTTTCTTGTAGAAGTTTTGTTCGAAGTTTCACATAAGCCCTGCCGTCCCGTTCTCGAACGGGATTTGATCAAGGGTGAAACTTGTGTCGAAGCCCCTGACGGTGGAGGGACGCGCTCTGTCGCGTCCGTGTTGCCAGCAATGACCCAATACCGGCCACGACGGAGCGTGGCCCTCCAACCTCCAAAACCCAAGGCGGGGGCAGGTCGGTTTTTGCCGCCGGCTTCGATCGAAGTTTCACATAACCCCCGCCTCTGACCGCCGGGGCGGCCAGTTTAATCTATGAGGGTCGAATTCCCCGCCGCTTGCGGCGATATAAAAGACATTGGGCATTTGATACCCCGCTGCTTGCGGCGGGGTAGTTCATTCAATACTGATTATTGATCATAATTTAAAAATTTAGGCTATATTTTTAAATTATCGTAGAATATTAATAAAAATATTGACAGAAACCTCATTTTTTATAAGAGTGAAATATATGGGTTCGACGCCGAACCCCCTTGACCCCCACCAGTTCCGATGCGGATCGGCCCGCCATGAAGCTCGACGAAAACTCCATCGCCATCATCCGCCACCTTCGTGACGGCAGAAAATCGTTCAAGGCGATTGCAGACGATCTCTCCCTTTCCGAAAACACGGTCCGACAGCGGGTGAAAAAGCTCGTCGACGAAGACGTGCTGGAGATTTCCGGTCTCGTGGATCCTGAGGCCATGCCGGATCACACGGTATGCATGATCGGGGTCAAACTGGACACCTTGAATCTGGTCGACAAGGCAAAGGAGATTTCCGCGCTCAAGGGTGTGGTCTCGGCCAGCGTAGTGACCGGGCGTTACGATCTGATGCTGGTGGTGCTGCTCAAAGAAGATTTCAACCTGCTTGATTTCTACACCACCGAAGTCTACCGGCTCAAAGGAATCCGTTCTGTGGAAACCTTTGTGGTTTACAAAGGCTATAACCTGAAGGTGCCCTATGTTTATTAGGCGACGGCTGGCAGCGCCCCACGGGAAATCCGCCCGCCTCTTATGTGAAACTTCGGTCGAAGCCGGGGTTTTTGTAGGGCACGACCTCCGTGTCGTGCCTTTCGGAACGGCACGGAGGCCGTTCCCTACATAGGCAGAGGCTTCGAGGCAAAGTTTCATTTTTGATCAATCTGGACG